>NZ_CP024847.1:2193846-2507253 GCF_002892535.1 Aquella oligotrophica | reverse complement strand
TGCTCCAGCACCCGGGCCTTGAATTACCATTGGACGACTACTATTGTAACGTGAAGTCTGGAATATTAGGATATTATCAGTGCCATTTAAGCGCGCTAGTGGGTGTGATTCAGCTACCGACTGAATTGCAACAGTAATTTTGCCATCTTCATGGATTTTACCAGCATAGCAAACTTTTTCATTATTAGCTTTAGCTTTGGCTGCCATTTCCATGATAGTTCCATCAAATTCTGGTAAACGAGTTAGAAACTCATCTATAGAACAACTACGTAGGGCTTCTGGTACCAGATTAGTAACCTGAATATCAGATAGTGAAACACTATAGCCACTTTCACGGGCAAGACAAACTAATTTACGGGCAACATCCTGACCAGATAAATCTTCACGTGGATCTGGTTCGGTATAGCCTAATTCTCTGGCTTCTCTAACTACATCTGAGAATATGCGACCTTTACCAAGTTCATTGAAAATAAAGCTTAAAGTTCCGGATACTACACCTTCAATCGTAACTACTTCATCACCAGTTTTAACTAAATCTTGAAGGGTGCTGATTACTGGTAATCCAGCACAAACCGTTGCTTCATATAGATAATGACAGCCTTTTTTATGTGATGCTGCCATAATCTGGCGATAATAATCAAGATCACCTGCATTAGCATGTTTATTTGGTGTAATGATATTAATGCCTTTATTGAAGAATGATAGATATTGTTTGGATAGTTCATTGCTTGCGGTACAGTCAATAATTACTGCATGCGGAATGTCATCGCTTAGTAAATGTTCAATGAATTTATCTAGATCAGCTTCCGTTGCATTTTCTTCAAAATTTGTTTTCCAGTCGCCATCAAGTGCATTCTCAGCAAGAATCATTTTTTTACTACTCATGATTCCACGTAAGCATAAGTCAACCTTGTTTTTAGCTTTTACTGAATCTCGTGCCGCAGCAATCTGATTTAGTAATGCAGCACCAATTCCGCCCGGTCCAATCAAGCCAATCGCAATTGGCTGATCCGCTAGATAAAAACTAGCGTGCGCAGCTTGCAAGGCTTTATTAATATCTTTACTATCAATAACGGCTGAAATGTTGCGTTCTGAAGATCCTTGCGCAATTGCCCGGATATTGATATTAGCTTTTGCCAAAGTATCAAAGAATTTACCAGCAACTCCTGGACTACCAATCATACCATCACCAACAGCAGCAAGAATTGCACAGGTTGTATCAGCGGTTACTTTATTAATCTGTCCGGTTTCAATTTCAAATTGCAAGTTAGTATTTAATGCTTCAATTGCTTTGGCTGCAAATTTATTCGCAATTGCGATACATAGTGAATGTTCAGAACTCGCTTGAGAGATCAGAATTACCGAGATATTACATTGTTGCATAATCTGGAAGATTCGTGCGGCACTGCCAGAAACTCCAGCCATACCTGCACCTTCAATATTTATCAGCGCAATATCATCTACATATGTAAGACCCTTGATTCCGTGTTCAGATTTGGTTGAAGTGTGTGAAATATACGTTCCAGGCGCAGCTGGATTATAGCTGTCTTTAATATAAATAGGAATATTGTCATCTTGAGCCGGAGCAATAGTCATTGGATGAAGTACGCTCGCCCCAAAATATGCTAATTCAAGAGCTTCTTTGTATGAAAGAGTATCAATACAGAAAGCATTTTTTACTTTAGCTGGATGCGCAGTATAAATTCCGTCAACATCAGTCCAGATAATTAATTCGATTGCATGGAATAATTTAGCAAAAATCGCGCCAGAGAAATCACTACCATTGCGTCCAAGAGTAGTGCGTTTACCTTCAGGTGTTGAAGCAATAAACCCAGTTACAACTAGCTGATCAAATTTTTTATCTTGAAAGTAATTAATCAGTGCTGCTTCACTACGTTCCCAGTCGATGCAAACTACACCGTCTTTTTTGTATGAGTATAATACTTTAGTTGCATCAAGATATAAAGTGTTTGTACTTAATGCTAAGTAGGCTGTCAAAATTTGTGCAGACCATTGTTCTCCATAGCCAAGAATAAAATCTTGAATGTCTGTAGAATAATTACCAATCTGGCTAACGGTATTAAATACATTGGCAATAGTTGCGAAATCATGCCCAATTACCTGTAATAAATCCCCACGTTTATTGTCTGGCAATAGACTTTCTATTATGATCTGATGTGATTTCTCAAGTGCCGCTAGCTCTTCTTGCCAAGCTAACCCATCGCGGGCATTATCCATTAATAGTTGTAGTTTTGAGGTGGTGCCTTTTGTAGCTGAGACCACAATAACTTCTTTTGTGCCGGTTAAGATTTTTTTGACTTCAACGAAGCGTTCAGCATTGGCTACGCTTGAGCCACCAAATTTATGTACAGTGTAATAACGTTTGATCAGTTCCACGGTAGTGTCCTATCTATTTTTGCTAAATGGAGTTATTTTAAACGCGTAATTATATCATTTATCAGTTGCTTATGAGGGCTAATGGTTAAATTATTTTGCAATGCAATATAACGGGAATTACGGGTGTCAGATAGTTATGGCCATAGACAAGCTACATCAGTTATAATTGCGAAATGGAATATGAAATTATCAAATCAAAACGTAAGACTATGGCTATTAGTATTAATCATGATGGTATGGTGGTCATAAGAGTTCCGTTTCAGGCAACTACTAATAACATAAACGACCTTATTCAAAAATATCAGCATTGGATTGACAAAAAACTTGCTGAAGTTAGGAGTAGAAAAAAAGATACTGGGGTGATTTATTTTCTAGGTGAGACTTATTCCTTGGTGTTATTGGAAGGTGATTCTCCAGCGGTTCAAATTGTAGCAGATACAATCAGAGTTTATGGCTATTCTAAAGAGGAGCATCAGTTAAGATTAATTAACTGGTATAAAGAGCAGGTAAAAAATATCGTACAACCATTAATGGTAAAATACCAGAATTTGTACGCTCTTAAACCCGAAAAGGTGAAAGTAACTAAAGCTAAGGGGCGTTGGGGAAGTTGTAGTAGTAAGGGGACAATTTCGTTTAGTTATCGACTTATAATGCTTCCACTATTTGTGATTGAATATATTGTAGCACACGAGCTTGCACATCTGAGAGAGTTAAATCATTCTCTGCATTTCTGGACACTGGTTGCTAACATTTATCCAGAGTATAAAATGGCTGAGAAATGGTTGAAAAATCATCGCTACCTTTTGGCTGATTTATTTATTTGAAGTAAAAGCCATGGCATCATCTGCGGTATAATACTGGGTTAAAAACTGATTTTAGAATACAAAGGATTAGCATGTCAGGCATATTGAATATTGCGGTACAGGCTGCATATAACGCAGGTAATATCATTCAGCAAGAAAGTAAAAATATTGGTAGACTCAAAGTGGATCGTAAGGGACACAATGATTATGTAAGCGAAGTTGATAAAAAAGCTGAACAAATTATTATCAATACCATTCTAAAAGCTTTCCCAGATCATAATATTCTTGGTGAAGAAGAGGGGAATATTGATAATGGTTCAGACTTTACTTGGATTATCGATCCTTTGGATGGGACTACTAATTATTTACATGGGCATCCACAATATTCAATTTCAATTGCTGTAAAGCATCAAGATAAAATTACTCATGCGGCAATCTTTGATCCAAATCGTAATGATATTTATACTGCTGAACTAGGTAAAGGTGCTCGCCTAAATAATGGGCGGATTCGAGTATCTACGACAGCAAACTTAGCGGATAGTTTATTGGCAACTGGATTTCCAACTTACGATATGAGTTTACTTGATAAATACATGCCAATTTTTAAGGAAATGCTTTTATCTACCTCAGGTCAACGACGTGCTGGTTCAGCTGCGCTTGATTTAGCTTACGTTGCAGCTGGTATGGTTGATGGCTTCTGGGAATTTAACCTAAAGCCATGGGATATAGCAGCTGGATATTTATTAGTTAAAGAAGCTGGTGGATTGGTTTGCGACTTTAATGGTGGTCAAGAGATGCTTGATAGCGGTAATATTATTGCGGCTAATCCTAAATTAGTTAGCCCAATTCTTAAAATTATCCAGAAATACTAAATCCAATCAATGAGTGCTACCGATATAAGTAATCATACGCCAATGATGCAGCAGTATTTGCGCATCAAGGCAGATTATCCGGATATGCTGTTATTCTACCGGATGGGTGATTTTTACGAGCTATTTTTTGAAGATGCGGAGCTTGGTTCCAGATTGTTAGGAATTACGCTAACTCAGCGTGGTTCATCTGCTGGTACGCCGATAAAAATGGCGGGAGTCCCATTCCATTCTGCTGATCAGTATCTGACTAAAATGGTCAAGCTTGGGCAATCGGTAGTTATTGTTGATCAGGTAGGTGAAGTTACTGGGAAAGGACCGGTTGAGCGTAAAGTTACTCGTATCATCACGCCAGGAACACTCACTGACGAAACCCTTCTAAATGATAAAGAAGATAACCAGATTTTGGCGATCTATCAGAAAAATAATCAATGTGGTCTTGCTTGGATATCACTTAGTGGTGGTAGTTTTCTGATTAGTGAATGTGTTGCTAGTGATCTCCAGAATCAAATCGAGCGGATTCGTCCTGCGGAAATAATTGCCAGTGAAAATTTGATTAAGCAGCTAAAAATTATCCGTCCAAATCTTGCCTATAAAATTATTCCCGAATGGCATTTTGAATATGATCTGAATTTACGCCGTTTGTGTGAGCATTTTTTAGTAAATGATCTCGATGGTTTTGGGATTAGTCATTATCATCAAGCTATCATAAGTGCGGGTATTATCCTTGATTATGCCAAACAAACACAAAATAATCAGCTACCACATATTAATAGTGTTATTTATGATAATCAAAATGATTATCTGATTCTTGATGCAATCTCACGAAAAAATCTTGAGATTAGTGAAACTATTCGTGGTGAAAAAGCTCCGACATTATTTTCTGTAATGGATCAATGTGCTTCAACAATGGGTAGCCGCTTACTTGATAAATGGTTAAATAATCCATTGCGTGATCATAAAGAGATTCGTGCGCGGCAGGAAGCTGTCAAAGTACTTCAGGAAAATTATAACCAGATACATGGTGTATTAAAACAGGTAAGTGATATTGAACGTATCAGTTCGCGTATCGGTCTAAGAACTGCTCGCCCGCGTGATTTATCCGGGTTACGTGACTCTTTACAGCTGATTCCACAGCTTGGGTTTATTCGTGAATATTGCTCGATTAGTCTGATAGCTGAAATTTATGCTAAATTTAGCGAGGTAAGTCAAGAGATTTATTCTTACCTCCTTGCCGCAATAAAGCCAGAACCAAAATTATTGATTCGCGAAGGTGATGTGATTAATGAGGGTTACAACCCTGAATTAGATCGCTTACGAAGTATCAATACTGATGGTAGCCAGTTTATTCTTGAATTGGAAGCCAAAGAGCGTGAACGTACTGGGATTGCCAATTTAAAAGTCGAATATAACCGTGTGCATGGATATTTTATTGAAATTTCGCGTTCCAACCTAGATAAAGCCCCGGTTGAATATCGGCGTACCCAAACTCTCAAAAATGCTGAGCGATTTACGACTCCAGAATTAAAATCTTTTGAAAATGAAGTTTTAGCCGCAAATGACAAGGCGTTGGCACTTGAGAAAAAAATTTATGAAGAAATTCTTGATTTTCTAAATCAACATCTTAGTCAGTTGCAGCAATTAGCCGATGCAATAGCAACACTCGATGTTTTAGCTTCGTTTGCCAAGGTAAGTCTTCTGGGTAATTATTGTTGCCCAGAACTCATTAATCATCACCAGATTCGTATTGATGATGGGCGACATCCGGTTGTCGAAAAACAGATTGATCAGTTTATTGCCAATAGCATTAATGTAGATGATACTAGTAAATTTCTAATGATTACTGGTCCCAATATGGGAGGTAAATCAACTTATATGCGGCAGGTAGCAATTATTTGCCTTCTTGCGCATTGTGGTTGTTATGTTCCGGCAACTAAAGCTGTAATTGGGGTAATTGATCGTATATTTACCCGAATTGGTGCATCAGATGATTTATCAGGTGGCAAATCAACCTTTATGGTTGAAATGTCTGAAACGGCAAATATTCTGAATAATGCTACTAGTCAATCACTCGTAATTATGGATGAAGTTGGGCGTGGTACTTCCACTTTTGATGGCTTAGCACTTGCTTATGCAATTGCGCGCTATCTAATCGAAAAATGTGCTGCTTATAGTCTTTTTGCAACTCATTATTTTGAATTAACCGATCTTGCCAATCACTATGCTAAAGTCGCTAATGTTCATCTAAGCGCAGTCGAACATAAAGATCAGATTGTATTTATGCATCATGTTGAATCAGGGCCTGCTGCCAAAAGTTATGGAATACAGGTTGCTTCACTTGCTGGCGTGCCAAAGCCAGTTTTAGCTACGGCAAAAAAATATTTGCAACATCTTGAAGATGGAAGTGAAAAACAAGCTAAACTCGACTTATTCAGTATTGATGCAGCACTTACAGATGAATATCCTAGTTCACTTAGCCCAAATGAAGAAGCTGTGCTAAGTAAGCTTAGGCAAGTTGATCCGAATGATTTAACCGCAAAACAAGCACTGGATCTTCTTTATGAACTTCAGCAAAAACTACGTTAATCAATTTGTATGGTACGCTCTTGGATTGCTATTAGACACAAAGATAGTTACAAGAGGCTGCCTGATTACTCTATTTCTCTTCATTTCATTAAAAAGCTTTGCTAGTTCAACTGCTAATACTAATACTTCAGGGACAGTTGATTTTACTCCCGCAATTTATCTGTGGCTTGCTTTATCAATATTAATGTCGCGAGGGTTATCAATTGTCAAAAAAATTGGTTTACCAGTAGTTACTTCGGAAATTCTTGCTGGGATAGTTCTTGGACACCTTTATTTATTTGGTATCACCACATTTATCGGCATGAATCACAATGAAATTATCCAGTTTCTGTCTGAAATAGGTGCAATGATTCTGATGTTTGAAATCGGTCTTGAGACTCAAATAAAGGATATCAGCAATAAACTGGTTTCTGGAATGAAGATTGCTTTATTTGGCACGGTTCTTACTTTTAGTGGTGGGTATTATCTTAGTGCTTTTTTCTATCCGGATATGACTACCGATAGTCGAATTTTATTAGGTGTTATAACAGCTGCAACAGCAACGGGAATCTCTGCTAAAGTTTTTAAGGATCTAAAGATTCTTGGCAGCCGGGAAGTGAAGTTGGTACTTACTGCTTCATTGATTGATGAAGTACTAAGCATCTTATGTTTTGCGATAGTTTCTGGTGTACTAATCGCAGGTAATATTGAAATAGAAACATTAATCACTATTACAGCAAAAATTACAATGTTTTTCCTCCTTTCGATAACTTTAGGTACACGGTTGACACCTTTATTGACAAAATTGTCAGTGAAGATTCATGCCGGTATTAGTATGAAAATTGGCTTATTATTTTTTATCTGTACTCTTTATACTTGGCTTGCTAGTATTCTTGGCGTTGCTCCGGTTATTGGTGCTTTTATTGCTGGTCTGGTTATTGATCCTGAGCATTTCAAAAATTTTTCACAAGCAAAGTTTTTGCGTGAATTAAAGTTGATTGCCAATCATACCAGTGACGAAAATACCAAGGTCCAGATATTGAAAACTGTTCATGCACAGGAAACTAGATCACTTGATGAACTTATTAAACCCTTGTCTAATATCTTTGTCCCAATATTCTTTACTTACATTGGTTTGATTTTTAAGCTTTCTGACCTTACGAAGCCAAGGGTAGTTTTATTTGCTATTTCATTGTTAATAATTAGTCTGATCGGGCGAATTATCAGTGGCTATAGTGAGAAGGAAAAGCTTAATAAATTATTAGTTGGGCTTGGGATGACACCTATTGGAGAAGCTGGTCTTATTTTTGCTGTAACAGGTCATCAGCTGGGTATCATAAATAATGATATTATGTCAGCAATTGTACTTGCTGTTGTTTTGATTACTATCATTACACCAATTCTTATCAAAATTTCCTTAAAATCAGGACGTCTTAGTTAACAGTGATTTGCCATATCCTTGCTTTTTAGATTGGAAAAATATAATCAGGTGGTGGAAATAGAAAACCGCATTGAGGAAGAAACTAATGCGGTTTTATTTTTTTAGTCAAGAATAGTTATAGACTAAACGATTATTATATCGGATTTTATCTAATTGTGTAGTAGCGCTGCACAATTATTGAATTACTGGCTTGTGTTGCGATTAATTTTGTGGGTAATCGTAATTTACCATCCACTGAATGCCAAATTTATCGGTTAACATGCCAAAGTAAGCATTCCAGAAAGTTTTTTGTAATGGCATGCTTATAGTCCCTCCAACAGCCAAAGCTGCAAAAAGCTTATCTGCCTCAGCTTCGTTGTCGGGAGTAATGCTGATAGTAAAATTATTCCCTGCTACAAGTTCTTGGCTTCTACATTCAGGTATAGAATCTATCGTATCAGACGCCATTATTGTCTGACCATTAGGCAAAGTTAATGATGTATGCATTACTTTATTCTGGTCAGGTTCTGGTAATTTCTCTCCTTCTGGCATATCCTTGAAGCGATGTGTTTCTAAATTACCACCCAAAGCCTGTTGATAAAAATTAAATGCTTCTTCCGCATTACCTTTGAAAGTCAAATAAACACTAACTGCTTGCATAATAAACTCCAGAGAAAATTAATATTTTAGATTGTAACATCAGTTAAATAACTCATATTACGCAGATAAGCCATTTCAGAGGTATAAAACAAATTTTTCCTCATGGCGGACGGGTTCAAAACGACGAACCAGTCCGCAAAATCGTTAAAATTCATTTTATACCTCTGAAAATTAAATACATGGGTAAAATCAGTTACACAATAATGGTGCTTCAAGCTTGATTCCATTTGGATAGCCACGATAGATTATACTATAGGTCTGATTTAAATAAGCCAAAAATCCGGTCTTACCACAGCCAAGCCTACTTGCTAATGATTGCCATTGTGGTTTTGCACTGGCATAGCTAGAGTACGACCATGCAGCTTCAGCTAGCCCGGCAATTTTCGGGAATGCCATATATTGTAGCTGGCTATAACTTGGGATAATATCTGTCCAAAGTGCTCCTTCGATACCCAAAATCTGTTCAGGGTGTTTAGTACTTTTAAGCGTCTTGGCAACTGGATTGACTGAACTTAATAAGGCATTGGTATCACTGAATTTAGTATCACCATAAAACCCGGGTTCATGAATATCTGCATTATAGGTCATATTCATATATAGATAATCAGAATAATCTAGGACAACTGGATAATTGGCATTAGCAAGTTTAGTTGCAATAGCTGACGACTTCACCGAGTAGTTATTCCATACCCAGACATGACCAACATCATCGTTAGCTATGGCATTACTGTTATTTACATTGCCATTTTTATCAGTAAGAAACTCATGCCAGCCAGATAGTTTCAATTTATTTACTTTAGCATCGTCGTTTAGCATACCTAAGAAATAATGTTCTTTTTCGGTTTCTGACATGCTATTCCATGGTGAAACCTGACAGGACGGAGCATCTTTCCAAGTACCTTTAAACACTTCATCACCACCGATACTCACTTCATTATTTGTGGCATAAAGGGTCGTTTGGTTACTAAATAAACTAGCTGTATCATTGAGGATGCCAGTAATAGCGCTAGTAAATTTTTTACCAAGTTTAGTACTACTACCATATGCGCAGACCGGGATACTATCATCGCCGTAGCCAGCATATTCACTATGATCTTCCGGTTCATAGAATGCTTCGGGCATTGCTTTCATCATTGCGCGCGAATGCCCCGGGATGTCAATTTCTGGGATAATGGTTATTTGTCGGGAGTTGGCATACTTTATCAAATCGCGAATATCATCACTTGAATAGCTGCCACCATAATCGCTATCCGCAGTTGCAACTTTTTCATCTTTGCTGGTTTTACCAAGGTTTTTCTGTGGGAATGCTATAGGACCAATTAATTGTCCATAACCACGATGACTAGCTTTTTTTGCCAAATCCGGGTAATTGTCAAGTTCTAGTCTAAATGCTTCATCATCAGATAGATGCAAGTGTAGAGTATTTAGTTTGCTAGTAGCCATTACATCAATAAAGTTTTTTAGCTCTTTAGGTGTGAAATAATGCCTAGCAACATCAAGCAATATTCCGCGATATTTAAATTTAGGTGTATCAAGAATTGTCATGCTTGGGATAGCTGTATTTTTAAACCATAGCTGGCGAAGACTTTGTAAGGCATAAAAAAATCCGGCAGCATTACTGGCATTAATAGTAATTGCTTTTGCTGTAATTTCGATATCATAGCCTTCTGGATTTTCCATTTTGCTATTGCTTACTTTATTTAGAATGATTCCAGAGGTGGCGTCTTTAGTATCTATATCTGGTGTTAAATCATGATCCTGCTTTAACGCTTGTTGCCAGAATTTTAGTTGCTCTTTATCTAGTTCAGCTAGATTATGAATTGCCAGATTATCATCGAGAATAAACGGATTACTACTATTAATTGCGGTAACTTGGGTTGGCATGGGAATAATATTAACAATCGGCTCTGTAGTATCAGAATTACTCCAGTTATTACTGATTCGTTTTTGGTTTGCTACTTGATTTTGTTTATTGGTCGCTGATGTTAAGTTATAGCTAGCATAATTTGTCGCTAAATTAATCACGCTATCATCATCAGTAATAAAGAAATTTTGCGGAAATGAGGCGTAATTTTGTGGACTACTTGAGCTATTATGCAAGAGGCTAATCTGGTATTTTTTGCCTTTTTGTAGCGGATATTTTCCTTGTGGTTTGACAATCGTTGTAAATACAGTACTTAAATCTGGATCAGTAAATTTGGCTTTTTGGTAACTAAGTGGAGCGCATTGATTGGTATTATCACAAATTTTCATAGTCAGATTTAGATTACTTTTGCTAGTTTTACGAAAATTTCTTGGCATATAAAAACCAAATTGCCAATTATCAATATCCTTATAGTTATTGATTAGACTGACATTGATTGAAAAATTAGTTGGTTTATCTCCTGTTTGCGGACCAACGATTACCTGCTTTATCTGTAATTGGCTGCTACTCGCGGCGTTGGCATAGCCTATTCCTGTACTAATAGCTAAAAGCAAAAGTTTTTTCTGTTTATTCATGTTTATCCTGATCCTTATTTATTGGTGCTTAACTAGGCTGACTATTTTATCAATTAGTGATTCATCGCTTAGTTCTGCGCTGACATTTGCTACCCAGATTTGTTTATTTTTAAATTTCGCAAGTTTGGTATAGTCTTTTTCTGTAGTTATTATCGTGTAATTATCTGGAATATCACTAATCACATAGTCATGGTGATCGGGTAATGATTTAACTTTACAAAAATTTACCCCTAGGTCTTTGAGAAAGTAATAAAAGCGTTGTGGATTGCCAATTGCTGCCATCGGTAGAAGCTCGCTAATTTTATTCAGTTCTTCAACTGTGGTTACTTTATCCAATACTGGATTATAAAAATTGATAAAGCGCAGTTCCTGATAAATTACTGGTTTACCATATTTAGTCAAAATTTTATTTAACTGCTCTTGATTATGTTTACCATTAATCGCAAAATAATCTATTGTTTTTAGCCTAGACATCGGCTCACGCAATGGACCAAGCGGCAGCACCTGTTGATTACCAAGAATGCGGCTACTATCGATCACGCATATTTCGAGATCTCGTTTTAGGTAATAGTGTTGCATGCCATCATCGGCGAGGATTAACTGTATCTCTGGATATGTAGCTAGAAGTAGCTTGGCTGCTTCTACACGCTTACTGCCAATAGCTACCTTAAAACCAGCTTGAGCATAAATTAGCGCTTCATCACCAACTAGACTACTGTAATCTTCAGGCAAAACTATTCTGGCATCTTTGCTGCTACCTTTATAGCCGCGTAAGATAATTCCGGTATTTATTCCGCGCTGATTTAGTTCAGTTGCGAGCATCTTAGTTAATGGTGTTTTACCCGCACCACCAACACTGATATTACCTATTATTACTACTGGCACAGGTAATTTGCTTGATTTTTTCAAGCCTAATTTAAATAACAACCAACGTATCCTGACAATTAGTTCATAAATCAGGCTAAAAGGAAACATTACTACGCCGATTATAGGGTCAAATTTGCTGTACCAGTGGCTTTCAATTATTGTTTGTAATTTCATGGGTGCTTGTTAGATTAATAGTTGCAGTATTTTATCAATTTGTTGTCAACTGTTTGGATTTATTTCTTGTCAGATGATAGAAATTAGTAAAACATTCTTGAAGCTTATTTGACTTTAGTTTAAATAGCTGCTAAATTTACTCTTTCAAAAATTTTTGCAATATAAGGAAGATAATCGATGACGCAGCAAACATATCCTAGAGCCTTTTCGCATATCGGTATAACTGTTCCAGATTTGAACAAGGCAGTTGAATTTTACGAATCCGTATTGGGGTTTTATATCATAATGCGCCCAACCGAAGTTCTTGAGGATCCAAATACCGCAATTGGAATAATGTGCCAAGATGTTTTCGGTGCTGGTTATGGTAAGTTTAGAATAGCACATATGTCAACATCAGATAAAATAGGTATTGAATTATTTGAATTTCCTCAAACAAAAGATCTGCCAAAACCTGAATTTAACCCATTCAGAACGGGATTATTCCATTTTTGTGTTCAAGATCCTGATGTTGAGGGATTGGCAGCCAAAATTGTTGCCGCTGGTGGCAAACAGCGTATGCCTGTCAGGTATTATTATCCAGATGAAAAGCCTTATCGGATGGTTTATTGCGAAGATCCATTTGGCAATATTCTAGAAATTTACTCTCATTCTTATGAGTTGCACTATGCCGCAGGAGCTTATAAATAAGCAGCTGGATTTAATGGGGTGGAAATGAAACAGAATACCAGCGACTAGCTGGTTTGTTTTATTAAATTTTAGATAATATCTATCATAAAAAGTTAGTTAGGTACAAAAATACTAACAGATTCACCTTTCTTAATGTTTGAGTAGAGAATTGTTGTCATAATGATTTTTGCGCTACTCATTTGACTCTCATATAAATTTTGTCTTTCAACATTTTTATTCCTAAGTCTAGGAGTGAAATAATTGCTTATGAAAGAGATCCAATGACGTAAGTGATGAAGAAATAACTAATAATCGATGCTTTCAATTGACAAGAACTAATATTCTGGTTTATTATTTAGTTTGATCATAGATTCATTATAATTATTTTAGGGAAGCAAATGTTGGCGCAAAAAACTTTATCCTTAGCAGGGATTGGATTGTTGGCACTTATTATCGTAGGTTGTAACTCTGGTTCTAGCTCTTCTACATATCAATATCTACAAGTTACAACCAGTGTAAATCCTCCAGTTTATATGGCAAAAATTGGCGAATCTGCAACAATGACTTTTATTAATACGATTGTTAGTAATGCTGCACCAAGTTTTAGCCAGTATAATATTGCGGTGGCTGTTCCTAACTCAGCTTTTACGGTTTTAACTGAGTCGGGCAATAATGGCTGTATGTATATTACTGCAAATCAGTCATGTAATATCAAAATCAGTTTTACACCAACACAGGCAAGCGATTATCAAGCAATTAATAGTATTCAATTTACGGTTGGTAATCTGGAAAGTACCGTCAATGTTGCAACGGTACCTAATCTATAATTATGTTAGCCAAAAGTAAAGGCGTAAGCTTCAACTCCTGATTCTGAAGCATTGATTTCAAGTAGGCTATTAGCAACTTTTCCTTGATCAATCAAATCATATAGGCGATAGTTGTTAATCGTGACGCTGCTATTTTTTACGTCTTTACCAGCGGTGTTCAGAACAGCTTTCCCGTTTAGTTTAAGGCTTACTTTGATTGGCTTCCCGCTAGCACTACCTAATACCAGATATACATGACGTGCGTTGAAGTTTAGCTGTAAGTCAGACTTACCACTACCCGAGACAATTTGCTGTTTATGAATCGTCCAGTTACCCTGAAGCGCCCAGTTATTTACCGATAAAAACCCGGGTAAAGAGTAGTTATTTGCTTTATCCATGATTATTCCTTCCGGGCTTGCAAAAGCTTCAGTTCTAGCATAGCCAAGATAAGTTTCTGGTGTTTGGCTGATATTGTAATTTAGCCCGCTATCTTCGGTACTATTCCCGATGGTTTTTTGCCCGAGTAATACTCGGATATTATTTTCAGTTTCCTGATATTGTCCTTCACCAAAATGCGTATATACCACCATTCCATTTTTGTCTATCAAATAATGTGCAGGCCAGTACTGATTATTATAATTAATCCATGTATCTAGGTTATTATCCATCGCAACCGGATATTTGATATTATAGCGGCTGATCGCTTGCTTTACGTTATCCATGTTTTTTTCAAATTCAAATTCTGGTGCATGAACCCCAACGATAACTAGCCCATCTTTACGGTATTTTTTATCCCATTCGGTAATGTATGGCAGAGTACGAATGCAATTTATGCATGAGTACGTCCAAAAATCAACGAGTACTACTTTACCTTTTAGGTTTTTGATGCTGAGTGGCTGATTATTCGGCGTATTTAGCCATTTGTCTGACGCTGCAAACTCTGGGGCAGGGTATGGCGTTGCTAATGCTCCTTGTAATTTATCTGAGCCAGCTGTAGCTTTATTATTCCAGCTAGTCAGATCGGCTGCATTTACGCCAAAGCTGATTAACGCGATACTTGATAGTATCATGATTCCTAATGTTTTATGAACTAGTGCTGAATGGTTGCTGATGAAGCGTAATTTCATGATTAATTTCCTTCCGGTCAGTGAGATGATAAACATTGGTAAGCCAGCACCAAAGCTAAAGGCAAAAATAAGCATTATTGCATTTAGATTCCGCTCGGCTCTGATAATTTGTATCAAGGCTGAAGCCATAATCGGACCTGCACATGGTGTCCAGACTAATCCGATAAGTGCACCAATCATAATGCCACTTAAAAATCCATCGCGTTTTATATTGGAGCTTTGCATGCCAAAATTGGCTAGTCTTTCGGTGAGGCTAGCAAAGCGTGCCAATAGCTTTTCAGACAGGAATAACACTCCAAGTAATGTAAGTAGGGCTAATGAACCGTATTTTATATAATCAAGGTTTATATTGAATAAAACTACTAACTGACGTGAACCAAGGGCGAATAAGGCAAAAGTGAGGATGAATCCGAGTATGATTCCAAATGGGCGGCGTCTGCCACCATCTATCGATGTCGATAAAACCAGTGGTAATACTGGCAAGATGCACGGGGAAATTATTAATGCCAGTCCTTCAATAAAAGCTAATCCAATCTGTAAAAAATCCATGGCTTATGTCCTGATACTTATTCTTATTTGTTAAAAGTTGAATGCTAAACTAATTTTACTATAAAAGCCCAATTGGCTGTCTTAAATTTGAAAAAACATAAGGATGACAAGCTTGAAAACTTTAACAATACTGATGTTGGTGGGCAGATATATACGATATTAACGTGTTGGAATTAAAAATCGAGTTATAATAAAGAGTTATTTTCAAGGGGGGTAATATGGATAGATACGCAAGACATTTAGAAGGAAAAGCAGCAGATTTGAAGGGAAAGACTGGTGAATTAATTGCATATGAGTTAGCTCAGGTTTCATTTTTGAAAGATTGGTGTTTTCAGTCACCACTAAAAGAAGATGGTAAAGAACTATGTGATTTACTTATCATTTTTGATGATACGATTTTTATTTGGCAAATAAAGAACGTAAAGTTAGACGATGGGCACTATAAAGAAAAGCATAAAGTTAAAAATATAAATCAGTTAATCGGAGCATATAAGACTATATTTGTAAAAAATGAGGAAATTAAATTGCCAGGGTATGGTATTTTAGATGGTAACGTATTTAAAAATATTTTCCTATGTTCTGTTTTTATGGGGGAGAGTGAGTTTATTAGCAAAATGATTGAAGAATCTGAAGGTCTGGTAATTCATACGATACACAGAGATTCACTTGATATTATTGTAAATGAGCTTGACACCGTGTCAGACTTTATTCATTATTATCAAATGAAATTGGATATGTATAAAAGGCCTATGGGTATGATGATAAATGGTGGGGAAAAAGAGTTATTGGCGCACTATCTAAAAAATAATAGAGATTTGAACTTTAATGATGCAGATTTTATTATTCTGGAGGATGGTATCTGGGAAAATTTGCAAAATAATGAGCAATATTTGGCAAGAAGTGAGGCAGATAGATATTCCGAGATTTGGGAGCATATAATCAATACCATTAACGAAGAAGCTAAGTTGCAATTATTAGATATTAAGTCATTAATGGTTGAATTATTAAGGCCAAATAGGTTCTATCGACGGGTATTGTCTAAATGTTTCCTCGGGCTAATTATTAAATCGGAGAAACATTCATTAATTGAAATGAGGAGATATATTTATTTAGAAAGTTTAAATACAGCATATTGTTTTATGTATATTGATTTGACAAATGATAATAATATTCCAGTTGCTAAATTACTTGAACTAGGATGTATTATATCTAGAACCCAGCATTCTCAAGCAAAACTTGTGGTTGGAATAGCATATTTAAAACATGGCAATTTATCATCATATACTTGTATTTTATATGATGGGGATGGTCTAACAACAGAAGAATATGAAAATTATAGAAAACAGTTTAATCGAACTGTTGAAATAGTTGAATTTAATGAAGAGGAGTATCCTGAAGCTTCTTTAGTTAACAATATTCGATAAATAAAGAACATTTCCAGATTGTTACAAATAGCTTTAAGGCTTTTAAAGTAAGTATTTCCTTTTTTTGAACTTTTTGATGGAGCGAAGGTTTTCTCAAAATAGGGTTAATCTGGAAAAGTGTATTTTATTTTACCAATAAAAAAATAAAATACTCCCATAAATTATGAGAAAATATCAATTCGTTTTACCATGCGGAAATTTCAATAAATATGTATAAAAAATCAGAGTATGTTTATAAATAGTCTTAGAACAAAACTAGTTAATTACGACCGTTTTGGTGAGCACCGGGTTAACGGGCTAAAAGCAGTATTTATTCTAGAGATACTATTTTTAATTAATCTCATCTATAGTATCCATACTCCATATTTTTATTATTTCTATATCCCATTAACTGCTTTTGCTGCGGAAGTGGCTGGTAATAGCTTAAAAGATAAATTTACCCTTTATTTTTATACTCTGCTGGGTAGCACTATCAGTGTTTTTCTCTTTGGGATGTTTTCTCCGTACCGGACATTTTTTGTCTTCTTTGTTTTCTTTTATGCAATATTGATTTATCTGGTTGCGATATATAAATTACGAAATATGTTTGTGCCAGCTCCACTTATCCTGAGTCTAGCTTCATATTCATTGAACTATGGCAGTAGTGACAGTAATTTTTATATTGCAATCAATCACGCTATGCAAACACTTTTGGCTACCTCATTAGTAATGAGTGCATTATTATTCTTTCCGCGCCTTTATTATCTATGGATTTGGCGTAATGGATTTTACGATGTATTGACTCGGATCGAAGAACTAACAGGGAAGATAACTAATGGGGTAGAGGTTGAAGTACCGATTATTCCGGGGACAATTGTGATGGATCGGTATTCGCGGATGTTATCAAGAAGGATGAAGGTATTTAGTATCCTGAAAATTACCTTATTAACTCTGGATCTGGTAATGGCAGTATCTTATCTGGTATCATTCCAAAAGCAACTTCGCGCGCCATATATTGCCTTCTTACATCGCTATGTGCTATTACTGAAAGAATCGTGTAAGTTAAAAAAACCATTGATGATCAAGCCAAACGAAGACGTGATTTTTCGTGAGACTCACGAGCTACGCACACTACACGCAATTATACTTAGCTGGAATTATTTATGCTTAAACAAATAATCAGTCAGCCACTAAGCTATAGGGCAATCCGCGCACTACATATTTGTATTGTTTTTGGCTTTATTATCTTTGTGCAGGAATTTCTGGGTTTTCCGCAAGCTGGATGGGCTGGCTTTTCGCTAATGATGATTTATGCTGGGTTTGATAATGGAACAACACTTTTTCGAGCTTATCATCGCTTTTGGGGTATGATACTTGGGCTATTTAGCGGCTATATTTTATGGTTTATAGGACATCTTGATTATCGCTTGCTGATATTGATTATCCCGGTGACGGTGTTCTTTGCCTACTTTTTGGTTGGGCGAGCATACAGTGTGCCAACTATTTTTACGGTAAATACTGCGGTGATAGGTACCGGATATTTTGCCGCGCATAGCGAATTTTCAATTACGGCTTTTTTGGTTGATTATACTGTTTGTACCATATTTGCTTTTGTAATTTGCGTGGTTTTTGAGTTTTTTATCTTCCGTAAATATGGCTTAATGAAGCGTTTTATCGCAGATACGCAAAAAGATGTAGTTAATCATTTACTAGGCTTAATAAATCTACTAAATCAGGAAAAAATTGATCGTAGCCGATGGTTTAATGCCTGCATCAATTTCAATCGTAGCCTAAATGAGGTAAATAATCTAGTTAGTAATTCAGCCTTTGAGCATAGTTCTGAGGCGGCAGTTGGTGATGAGTTTAATCGCTTCGTGCTTCTGACAAATAAAATTTTTGTTGCCCTAAAAGCACTCTATTCAGCATATTATACCAAGCGCTATCATAAGCATGATTATAATCAATTGTTTTTACAGGTGCAACAAGACCTTGTCGAGCTACAACAGCTTATTAATAGCCAGCAAAATTTAACGATTCAGTCAGGAACTATTTACGATGCACAAAAATAGAGTTTTAACGATGATAATTGCCAGTTTGCTAGCTGGTTGTGCCTACTTTAGCGAATATAAAAAGCCTGATGTGCCTGTAAATAATCAGTGGGATGTACCGCAAAATACTGGCTTGAGTGAAAGTAATCTTCCTTTTGTTAGCTGGTGGCAAGGCTTCAATGACCCAACACTTAATCAGTTAATCGAAAGTGGATTAGCTAGTAATAATACTCTAAATATGTCACGAGGTAATGTCGAAGCCGCTGAAGGTGAATTAAAGAAAGTTCAGTTGCAATGGATTCCTGATATTAGCGTTATACTTGGTTATTCAAATAATCCGGCAACTGGGTTTCCGGGCTTACTGGCCGTTCTTGCGCCCAATTATACGATGAATGTATTTAGTCAGATTAAGCAGCAGAAAAAAGCTAAATATGAGTTAGCCGAAGCCAAAGCAGAAGATGATGCGGTAAAATTAAATGTGATAACTCAAATTACTGCCAGTTACTTCACTTATCAGGCAGAAATCGAGCGAAAACAGTTGCTTGATGTTTTAGCCAATGATATAACGCATCTGGCGGAAATTGCCAAGAAAGTTTATAAGGGTGGGTTAAGTGCCAATATAAGTGTGCAGGATTTGGATGCACAGGTAAATATGATTCGTGGCGAGCAAGAGGTGATTGAACAAAATATCGTTGTTAGTCGCAATGCTCTTCGCTATCTGATTAATCAAAATCCAGGGCAAATTACTACTTCCCAGAAATTCTCAATGCTGAATAATAAAACTCTGGCACCAGCTCAGTTACCAATGACGGTACTTGAGAATCGTCCGGATATGCAAATGGCAGAAAATCGCCTGCGTGCTTCTAATGAGGGAATTGGGCTTGCCGCTAGTCAGTTGTTGCCTACGGTACAATTAGATTTTATCGGTGGTCCAGTTGCCGGTAATAATTCTTATAATATTCCAAACCCGATAACAACCAATGTAGTTGATTTCAATGACGAGCTGCTAAAAATTCCGGTATTACGTGCCTCGGTGCTTGGGGAGATTGATAAAGCCAAGGGCTTGGATAAAGTTTCTTATTATAATTATGTGGAAACCTTGCAGAAAGCCTTACGTGATACTTCGAATGCTTTTTCAGCAAATTACCGGTTAACAAATAAACTAACGCAAACTGAATCAGCACAGATGCATTTGACGAAATCTTATCGGCTTAACCAGAGTTTGACGGATAGCGGGATTCAGAGTGTAATGGACACCTTGAAAACCAAAATTGCACTTGATCGTATGAATATTAGTGTAAATCAGGATAAATTGCAGCAGTTGATAACTATTGTCAATCTTTATCATGAGCTTGCTGGTGGTTATAAAGCTGGTGAAGATACTGCAAAAACTGCTGAATCAAAGTAAGTAATGCTTTATAATTTGAGGGTTAATTTGTTAATAAAAGGAAAGTTCATGAAAGTTACAAGATTACTTGCTGGTTTAATGGTAAGTGGTTTATTGTTTGCCTGCTCAAGTACTCATGCACCGGGTGATACCGATGGTAATGACGATAGCGTTACATTGACAGCTGTGCCAGCACCAAAACTTAAAATGGATCAGCAAGCCTATAATGGTAGTGATGATCTGAAAGTTAACGGTGAGACTCCGTATGGTAAGGTTGGTGGTAAATTCAAAACTTTACTTAAACAAACTGATAAAAATGATATTACTCGCACAGTTACTGAGATTACTCGTGAGCCAGGTTACCGCTCTTCTGTTCATTATATGAATTATGCTGTAACTACTTGTGTAACCAAAGGTGAAGCAACTATGGAGCTAGATGGTAAAGAACCTCAATATTTTACTGCAGGACAGTGTTTTATCATGCCTGTAGGAGTTAAAGGTTACGTTGCCAATGATGGCAAGGGTGTTTTAAAAATGCTTGATTATAATACTTTCCCTGCCGGTGAGGATACTATGGTTATGCTAGAAAGTAGCAAACACTAGTACGCTTAAATCTTAATATAAAATACCAGACTATCAGTCTGGTATTTTATTTGATTACTTAAATAGTCCCAGAATTTTATTTTTGAATTGTTGTAGATAATTGCTACTGGCTTTCTCCTCCATTTGTTTCTCTAGTAATTGTTCTTTTACTCGGTTTTTAATTACGTCTTCCATGCAATATAAGCCTGGTCCTGCATTTATCAGCCACTTGGCAGCAAATATCGCACCCTGACCAAAAGCCGCTTTGCTGATGCTTTCATGAGTCAGGCGGATGGTCTGGTTTGGCAAACCAAAAATGACTTCATGCTTGCCAACGATACCACCGACTCGGATTGAATTAATCTGGGTTTCTTCATCAAGCCCCAAGGTGTCAGCAATTTTCTTTGCAGTACCTGAAACTTCATTTTTGTTTCTGAAGTGTTCTTCAATTATTTCAATGTCCGCATGTGGCAAAATATTTTGAAATATTTGCGCTGCCATTAGAATTAGATTAATCCCAATTGTAATATTCGGTGAATAGAGAACAGCCGTCTTTAAACCTAGGTTTTTTAGGTATTCCATATCCCCACTTTCATATTGGGAAATTGCTGAGATAATCTTAATACCTAAGTCGGCAGCTGGAGCATAATAATTAACCCCAGAAGTATCTGAGAAGTCAACAATTATATCAACAGGATTATTGGTGAAAAATTCTTTATTAATTTCTGAAATGGGAACAATCTTGCCAGACTGTCCTTTAAGCCCAAGAGCATCACTAGCAAATATAAAGTCCTCACTAGCACTTCGTTTTGCAACCCATACCAATTCAAAGCTTTCATTGTTTATAAATTCGTGTGCGACAAGTTTTCCGGTTTTACCAAAACCGAATAAACCAATTTTTATCTTATTCATTTCATCCTTCCTTATTCATGAAGCCAAGCTTTTATCTTTAGAGTCTTAAATACAAGAAAACTTCTTAACAAGATAAATTGGGAAAGCAGAGTTAAGCTACCTTCCCATTGTAATAATCAGACTGCTTCAAGCGCTGCTTTTACTTTTAGCTGATTTTGTGGAGTGAGTTCCGTTAGCGGTAATCGTAGCTGCGGTGAACCAATGATTTGCTGATAGAATAAAGCCCATTTAACCGGAATTGGATTTGCCTCACAAAATAGCGTATCATATAATGGTTCTAGTTTCTGATTTACTTGTTGCGCTTCTTTAAAGTTTCCCGCTAGACCATATTTGCATAATTCAACCATTTCGGCTGGGCAGTTATTACTTGCTACTGAGATTACTCCATCGCCACCAGTTAATAGAAACTGGAGTAATGTTCCATCATCACCAGATAGTAATGAGAATCCAGCTGGACGATTTCGTACCAGATAACCACAGCGTTTTATATTTCCTGTAGCATCTTTCAGTCCAACTATATTAGAGAATTCTGTTGCTAGTCGCAAGGTGGTTGTGTCCGATAAATCGGTCGCAGTTCTTCCCGGAACGTTATATAGTATTATCGGTAGTTTAGTTGCTTTGGCTAGCGTAGCAAAATGAAGGTATAGCCCTTCTTGAGTTGGTTTTACGTAATATGGTGTTACGCACATCAGGTAATCAATCCCGCTAATACCTTCCAATAATTTGAAACAGTCTAGCCCTGACTGAGTACTTACTGCGCTTACACCGATGATAATCTTAATCCGACCCTGATTAATATTAATAACATGTTTGATAACGGCAAGTTTTTCTTCGCTAGTAAGCGCAGTTGATTCGCCTGTAGTTCCCATTACTACCAAACCATCAACTTTGTTTTCTATTTGAAACTCTACAAGCTTAGTTAATGAGTCATAATCAACTTGACCATTTCTATCCATCGGTGTAACTAAGGCGGTAATGCAACCTTTTAGCATAGATGATACTCCTAATCTTTCTGGTACAATTATTTTACTGTGTATGTTTATTAATTGTGTTTATTTGATTTTATATAATTGCTTATTGTATAATTTGCAGATAATAGTTAAAGGAAGCTATCAATATTACTATCAAGCGTTCTAGTTTCTAACTATTCATGAAACAGATTTTGTGTTCACGGCTAATTCATTGCCGGTTTATAGTATGCATAAGACATGCAAAGACTCCTCTAATAGGCTGATTCGTTACCAACCTTTGACTGTCAATATTTTTGCTTAATTGACAAGTCTTCAAAAACAATATGGTAATGGATATCCTGCTGGGCTCATTATAGCAAGTTAAATCTAAAATAACAAGACCTCTTTAGGTAATTATCACTGGATTAATTAGGTTAAATCAGTTATAATAGCGGGCTTACATTACTAATATAACAGCTTAAAACAATTTGTTAGCTGATGATTTTTTAGGTTCCAAGAATTTTACAATGACAAAAAAAGTTTATATTAAAACTTATGGCTGCCAGATGAATGAATATGATTCCGACAAAATGGCGGACGTATTAAATAACTTTCAAGGTTATGAAAAAACTGACAATCCTGATGAGGCAGAGGTAATCTTATTTAATACTTGCTCAATTCGTGAGAAAGCACAGGAAAAAGTGTTCTCCGATTTAGGGCGTGTGCGACATTTGAAGCAAAAAAATCCTGATCTCATTATCGGAGTTGGTGGTTGTGTGGCCTCTCAGGAAGGGCAGACAATTGTCAAAAGAGCTCCTTATGTTGATGTGGTTTTTGGTCCGCAAACCTTACACCGAATTCCTGAACTGATGGAAGAAAGACGTAAGACTGGTAAGTCGCAGGTGGATATTAGCTTTCCCGAGATTGAGAAATTTGACAAGATGCCCGATGCTAAAGTTGAAGGTGTGACGGCTTTTGTTTCAATCATGGAAGGTTGCTCCAAATATTGCTCTTATTGTGTAGTGCCATATACCAGAGGGGAAGAGGTTTCGCGTCCATTTGAAGATGTGTTGACCGAGATTGCTAAGCTGACACTGCAAGGGGTTAAGGAAGTTAACCTTTTGGGGCAGAATGTAAATGCCTACCGTGGTAAAATGGCAGAGGGTGGAATTGCTGATTTTGCAATGCTATTAGAATTTGTCCATGAGATCCCGGGTATTGAACGAATTCGTTATACTACTTCACATCCAAATGAGATGAGTCAACGAATCATAGACTGCTATGGTAAGTTGCCAAAATTGGTTTCGCACTTGCATCTTCCTGCACAAAGCGGTTCTGATCGGATTTTGGCTGGGATGAAGCGTGGTTATACTTCGCTAGAGTATAAATCAGTAATCCGTAAAATACGTGCTTTACGTCCGGATATTTCCTTTTCTTCTGATTTTATCGTTGGTTTTCCCGGTGAGACTGACGAAGATTTTGAAAAAACTATGAAGCTGATTGAAGATGTATTTTATGATGTTAGCTTTAGCTTTATATTCTCTGCTCGTCCGGGGACTCCAGCGGCTGAATTAAAAGACGATACGCCACATGAAGTAAAACTCGCACGCTTACAACGCTTACAGGCGCGGATTGAAGAGATGGCTGGCGTGATTAGTCAGAAAATGGTCGGTACTACTCAGAAAATCTTGGTCGAAGGAGTTTCCAAAAAAGATCCGAATACTTTAACTGGGCGGAGTGAAAATTTCAAGGTTGTGAACTTTGTTGGTAATCCACGCATGATAGGTGAAATTGTCGAAGTTAAGATAACTGCTGGTAATCCATATGCTTTAACCGGCGAGGTTATAACTGTGTAAGTGTTTTGATGTTTGATAAATTAGACCATAAAAGGGTGATATGACAAATTATCACCCTTTTATTATTTTTTGCTACTGAAATTAATTTACTCAGTATTGTATTTTAATTTTGGTTGTTTGAATATCGAATTTACTGATAAATACTTGCTTTTGCTAATCTAATTATGCTATAATCGCGTCCCTATTGTGTTAATTATGCAATAGAAAATTATTGGTCAATTGTAACCAAGCCATTGCTGTGTAAGCAGTATTGGTAAATAATAACAAGAAAGGTAAATATAAAATGAGTCTAGGACTAGTAGGCCAAAAACTTGGCATGACTCGCATATTTGCTGAAGATGGAGCCTCAATTCCGGTAACGGTTTTGGCGATGTCTGCAAATCGCGTAGTTCAAGTTAAAACGGCGGCAACTGATGGATATGATTCAGTTCAAGTTACTTTTGGTGCTAAAAAAGCAAACCGTGTAAGTAAACCGTCTAAAGGTCATTATGCGAAAGCTGGTGTTGAAGCTGGTGTTTCGTTACAAGAATTCAATTTAACTGCTGAAGAAGTTGCAAACTTCCAAGCTGGTTCAACAATAACTGTTGAAATTTTCTCAGCTGGTCAATTAGTTGATGTTACCGGTACCTCAAAGGGTAAAGGTTTTGCTGGTGCTATCAAGCGTCACAATTTTGCATCAAATCGTGCTTCTCATGGTAACTCGGTTTCACATAACGCTCCAGGTTCTATCGGTCAGCGTCAAGATCCAGGTCGTGTATTCCCTGGTAAACGCATGGCTGGACATCTTGGAGATGTAAAAGTTACAACGCAAAATCTTGAAGTTGTACGTGTAGATGCTGAGCGTGGTTTACTGCTGATTAAAGGTGCCATTCCAGGTGCTAAAGGTGGTAAGGTTGTTGTTCGTCCAAGTGTGAAGGCAGGTGCATAATGGAATTAAAACTATTAAATATGCAAGGTGCTGATGCTGGTCAATTAACAGTTAGTGATGCATTGTTTGGTCGTGAATATAACGAAGCTTTAGTTCATCAGGTTGTGACTGCATATCTGGCTAATGCTCGTTCAGGTAATAGCAAACAAAAAACTCGTGCTGAAGTTACTCACTCAACTAAAAAGCCATGGAGACAAAAAGGTACTGGACGTGCGCGTATTGGTACTACAACTTCACCTGTTTGGCGTGGTGGTGGTCGTGCCTTCCCTAATACTCCTGAAGAAAATTTTACGCAAAAAGTTAATCGTAAAATGTACCGTGCAGGTATCGCAGCTATTTTATCTAAACTAGTTGCTGATGGTCGTTTAGTTATCGCTAACGAATTAAATATTGATAGCCCTAAAACTAAATCATTTGTTTCGGTGCTTAATAACCTATCATTAAATAATGAAACCGTATTGGTTATCGTTGATGAGTTAACTGAAAATGTTTATTACGCTTCACGTAATTTGCCAACAGTATTGGTGTTGGAAGCTCATCAGATCGATCCATATACCTTACTACGTTGCAACAAAGTTGTATTTACGCAGAAAGCTATTGAGAAAGTACAGGAGCACTTGGTATGAAACAAGTAGATTTATATAAAGTATTGATTTCTCCGGTAATTACCGAGAAAGCAAATACCGTTGCTGAAAAATATGAGCAAGTGGTATTTAAAGTGCTAAAACAAGCTAGCAAAGATGAAATCAAAGCAGCTTTTGAGTTGGCTTTCAATAGCAAAGTTGCATCGGTTCGTGTATTAAATGTAGCGGGTAAAGCAAAGCGCTTTGGTCGTTTTAATGGTCGTCGCGATAACTGGAAAAAGGCTTACATTAGCCTTATGCCAGGTCAAAGCTTTGACTTAGCTGCAAACCAGAAGTAAGAGGAGCTTAGACTATGGCTATCGTTAAATTAAAACCTACAACCCCGGGTCAACGTGGTGTAGTAAAGATTACAACTCCAGGTCTGCATAAAGGTAAACCTTTTGCTGCTCTTCTGGAAAAACAGACGCGTGGTTCTGGTCGTAACAATAATGGTCGCATTACAGTGCGTCATAAAGGTGGCGGTCATAAACAACACTATCGTCTAGTTGACTTTAAACGTAATAAATTAGATGTTCCTGCTAAAGTAGAGCGTATTGAATACGATCCTAACCGTACAGCACATATTGCATTATTATGCTATGCTGATGGTGAGCGTCGTTATATTATTGCTCCTAAAGGTATGGAAGCTGGTCAAACAGTTATTTCAAGTAATGAAGCACCAATTCGTGCTGGTAACACTTTACCGCTTAGAAATATTCCTGTTGGTACGACAGTACACTGTGTTGAAATGATGCCGGGCAAAGGTGCTCAATTGGCTCGTTCAGCTGGTACTTCAGTACAACTATTGGGGCGTGATGGTATTTATGCTCAGTTGCGTCTACGTTCTGGTGAGATCCGCAAAGTTCATTTAGATTGTAAAGCTACAATCGGTGAAGTTTGTAATGGTGATCACAACTTACGTCAATATGGTAAGGCTGGTGTTAAACGCTGGTTGGGTATTCGTCCAACAGTGCGTGGTGTAGCAATGAATCCTATCGATCACCCACATGGTGGTGGTGAGGGAAGAACTGCAGCAGGTATGCATCCAGTTTCACCTTGGGGTGTTAAGACTAAGGGTTATAAAACTCGCAACAATAAGCGTACGGATAATATGATCATCCGTGATCGTCGTCGCAAATAGTAGGTAAGGAATAATAATGGCTCGTTCATTGAAAAAAGGTCCTTTTGTGGATCATCACTTAATAAATAAAGTGCTGGTTGCAGTTGAGAAAAGCGACAAACGTCCAATTAAAACTTGGTCTCGTCGTTCGACAATTCTTCCAGAAATGATTGGTTTAACAATTGCTGTGCATAATGGTCGTGCACATGTGCCAGTATATATTACTGATAACATGGTAGGTCATAAATTGGGTGAGTTCGCTTTGACTCGCACTTTCAAAGGCCACGCAGCTGATAAAAAAGCTAAACGTTAAGGAGTTTATAAATGTTAGTAAAAGCTCATGCTAAAAACATTCGTGTTTCAGCACAAAAAGCGCGTTTAGTAGCTGACTTGATCCGTGGTTTGCCAGTGGCTAGAGCCCTGAATACTTTGACGTTTAGCAGCAAAAAATCAGCTGGAATCGTTAAAAAGACTTTGGAATCAGCTATTGCAAATGCTGAACACAATCAAGGTGCAGATATTGATGCACTTAAAGTAAAAGAAGTTTATATTGATAAAGGTCCTAGCTTGAAGCGTCATACTGCTCGTGCTAAAGGTCGTGGTAGCAAGATTGAAAAACAAACTTGTCACATCAATATAGTGGTTGGTTATTAATAGGAGATCAAGATGGGACAGAAGATTGACCCACGTGGGTTTAGGTTAGCAGTAACGAAAGATTGGTCTTCTCGCTGGTATGCAAATAACCAATCATTTGCTTCAAATCTAGCTGAAGATATTAAAATTCGTGAATATATTCTTAAAAAATTTGGTCGCCGTGCTGCGATTGGACGTGTTGTAATTGAACGTCCAGCAAAAAGCATTAAAGTAACAATGTTTACTGCGCGTCCAGGTGTAATCATTGGTAAAAAAGGTGAAGGCATTGAGCAAATCAAAAAAGAATTGCAAAAAATGACTTCAGTTCCTTTACATCTGAATGTTGAAGAGATCCGTAAGCCGGAATTAAATTCACAAATCGTTGGTGATCAGGTTGCTCAACAGCTTGAAAAACGCGTTGCGTTCCGTCGTGCGATGAAACGTTCAATGCAAGCTGCGATCAAGCTTGGTGCGGAAGGTATCAAGATTGAAACTTCAGGTCGTTTGAATGGTATCGAAATCGCTCGTAGCGAGTGGTATCGTGAAGGTCGTGTGCCATTACATACATTACGTGCAGATGTAGAATATGCAACAAGCGAAGCTTTGACTACTTATGGTATTATTGGTATCAAAGTGTGGATTTATAAGGGTGATCTTAACCTTAATAAAAACAAATTTGCTAAAACTGCAACTACTGGTGATGATGATAAAAGAGCCAATAAAAAGCCAGGTGCGCGTAAACCAGCACCTCGTAAAAGAAAGGTAGAAAAAGATGCTATCGCCGAATAGATTAAAATACCGTAAAGTACAAAAAGGTCGCAATAAAGGGATTGCTACACGTGGTGTTGCAGTTAGCTTTGGAGAGTTTGGTCTTAAATCTGTAAGTCGTGGTCGTTTGACTGCGCGTCAGATTGAGGCAGCACGTCGTGCAATGACTCGTCACATTAAACGTGGTGGTCGTGTATGGATTCGTGTATTCCCAGACAAACCTGTTTCTAAAAAACCAGCCGAAGTTCGTATGGGTGGCGGAAAAGGTTCTCCGGAATATTTTGTTGCTGAAATTCAACCAGGTAAAATGTTGTATGAAATGGATGGCGTAAGTGAAGAGCTTGCTCGTGAGGCTTTCCGTCTTGCAGCGGCTAAATTACCATTCAAAACAACATTTGTAATTAGACAGGTAGGTGCGTAATGCCAAATACTGAATTAAGAGCTAAATCAGTAGATGAATTAAATGCTGAGCTTGAGGCTTTGTTAAAATCTCATTTTTCTTTACGTATGCAAGTTGCAATGCAACAGCTTACTAAAACAAGTGAGTTGAGAAAAGTGCGTCGTGATATTGCACGTGTAAGAACAATTTTACGTGAGAAGGCATAATAATGACTAAAGTTATTCGTACCCTGATTGGTAAAGTAGTTAGTGATTCACGTGATAAAACTGTATCAGTTTTAGTTGAGCGTCGGGTTAAACACCCTTTATATGGTAAAATTGTTAGAAAATTTAACAAATACCAAGCGCATGACGAGAATAACCAGTATAAAAATGGTGATATGGTTGTAATCGTTGAAACTAAGCCAATTTCAAAAACTAAAAACTGGGCTGTTCAATCTTTGGTTGAAAAAGCTTAAGTTTGTAGGGTTTAGGTAAAGAAATGAAATGGGTGGCAAATTTTGCCACCCATTTTACATTGTATGGTTCTATCTATTTTTTTAGTTATTAATTCTTACAGGTTATATCATGGATAATCGTCCCAGCCCAGAACAGTTACTTTTAAAATGTGCTCAAGATAAAGATTCTAGAGGTAAACTGACGATTTTTTTAGGAGCTGCAGCTGGTGTTGGTAAAACCTTTACTATGTTAAAGCAAATACCAGAATTAAGGGAAAAAGGTGTAGATGTAGTAA
This sequence comes from Aquella oligotrophica, assembly GCF_002892535.1. NCBI lineage: Bacteria > Pseudomonadati > Pseudomonadota > Betaproteobacteria > Neisseriales > Neisseriaceae > Aquella > Aquella oligotrophica. Next base: position 2,477,509 of record NZ_CP024847.1, on the reverse strand, counting down.
TTGGATACATCGAATGTCACCAGCGTAGTGATACTATTAGTGCCTTGCCGGATGAGGTTGAAATAATTCCATTAAAAGAAATTGAGTATAAAGGAATTATTCGTAAAGAATTGGATGTTGACGAGATATTAAAACGTAAGCCCGAGCTTGTTATTGTTGATGAGTTAGCTCATTCCAATGTTCATGGGTCGCGCAATACAAAACGCTTTCAGGATGTACTTGAGATATTATCGGCGGGAATTAGTGTTTATACCGCTTTAAATATTCAGCATATTGAATCTCTGAATGACGTTGTCGGACAAATTGTTGGTACTACAATAAAAGAAACGGTTCCAGACTATGTTTTAGAAGAAGCAAATGAAATAAGGTTGATTGATATAACGCCTGATGAGCTGATTAATCGCCTAAAAGAAGGTAAGATTTATCCTGTAGAGCGAATTAATACCGCCTTAGGCAATTTTTTTCGTAAAGGTAACTTAACTGCTTTACGCGAAATGGCACTGATAAATACCGCACGTAAAGTGGAAAAGCAGGTTAAGGAATATCGTTTACACAATGCAATTGAGCAAATATGGTCTAGTCATGATAATCTCATGGTTGTTTTGGAAATCGGTTATTCAACTGAGAAAATTATTCGTAGCGGCAAAGCTATGTCTAATAAAGGCTTTAGTAACTGGTTTGTCGTATATATGGATAATTCTGAGTTTGCTGATAAGAATATTAAAGAGCGTGAGAAATTATTAAAATTACTTAGTCTAGCTGAAGAGTTAGGGGCGAAAGTTTTACCACTAAATGGTGACCGATTGGATGAAGCTATAATTGCATTTGCACGTGATAATAATGTTAATACAGTATTATTGTCTCAGTCACGGATCAATTTATATTACAGATTGTTTAACACCTCATTAGTTGATAAGGTGCGTGAATTAGCTCCTGAGATTAACTTACATTTAGTTACTGATGATGAGAGTAATAAAAATGGACTTGACCTATCGGCAAATAAACTAAAGCTAAAGAGTAAGCCAATCAACTATCCTAAATTAATTAAAAAAACTCTTACTAATTTGATTATTTTTACTGTGCTTAGTTTGATATTAATTCCTATTAGTAAGTATACATCAAATATAAATATATTGATGGCATATCTTTTGGTAATTGTATTGACTAGTCGTGGTAGGGGTATATTGTCTTCAATAATTACAGCACTTATAGCCACCTTATCTTTTGATTTCTTTTTTATTCCGCCGCAATTTTCTTTCTCAATCTCTGATTTGCAATATGTATTTACATTTATAGTAATGGCAACGGTTGGTGTATTATTTGGCGTAATGAATGGTAATTTACGTTTTCAGCTAAATATCTCACGTAAAATCCAAAAACAAACCAGAATCCTATATGCATTTAGCCGCAAATTATCCGAGGCTATGGTAGAGAGCCAGGTGGTTGAGGCTACTACTGAATTTATTCCGCCGCTACTTGCTAGTCGATACACATTAATGGTTCATACATTAAATGAAGAACTTTCTATTGTGTATCAGGATATCGATAATATAGATTTAGTAATTGCACAATGGGTATTTGATAATCTGAAAAGTGCTGGCTATGGAACAAATACATTTTCTAGTAGTAAAATTTGTTATCTTCCCATTCACTCAAAAATTAGAAGTAGGGGAGTACTGGCTATTTTGCCAGATGAAAATAACATTACGTTATTTTTGCCAGATACACAGGAGCTTATTGAGAATATCACCCAATTACTGGCATCAACCCTTGAACGTATCCACTTTACTCAAATTGCAATAAAAACTGAGGTGATGCTTGCTAAAAATAATAATTTAGGAATGTGATTATTGAGGAAGTTTTGAAGGGTAATAAAAAAACACTAGCAAGCTAGTGTTTTTTTATTACGGAGTTATTTATATAGCTGAAGATGTTCCACTATTGGACCTAGTGCTAATGCTGGAATATACGTTAGAACTCCAACTATAATGATGACCCCAATCAGTATTGTTATAAATAATAATCCTGTAGTTGGCATAGTACCTGCGCTTATAGGGAGCTTCTTCTTATTCGCTAGGCTCCCAGCGATAGCTAATATTGGAATAATCACGCCAAAGCGTCCAGCAAATATTGCAATACCTAGCATTAGGTTATAATAGACCGTGTTTGCATTTAATCCGGCAAACGCACTACCATTATTATTAGCTGCGGAAGTGAAGGCATAAAGCACTTCAGATAAACCATGTGCTGATGGGTTGCTAATCCCGGCTAATCCCGGGTAATAAGTAGGGATATTGCTGTACCGAGCAGAACTATCAGTGGAACTAGTAATATTATGAGTGCCGTCATTTTCATTTCGAAACTCTCGATCTTCTTACCCAGATATTCCGGGGTGCGCCCAATCATTAGCCCACAAATAAACACTGCTAATATGGCAAATATTAACATCCCATAAAGCCCACTCCCTACGCCGCCATAAATGACTTCGGATAATTGCATCAGGAATAGTGGAATAAATCCCCCCATTGGTAATAAGGAATCATGCGCTGCATTTATTGCTCCGCACGATGCGGCTGTAGTTACTGCTGCAAAAATTCCAGAACCAATGATACCAAAACGTGTTTCCTTGCCTTCCATATTGCCGCCACTTTGTAACACGCTATGTAATTGGTCAACATGAAATTGATTGAATACAGGATTGCCACGTGCTTCAAAACATAATATTGCAATTGTGGACAGAATAAAAATAATACTCATTGCTAAGTATAGGGAATAGCCTTGCTTGCGATCTTTCACCATTTCGCCAAACATAAAGCATAGTGCAGCAGGAATCAATAGTATTGATAGCATTTCAATAAAATTACTTATCGCAGTAGGATTTTCGTATGGATGCGAAGAATTGGCATTAAAATACCCGCCTCCATTGGTGCCAAGCATCTTAATTGCTTCTTGTGATGCTATTGGACCAAGTGGTAATGTCTGAGTTTTTATAATATCGGTATGATTTTTACCATCAATTACCTGCGTTACTGTCTGAGGGTCAAGAACATTACTAACTGCATAGTTATTGAAACTTTGAGGTACTCCCTGCTGTACCAGAATAATTGCAACAATAATCGAAAGAGGCAGTAATATGTATAGGGTAGATTTGGTTATATCAATCCAGAAGTTACCGATGGTTTTTATGCTAGCCCTACTAAACCCTCGAATTAATACTAATAGTACTGCCATACCTGTTGCCGCCGAGAGAAAATTTTGTACTGCAAGCCCAAACATTTGTGTGAAATAGCTCATTGTAGTTTCACCCGCATAGGATTGCCAATTTGTGTTGGCAATAAAACTAATAGCAGTATTAAATGCTAGATCCCAGCTTAATTTATCAAAGTGCTCTGGGTTTAATGGAAGGTTTTTTTGTGCGGTAAATAATATACACAAGAATATTGCACCCATGATATTAAAGAACATCAAGCTTAGTGTATACTGTTTCCAATTTTGTTCTTCACTATTGGATATTTTCAAAAGCATGTAAATGGGTTTTTCAATAAAGCCAAGAAAGGTGATTTTATTTTCAAAAACTAATGCAATATATTTACCAAGCGGTATTGCCAATACCGTTAGTAAAACAAAATAGATAGACAAATTAAGATATGCCATATTCATAATGATTCTCAATTAAAATTTTTCGGGATTAAATAACGCAACAAATAGGTATACAAATAGCAATAATGCTATGATACAACTAATAATATATAAAAACTCCATGATTAATTTCCTTTATAGTGATCTAATGCAATATTCAGGCGTAAAACATTTACCCGAGTTTCGCCTAGAAAGCCCAAAATAGGGTATTGTGTATTTTGATTAATTAAAGCTTTTACAGTATCTATCGCCATATGGCGTGCTTGTGCTACTCTAGGTATTTGATAATATGCGGCAGCAAGACTTATTTCTGGATCAAGTCCGCTACCAGATGCTGTTACTAAGTCAACTGGTACAGCATTGTCTGCTGAGGCTTTTAGTGCCGCAGCATATTGTGCGACATTGCTTTCCAGTTGTGGGTTTAGTGGTCCCAGATTTGAACCACCAGACGCTAAAGCATTATATGGATAATTGGTAGTAGCAGAAGGGCGTGACCAGAAATATTTTTCTAGAGTAAATTGTTGCCCAATCAGCAGTGAGCCCATTGGTTTATTATCTTTATCATAAATAATACTTCCATTTGCCTGAAATGGAAATGCTGTTTGTCCTACGATATAAATGATACCCGGATATATTATTCCAACAATAATACTGAGTATTATTAGTGAGATAATGGATTGATAAATATATTTCATGATATATTATTTTACCTTTCAGATTTGAGTTTAATAGTTACTCAAAATAAATTTTATAACGTTTTATCTAATGCTATGTTTAAATGCAATTTTTACGGTCAATCAAAGCTAGTTTAGATTAGTTGTAACAGAACATCAATTAATTTTATTCCTATAAATGGAACTATCACGCCACCAAGACCATAAATGAAGAAGTTTCTTCGTAATAGTTTACTTGCTGACATTGGACGAAATTTAACGCCTTTTAGTGCTAGCGGAATCAGAAATACAATGATTAAGGCATTGAATATGATTGCTGACATAATTGCAGATGCTGGGGTTGCCAGATACATAATATTAAGCTTGTTCAATACCGGATAGGTACTTGCAAATGTTGCTGGTATAATTGCAAAATACTTGGCAATATCATTGGCTATGCTAAAGGTGGTTAGTGAACCTCTGGTCATAAGCATTTGTTTTCCAATTTCAACAATCTGGATTAGCTTCGTGGGTGATGAATCTAGATCAACCATATTGGCAGCTTCTTTAGCTGCCTGAGTACCACTATTCATTGCAACGGCAACATCCGCTTGTGCAAGTGCTGGAGCATCATTAGTTCCATCACCAGTCATTGCTACTAAATGACCTTTTTGCTGGTATTCACGTATCATTGCTAGTTTGTTTTCTGGTGTTGCCTCAGCAAGAAAATCATCAACGCCTGCTTCTGCCGCTATAGCAGCAGCAGTTAAACGGTTATCTCCGGTTATCATGACAGTTTTAATTCCCATCTCACGCAACTCCATGAAACGTTCCTTAATGCCTTCCTTGACTACATCTTTTAACTCAATAACGCCTAGGACAATATGATTTCTAGCAACAACTAATGGTGTAGAGCCACGGGATGCAACCATATTAACAATTTCTTGGGTTTGTGCTGGATAACTCTGACCATTACTTGCTATCCATTTTTGAATGGCATCTACTGCACCTTTGCGAATTTCAATATTTTGATAATTTACTCCCGACATTCTAGTTTGTGCCGTGAATGGAATAAATTCAGCATTGGTTTCATTTACTTCTGACGGTGGAATGTTGTATTTATTTTTTGCGAGGGCAACTATACTTTTACCTTCTGGTGTTTCGTCTACCAGAGATGAGATCATTGAAGCTTCAGCTAGATCTTGACTTGAAATTCCATCGATTGGATAAAACATACTTGCCTGACGGTTACCATATGTAATCGTGCCAGTTTTATCTAGAAGTAGTACATCAACATCTCCTGCGGCTTCAATTGCTCGTCCTGATGTTGCAATTACATTTGCAGTCATCATTCGTCCCATGCCAGCTATTCCAATTGCAGATAATAAGCCTCCGATTGTAGTTGGGATAAGGCATACCAATAATGCCACCAGAATCGTGATGCTAATAGGAGTACCAGAGTGATTGGCATTTACACTGTAGATTGACATTGGTAATAATGTAACAACAACCAGTAAGAATATTATTGTCAAAGCAGTTAATAATATAGATAGGGCAATCTCATTGGGTGTTTTTTTTCTTTTGGCACTTTCAACCATTCCAATCATCCGGTCAAGAAATGATTCACCTGGATTAACTGTAATTTCAACTATTATCCAGTCTGATAAGACTCTGGTCCCGCCTGTGACCGAACAAAAATCACCACCAGCTTCTCGAATTACTGGAGCTGATTCACCTGTAATTGCGCTTTCATCTACCGATGCGCAACCGTTTAATATTTCTCCATCACAGGGAATATTGTCCCCGGCTTCAATTAGAACAATATCACCTTTGCGAAGGGTGCTACTTGAAACGGTTGTAATATTTTTGGCTGGATAGCTTCGGTCAGCAACTTTTTTGGCGGGAACATCCTGTTTGGCAACTTTTAAGCTATCGGCTTGTGCTTTTGAGCGACCTTCTGCAATCCCTTCTGCAAAATTCGCAAATAATAAGGTTATCCATAGCCAGATGGTAATCCCAATAATAAATGATGGTGAACCTCCAGCATCATGACCAGTTATTGCATATATAGATAAGAAAGTAGTTAGAATGCTGCCAATATAAACCACGAACATAACCGGATTTTGAGCCTGAGTAGTTGGGTTTAGTTTTTTAAAACTGATTATTAATGCTTCGATAACCAGATGCTTGTTAAATAAATTAGATTTAGTTTTCTTCATGTTAGTTTACATCTATTAAATGTTGAATAATAAATATTAGTTTATCCCTTAGCCTACGTAACTAATTACCCTAGATCCTTACGTAATTTTAAACTTACTGCTAAAGGACATTGAGGCAATTAATTGTAGGTGATTTGTATTTGGTTAAAATGAATAACAATACAATATAATGCCATAATCCATTGATGAATGGCAGAATGTATTAAATTATTTTATTTATAATTTGTTTAGCTATGGGATCTTTTTATGATTGAATTTGATAATGAAGGGAGAATTATTGTGAAGCGTAGAAACACACTGTTGTAAAATTTTAAATTTCATTTTATTGATGCTAGTAAATAGCATACTCCTGTAAATAAACGGACTCAAATTGTAGCACCAAATAAAATAAAAAGTCAAAAATATTAATAACAGTTATTTAAGAAATTATAATTATAATACTTCAATCACTTGTAAGTATATGAAACCCAATCAAAATTAAATAATGAATAGTTGTTGCAAATCGCAGTTGACTTATGTTAAAATGCTCGCCTTACTTATGATGTCTAGTAGTCCGGTTCTATCGGACCCAATACTGGCCGTTTGCGTAACGTGTTAAGTTGGAAAGGTAAATCAAATGATTCAAATGCAAACAAGATTGGATGTTGCTGATAATACTGGTGCACGTTCTGTTATGTGTATTAAAGTGTTAGGCGGTTCAAAGCGTCGCTATGCAAGCGTTGGTGATATCATTAAGGTATCAATCAAAGATGCTGCTCCACGTGGTCGTGTGAAAAAAGGTGATGTTTATAACGCGGTTGTTGTGCGTACAGCTAAAGGTGTACGTCGTCCGGATGGTTCATTGGTCAAGTTTGATGGTAATGCTGCGGTATTGCTTAATGCAAAACTTGAGCCAATTGGTACTCGTATTTTTGGTCCGGTAACTCGCGAACTGCGTACAGAACGGTTTATGAAAATCGTTTCATTAGCTCCAGAAGTAATTTAAAGGCAACAATAATGAAAAAAATTCGTAAAGGTGATGAAGTCATCGTTATTGCTGGTAAAGACAAGGGTAAAATTGCTCAGGTTCAACAAGTTGTTGAAGATGGTAGCAAAGTTATCGTTGAAGGCGTTAACGTTGCAAAAAAACATGTTCGTCCTAACCCAATGAAGGGTGTTCAAGGCGGAATAGTAGATAAAACAATGCCGGTTGATATCTCGAATGTTGCTATCTATAACTCTGAAACTAAAAAAGCTGATCGCGTTGGTTTCAAAGTTGAGGGCGATAAAAAAGTTCGTGTATTCAAGTCTAACGGTAAAGTGATAGGTTAATAGAGGTAGAAAATGGCAAGATTAAAAGAGTTTTATACTACCAAAGTTGTTCCTGAATTGATGAAGCAATTCAACTATGATTCAGTAATGGAAGTGCCACGTATTGAGAAGATTACTCTTAATATCGGTTTGGGTGAAGCTGTTGCTGACAAAAAAGTAATGGAATTTGCTTTGTCTGATTTAACTAAAATTGCAGGTCAAAAACCTGTGGTTACTAAAGCGCGTAAATCAATTGCAGGTTTCAAAATTCGTGAAGGTTATCCGGTTGGTTGCATGGTTACATTGCGTAAAGAAAGAATGTATGAGTTCTTTGATCGTTTGATCAGTATTGCAATTCCACGTATCCGTGACTTCCGTGGTTTAAATGGTAAGGCGTTTGATAAATTCGGTAATTATAACTTCGGGATTAAAGAGCAAATCATATTCCCGGAAATCGAATACGATAAAATCGATTCACTACGCGGTATGAATATTACCATTACAACTAGTGCTAAAAATGCTGAAGAAGCGCGTGCTTTACTTAAAGCATTTAGCTTTCCAATCAAATAAGGATATATTATGACTAGATTGGCCTTAATCGAAAGAGAAAAAAAGCGTGCTAAGTTAGTACAGAAATATAGTGCTAAACGTGATGCTTTATTCGCTATTATTGAAGATTCATCAAAATCAGATGAAGAAAAATTTGAAGCCAGACTTGCGCTACAAAAATTACCTCGCAATGCTGCGCCTATCCGCAAACGTAATCGTTGTGCGTTGACAGGTCGCCCAAGAGGTACGTTCCGTAAATTTGGTATTGCCCGTAACAAACTACGCGAGTTATCACTTAAAGGTGATATTCCTGGTGTTGTTAAAGCTAGCTGGTAAGGGAGGGTATTAGAAATGATGCAAGATACTATTGCTGATATGTTGACTCGTATTCGTAATGCTCAGGCTGCGAATAAAGAAGTTGTTACAATGCCTTCATCAAAAATCAAAGTGTCTATCGCTAAGGTTTTGAAAGAAGAAGGTTATATTGATGATTTTAAAATTGATGGTACTGTAAAACCTGAATTAATAATTACTCTACGCTACTATGCTGGTCGTCCGGTAATTGAAAGAATCGAACGTGTATCACGTCCTGGTTTACGTATTTATCGTGGTTGTGAAGAATTGCCTACTGTTATGAACGGTTTGGGCGTGGCTATTGTGTCAACTTCACGTGGTGTTATTACTGATCGTAAAGCTCGTTCACTTAAAGTTGGTGGCGAAGTTTTATGTCTAGTTGCTTAATAGGGGGGGCTCGTAATGTTATCACGTATGGCTAAAACTCCTTTAGCAATTCCTGCTGGTGTTGAAGTAACTCTTGATGGTTCAAACGTTAAGGTAAAAGGTCCTCTTGGAAGTCTTGAGTACACTTTTAACGATACTGTTACCATTACCAAAGATGGTACTAATATCGTTTTTGCAACTAAAGAAGATTCTAAGTTTGCTAAAGCGTTATCTGGTACTGTAAAAGCAGTTATGAATAACATGGTTACTGGTGTAACTAAAGGTTTTGAGAAAAAACTTACAATTCTTGGTGTTGGTTACCGTGCTCAAGCTCAAGGTGCCAATCTTAATCTAACCCTTGGTTTCTCTCATCCAATTGTATTCCAGGCTCCTGTCGGAATTAAAGTTGAAACTCCTACTCAGACAGAAATTCTGATTAAGGGAATTGATAAACAACTAGTTGGTCAGGCTGCTGCGGATATCCGTTCTTATCGTCCGGTTGAACCTTATAAAGGTAAAGGCGTTCGTTATGCGGATGAAGTGGTTATCCTAAAAGAGACTAAGAAGAAATAATTTTAGAGGTTAGTCTGAGAATGAGTAATAAAGTTAATCGTATTAGACGCGCACGTAAAACTCGCTTAAAAATTGCTGAGTTAGGTGTTAAACGTCTTGTTGTACATAAAACAAATTGTCATATTTACGCCCAAATTATTGATGAGACAGGTTCTAAAGTGCTTGCAGTTGCTTCAACTGCACAAAAAGCTCTTTCTGGCTCAGTAAAAAATGGCGGTAACATTGAAGCTGCAAAATTAATCGGTAAAGCTATTGCTGAAAAAGCAACTAGTGCTGGAATTAAAGAAGTTGCTTTTGATCGTGCCGGGTTTAAATATCATGGTCGTATCAAAGCAGTTGCAGATGCAGCTCGTGAAAACGGTCTTGTGTTCTAATTGGAGTAAATAAATGGTTGAAAATAAAGAACACTTAATAGAAAAACTGATTAGCGTTAACCGCGTAACAAAAGTGGTTAAGGGTGGTCGGATTATGGGCTTTGCTGCACTAACAGTTGTTGGTGATGGTGATGGCGGTATCGGTATGGGTAAAGGGAAAGCCAAAGAGGTTCCTGTTGCTGTACAGAAAGCTGTTAAAGAAGCTAATAAAAACATGGTTAAAGTTAGCCTAAAAAATGGTACTATTCATCATACAGTAAGTGCAACTCATGGTGCAACTACTGTATATATGCAGCCTGCTAAAGAAGGTACTGGTATTATTGCTGGTGGTGCAATGCGTGCATTGTTTGATGCTATCGGTGTTAAAAACATCACCGCTAAAGTACATGGCTCAACTAATCCTTATAACGTAGTGCGTGCAACTATTAAAGGGTTGCAAGCAATTACTACTCCTGCTGAAATTGCTGCTAAACGTGGTAAGACAGTAGAAGAAATCCTTGGGGAGTAATTAAATGGCTCAAAAAACAGTTAAAGTTACTTTGATTAAAAGTCTGATTGGTCGTCTTGAGAACCATAAAGCTTCTGCTCGTGGTCTTGGTCTACGTAAAATTGGTCAAACAGTTGAAGTTATTGATACTCCAGAAAATCGCGGTATGATTAATCGCATTAATTATTTAGTAAAATGTGAGGGTTAATACAATGTTTTTAAATAGTATTAAACCAGCTGAAGGTGCTAAGCATTCTTCTAAGCGTGTAGGTCGTGGTATGGGTTCTGGTCTTGGTAAAACATGTGGTCGTGGTCACAAAGGTCAGAAAAGCCGTGCTGGTGGATTCCATAAAGTAGGATTTGAGGGTGGTCAGATGCCTTTATACCGTCGTTTACCAAAACGTGGTTTCAAATCATTGAGCAAACAAGCTGAGGTTAGACTTGGTGATTTGGTTGCTTTGGCTGGGAATGATATCGATCGTATCGCTTTGATCAAAGCTGGTCTGATTTCAGCATTAGCTGACACAATTAAAGTTATTGGTACTGGTACTATTGCTGTTGCAGTTAACCTACGTGGTATCAATGCAACTGAGAGCGCTAAAGCTGCTATTATAGCTGCTGGCGGTTCGGTTGAGTAAGGTATAAAAAATGGCGATAGCAAAAGTTGATAAGTTTGCTGATCTCAAAAAACGTGTCTGGTTTTTGATTGGGGCTTTAATCGTTTTCAGGATTGGTGCGCATATTCCGGTTCCCGGGATTGACCCAACTCAGTTGGCGAAGTTATTCAAATCAAGCCAGACAGGTTTACTAGATATGGTAAACATGTTTTCAGGTGGAGCGCTATCGCGCTTTACAATTTTTGCCTTAGGAATAATGCCATATATTTCAGCCTCAATTATTCTACAACTATCATCAGAAGTATTTCCATACCTGATTCAGTTAAAAAAAGAAGGTGAGGCTGGTCGCAAAAAAATTACTCAGTATACTCGTTATGCTACAGTAATACTTGCATTTGTGCAAAGCTTTGGTATTGCTACCATGCTTTATAAACAACCAGGTTTGGTAGTTGATTCACAATTTCATTTTTTTGCAACCGCAATTATTTGTTTAGTTACAGGTACTATGTTCTTGATGTGGCTTGGTGAACAAATCACTGAGCGCGGAATTGGCAATGGTGCTTCAATGATTATTACTGCGGGTATTATTTCTGGGATTCCTGGTGCAATAGGAAAAACCTTGTCACTTGCATCGCAAGGGTCAATGTCAATATTTTCTGTGATCATGATTTTTGTGATTATTGCAGTAATTACTTATGTGGTAGTTTTTGTTGAGCGTGCACAACGTAAAATTCCTGTAAACTATGCTAAACGTCAGGTTGGTAATAAGATTATGCAAGGGCAAAGTACTCATTTGCCATTGAAGTTAAATATGGCTGGGGTAATACCACCAATTTTTGCTTCAAGTATTATTTTGTTTCCGGCAACATTGCTTGGCTGGTTAGGGCGTGGAAAGTTATCTTTCCTGTCTTCAATAGGTGATTCTTTACATCCAGGGCAGCCTGTATATATTGTAGTCTACACTGCTGCAATCATTTTCTTCTGCTTTTTCTATACTGCACTAGTATTTAATCCAAAAGAAACTGCGGATAATTTGAAGAAGAGTGGTGCATTTATCCCAGGTATCCGTCCAGGTGAAAATACTGCGAGATATATAGAAAAAGTTTTATTGCGCCTTACTTTTGGTGGTGCAGTTTATATTGCAGCGATTTGTTTGTTCCCTGAATTGCTGATTCTAAAATGGCATGTGCCATTTTATTTTGGTGGGACATCACTTCTAATTGTCGTTGTTGTAACTATGGATTTTATGACTCAGGTTCAATCACAGATTATGTCTGTTCAATATGAAGGTCTGATGAAAAAAGCCAATCTTAAAGGATTTTAATAGTTATGGCAAAAGATGATGTAATACAGTTTGAAGGTGAAGTTCTTGAAGCTTTGCCGAATACTATGTTTAGAGTGAAATTGGAAAATGGTCATGCGGTTTTGTGTCATATTTCCGGTAAAATGCGGATGAATTATATTCGTATCTTGCCAGGGGATAAGGTTACTGTTGAGATGACGCCGTATGATTTAAATAAAGGTCGCATTGTTTTTCGTGCGAAGTAATATTGTTTGCTCACAGTCTAGTACTGTGTTGCAAAACTCCTCGTGTACTTTTTTTATGTACACGTCGTCGTTTTGCGCCTTGTCCTAGCCGTGATAAACAATATTAATAAAACTCTGTGTGACACAGATATTTACGAGGTGTAAAATGAGAGTTCAGCCTTCAGTGAAAAAAATATGTCGCAACTGCAAAATTATTCGTCGCAACGGTGTTGTACGTGTAATTTGTAAAGAAGCAAGACATAAACAAAGACAAGGTTAATTTTTTTATATTGATTTGAAAGGAATTAGAATGGCTCGTATAGCTGGTGTAAACGTTCCTGATAATGCTCATATCGTTATCGGTTTACAGCATATTTACGGTATCGGTCCTTCTCGTGCCCAATGGATTTGTGATGCGTCACAAGTTAGTCCACAAACTAAAGTTCGTGAATTAGCACCAGAAGCAATGGAAGCTATTCGTAACGAAGTTGCCAAATACACTGTAGAAGGTGATTTGCGCCGTGAAGTTTCGATGAGCATTAAACGTTTGGTTGACCTAAAGTGTTACCGTGGGCATCGTCATGCCAAAGGATTACCAGTGCGCGGTCAGCGTACTAAAACTAATGCACGTACCCGTAAAGGTCCTAGAAAATTAGTTAGTGGTAAGAAAAAATAAGATTTAAAGGATTTTTTGTATGAGTAAAGCAAACACAGCGCGAGTACGTAAGAAAGTTAAAAAGCAGGTTAGCGAAGGTATCGCTCACGTCCATGCTTCTTTTAACAATACCATCATAACCATCACAGATCGTCAAGGAAATGCATTATCTTGGGCTACTTCTGGCGGTGCTGGTTTTAAAGGTTCACGTAAAAGTACTCCGTTTGCAGCACAGGTAGCTGCAGAAAAAGCTGGTAAAGTTGCCCAAGAATATGGTATTAAATCATTGGATGTTAGAGTGCAGGGACCTGGTCCAGGCCGTGAATCTTCTATTCGTGCTTTAAATGCTTTGGGTATAAAAATTACATCAATTAGTGATATTACCCCATTGCCGCACAATGGTTGCCGTCCACCAAAAAGACGTAGAGTATAAATTTAAGGAGTAGATTCACATGGCAAGATATACAGGACCTAGATGCAAATTAATGCGTCGCGAAGGGTTAGATCTTTCATTGGTAAGTACCCGCAAAAGTGCGGATGCAAAATGTAAATTAGCTAGTGCACCTGGTCAGCATGGTGCGAAATCTGGTAAATTATCAGACTACGGTGTTCAATTGCGTGAAAAGCAAAAAATTCGCCGTATTTATGGTGTGTTAGAGCGTCAATTCAGAAAATATTTTGCTGAAGCTACACGCCGCAAGGGTTCTACTGGTGAGAACCTATTAAAATTATTAGAATCCCGTTTGGATAACGTTGTTTATCGTATGGGTTTTGGTTCAACTCGTGCAGAAGCTCGTCAACTTGTTTCGCATAAATCGATTACAGTTAATGGTCAGGCAGTTAATATTCCTTCATTCCAGATTAAAGCTGGTGATATTGTGTCTCTTTCTGAAAAAGCTAAAAAACAAGTACGTGTTCAGGAAGCTGTTTCTTTAGCAGAACAGTCTGGTTTCCCGGCTTGGGTTGAAGTTGATGCCAAAAAATTGGTTGGTACATTTAAAGCTGTTCCTGAGCGTACAGATTTATCTAGCGATATCAACGAACAATTAGTTGTTGAGTTCTATTCTAAATAATCAACTAAGCTATGCTTAGGAGGAATAAATTATATGCAAGCTTCTAGCAAACAATTGTTAAAGCCAAAATCAATTACAATTACACCACTTGGTGTAGATGCCAATAATTGTAAAATTGTAATGGAGCCATTTGAGCGTGGTTTTGGGCATACAATAGGTAATTCTTTACGCCGTATTTTGCTGTCATCAATGGTTGGTACAGCAGTTACTGAAGTAAAAATTGCTGGTGTAAGCCACGAATATGCCGTTTTAAATGGTGTGATGGAAGATGTAGTTGATATATTACTAAATCTTAAAGGTTTAATCTTTAAACTGCATAATAAAGACAGCATAATTGTTAAACTGCAAAAAAATGAGCCAGGAGTAGTTACTGGTAAAGATATCGAGCTTACGCATGATCTGGAATTAATGAATCCAGAGCATGTAATTTGTACACTGGCGAAAACTGGTTCCATTGATATGGAAATCAAGATTGAAACTGGTCGTGGTTATCAGACAGCTAGCTCCAGACGTCAGGAGACTGATACTTTGGCTACAGGTTGGATTTTGCTTGATGCAACCTTCTCTCCTGTAGTACGTGTGGCTTTTACTGTTGATAATGCTCGGGTTGAGCAAAAAACTGATTTGGATAAACTGGTTCTGGAAGTAGAAACGAATGGTGTTATTACTCCAGAAGATGCTGTACGTTCAGCATCTAAAATCCTGATTGAACAAATGCTAGTTTTTGCTGGTCTTGAGCATATGCCAAATACCGAGACACCAAGTAGCAGACTTGCTGCTAAAGTTAAGGAAGAGCCTGAAGTTGATCCGGTATTCCTTGAGTTGGTTGATAACCTTGAACTGACAGTTCGTAGTGCGAATTGTCTGAAACATCTTGATATCAACTATATTGGTGATCTAGTGCAAAAAAGCGAAAATGAACTGTTGAAAACACCAAATCTAGGTAAAAAATCACTTACTGAAATTAAAGAATTATTGGAAGTTCGTGGTTTAAGATTAGGTATGCCTCTTGATAATTGGCCACCTGCGTCAATCAAGAAAAAGAAATAATTAAATAAGGGATGTAAAGATGAGACATCGTTGTGGACATCGTAAATTAAATCGTACGTCAGCGCACCGCAAAGCTATGTTTAAAAACATGGCAGTTGCTTTGTTGACACACGAAGCTATTGTAACTACTTTGCCAAAAGCTAAAGAGTTACGTAAAGTTGTTGAGCCATTAATTACTTTGGCTAAAAATCCTTCACTTGCTAACCGTCGTCTTGCATTTGACCGTATCCGTGATCGTGATACTGTGGTTAAATTGTTTGATGTATTGGGACCACGCTATGCTACCCGTCCAGGTGGTTATACTCGTGTTCTTAAATACGGTTTCCGTCCTGGTGATAATGCTCCGCGTGCTTTTATGGAGCTGGTTGACCGTCCGGAAGATACTTCGGCAGTTGAAGATAATTCTGATGCATAATAAAAAGCTAACCATTTGGTTAGCTTTTTATTTTTGGAGATGATGAAATGATGAAGAAATATACTACGATATTATTTGACCTAGATGATACGCTTCTTGATTTTGTCAGTGCAGAGAAAAAGACTCTTCGCTACATTCATCAAGAATATTATTCTAACTATGAGTTTGAGAATTTTTTAAAGACCTATCAGACAATAAATAATAATTTATGGGAACAGGTAGGAAGCGGTCATGGTTCTATCTTGCCGAGAGATGTCAGATATCGCAGGTTTATTGATCTTCATGCGACGTTAAAAACTGATCTGAATCACGAAATAGTTGCGCACTCTTTTGAGAATTATCTTGGTGTAAATACTGACTGGATTGATGGTGTAGAAAAGGTTATCGATCTTTTAGCCGGGAAAGGTTATCGTTTAGGAATAATTACTAATGGGCTTACCTCAGTACAATATCTGAAATATAAGACTAATTTGCTACATCAATGGTTTGAGTGTTTTGTTGTTTCTGACGAGGTTGGGGTTGCAAAGCCGGGGCGAGAAATATTTGAAATTGCCTTTGCACAAATGAATCTTAAAGATCAAGATGTAGCTCAGATATTATATGTTGGTGACTCATTAGCTAGTGATGGTTATGGTGCCAAAAATGCGGGTATTGACTTTGCTTTCATAAACCGGAAAAAACTAGCTGTAGAAAACCACGATTTGCAAATTCACTTTAATCTTGATACGGTTGCCGATTTATCGAGCTTACTTTAATTTATCTTGTTAGCTGAGGCTCTTGAATGGATTATGCACTAAAAATTATTGAGCAAAGAGAGTTTTTTGATAGTGGGATAACCCATGATCTGAATTTTCGAAAAAAACAGCTCATGCAATTAAAAGCGGCAGTCGAGAAATATGAAACAGCGATCCTTGATGCATTATACAAAGATTTAGGTAAATCAGAATTTGAGGCGTATAGTAGCGAAATTGGATTAGTATATAAAGAAATTGACTTTGTATATAAGAACTTACATAAATGGGTGAAAGAAAAAAGAGTTCCCTCACCGCTAACAATTTTCTATTCTCGAAGCTCTATCCTTAGAGTTCCTTTGGGCTTGGTTCTTATCATTGCACCATGGAATTATCCTTTTCAATTGTTAATTTCTCCATTAATCGGCGCGATTGCAGCAGGAAACTGTATTACTCTAAAACCATCTGAGATAAGTAGTAATACGACTAAAGTCATTAGCGCTATGATTAGTGAATTTTTTGCCGAAAATTATATCTCAATTGCTGAAGGTGATGGTGTGGTGGTAGTTCCAGAGCTGATAACACGGGGTAGTTTTAACCATGTGTTTTTTACTGGTTCGATAGTTGTTGGGCAACAAATTGCCAGCTTATGTGCTAAGCGTCTGATTCCTTATACACTTGAATTGGGTGGTAAATCGCCAGCAATCATTGATAAAAGTGCAAATCTAAAAGTTGCAGCAAAGAGGCTTATTTGGGGCAAGTTATTTAACTGTGGACAGACCTGTATTGCTCCTGATTATGTGCTGATTGAGGCGAGTATATATGCCGATTTTGTACAAGAATTGATTAATGCGGCAAAAGAGTTAGGAGCGGATGACTTTAATCATGCTGGGAAGATAATCAATAAACGCCAATTTGAACGGCTAATTTCATATTTGCAGCATGGGAAGATAATTTTTGGTGGAGCTATTGATGAAGAGAATTTACAAATAGGTTTAACCATTATTGAAAATCCGGATTTTGATTCGGCACTCATGCATGAAGAAATCTTTGGACCAATATTACCATTAGTAAAATATGCTAGTTATAATGAGCTGATTGAGATACTAAATATTAACCGCTATCCATTAGCAGTTTATTTATTTAGTAATGATAGGAAGTTTAGGGAAAAAATTATTCATCAGCTTGAAAGTGGCGCTATCGGTATTAATAATTGTCTCTACCATTTCGTCAATCATAATTTACCTTTTGGTGGAGTAATGTATAGCGGAAATGGACATTATCATGGTAAATTTAGTTTTGATGTTTTTAGTCATCCAAAAGCATTAGTTAGAAGCAGTAATTTTCCCGATTTTTCAGTGAAGTATCCACCATATGACAAACTCAAGCTAAAATTACTCAAGCTATTTACTTAGTTTACGGAGCTATATTACTACAATTATATTCTCTAAAACATTCTTCAATAAAATCAGCAACTATATTTATCTTATAGTCATCTTCAAGCCGTTTTATCAGATAAAAATTGCCAACTTCAAAACTATAATCAACAAGAACTCTCACATATTTACCATTCCGGATATCATTTGCCATGACAGAATAAAATGAGCTGGCAATATATTCACCTGTATCAACTAGTTTTAGTGCATGTGTAAAGCTATTTGTCGCAATATTATAATCAATTTTTGCAGATTCTATTCTTCCGGTTTTATTATTTATCAGGTTGATACGGTTAATAAGTTCTCCATGGTCTAAAAGGACAGGCAACACTTTATGTTGGTTAATATCTTCCAGATTATTTAACATACCATATTGTGCAATATATTTTGGTGTGCAAAAGGCAACTCTTTCAGCCTTATGAATTAATTTTACCTTTTGTGCTTGCTGTTCTGGAAGTCCGTATACTAGTGCCAGATCAATTAGGTTTTTTTGAAGATTAATTTCATGATTTTGATAATAAATTCGTAGCTTGAGTCTAGGGTGCTTCTTGATAAACTCTGGTAAGCGAGGGGTAATAATATTTAATGGTAATGAATGAGGTAGCATAATTTTAACTTCCCCAAATACGATTTCGTCTTTATCGAGTGCTTCATGGATTTTATTTTGTAAAACTGCCTCATCATCCTTTAGTAATTCAAAAAATTTTCTTCCCTGAGTGGTTAATTCGAAGTGACTGGCATTTCTATTTATTAGTTTTACTCCTAGAGTTCTTTCTAGGTTAATTATACGCCGACTGAGTGTCGATTGGTAAAGTCCTAACTCTTTAGATGCTTTAGTAAAACTGCCAAATCCAGCAGTCTTTATAAACAAAAATAAGTCATCAAACATTTGCTACCCTTATTTTATAGTAAAGTTTTCTGCATAAATTTTATCATGCTAATAAATATTTATGTTTATACATTGAGGATTTATTAAAGCTGGATAAAATAGATGGTAAGATAACTTTGATAAAGATATTTTACCATCTATTCTTGTCTTTGAAAGTTTTACAATTACTTAATAACTGGAAGGAATAGCTAAAGGATCAGAGTTTGCAAAAACGGATAATTAATTATCTGCGTTTGCAACTTTTCTATTATTCTATTAATAAGTATAATCTGGTTTTATGAATTGATGTAAAGAGAGCTTATCAATTAAAAATAGTCTTCCTCTAGGTGATGTAATATGAGTTCTGCCTGCATATTACTAGAACCGTTGGCATGGTATTTAATAAGTATCATGCCATTTTTTTTATAGATAACATAATTAGGACACTATCTTATTAAAAGCAAAAAAAATACCGCTGAAAAATCAGCGGTCAAATGTGGAGGGAATTACAGGCAGAGTCATATCTCTCTCCACCTAGCGATATTATAGCTATATCACAAATTAACACCAAGTCCACTTTAGTGGAGTTTTGCTAATATATTTATATATACTAATGCCGTGAAGGTTCTGAGTCGTTGCACTGCTCCTTACTTTCTACTTGTAAGCTGTGTTGCACGCCTACCACGCTTCTTCGCTGATTGAGTATAACCACTAAATATTAGAGGCGAACGATTTCTGCAACTTTAATTTCTGGTTGTTCCATTCCTGGCTGCCAGATAACATAGCGGATTTCTTCACTTGAATTTAATCCAATCACCTTATGGTTGCCTGATTTATCTACTGCATGAATAGTAACTTCATCTAAGTACCCGGTTTTAAGATCAGCAAGATCGCGGGCTGCTTCATAGACTGCATCAGCTACACTTAAACCCATTTTCATGTAAAGTACAACACTACGGGCTGTACCCGCGCGAATACTCATTTCTCCAGTGTGGGTACAGGCGCATGCACCATAGCGACTATCTGCATAACTGCCAGCACCGATAATCGGGCTATCACCAAGCCGCCCCGGATATTTCCATGCCCAGCCAGAGGTACTAGTTGCCGAAGAAATCCGTGCTTCATGATCAATACTGAGATAAACAGTGGTATCAAAGAGCTTTTCTGGGTCAACTGCTTTATTTTTGATGTCAAGAAGTCTTACATCTGGAAACTTAGCTTTCTGTTCTTCGGTTAATACGTCATTAAGATGTTTGTGCCAAGTATTTATCGAGAGTTCGGTTTCATTTTTGGCGATTTCGGCACCAATTTCACGGGCAAAGCGTTCTGCACCTTCACCAACTAATATTTCATGGTCAATATCGGTCATGATCCGATAAGCCACTTCAACTGGGTGTTTGAAATTTCGTAATGCACCTACCGCACCAGTTCGCCTAGTTGTGCCATCCATTACAGCTGCATCAAGCTGTAGTTCGCCAAGAATATTTGGCCATGAACTCATGCCAACAGTATGAATATCCAGATTGGCCTCGACAATTTTTATTCCTTCGATTATTGCGCGTAATCCATTTTCCTTGCTAGCAAGGATTTCAGCTGCACGGTTAGTCCCGGATCTTCCTTCATAATTTGCGATTAATAACATCTTAGCTTCTTTCATCAATTTTATTACGAATTATAAACAATATTGCGGTGATTATTATGCCAAGAATGGTTACCTTAATAAATCCATTTTGATAAATATTTAATTGTTCGGCAACTGGAAGTTTATCCGCCGACTGAAAACCAATTAATTGGGCAATTAATCCTGCGGTCAAACCAGCAAAGGCATTAATCATCCACCATAATCCCATCATGATACCAGATAGATTTTGCGGCGCATATTTTGTTACTAGCGCAAGACCATTTGGTGAAATACATAATTCGCCAAAGCCAAGTAGGGTATAGCAAACTAGTATCCAAACGAGACTCATTTTACCCGAATGTTCAGCCTGCATAATCCCAAATATTATGAATACAAATGCTAGAGTTGCGACAAATAAACCAAGCGCAAATTTACCCGCATAGCCTGGCTCATGTTTGATTTGTTTCGTAAAATTCCAGAACCAAGCAATTATTGGTGCTAAAATGATCAAAATCAGAGAGTAGAAGCTTGAGATACTTGAAGCGGGAATTGTAACGCCAAAATAATTTAAATCAACTACTCGATCGATAAAAATTGGCAGGCTCGCAATAGTCTGGTTAGATAATGTCCAATAACTAACTGAGAATATCGATAATACCAGAATAATCCAAACTTTACTGCGTTCTTCAATAGTTAGTTTGCGCCATAATGAGATTATGTAACCACCAAGGATTAGGAGACAGATTCCTGAAACTACCGTTGATTGAATTGGATTAGCTAATAGTGTAGCAAAGATTGCGGCTAAAGCCAAAAGCATCACATAAACCCAAATATTTAGCTTTATTCCAGCAAAGCGAGAGTTAATTAGTTCATTATTGGCAACCTTACAATTAGCAGGGAATTCTTTTTCTCCGCGTTTAAAAATATATAAGCCAAGTGCCATCCCGATTGCCGCTAGCCCAAATCCTGCATGCCAAGCAACTTTTTCGGCAACAAAACCAACCGCAGTTGGGGCAATCACCGCACCGATATTAATTCCCATATAATAAATATTAAATCCCTGAACGCGCATATCTTCATGTTCGTCGGAATATAATTTACCAACCATGACCGAGACATTTGGTTTTAGTAGTCCAGTTCCTGTAGCGATACAACCAAGACCGAAATAGAATAACGAGAAACTAAAATTTGATAAAGCCATCGTCAGGTGCCCAATCAGGATGAATATACCGCCAATGAATGCAACCTTTGCATAACCGTAAAGTCGATCGGCAAGAAATCCAGCAATTGTAGTCGAGAGATAAACATATGTTACATAACTACCGAATATGATTAAAGCTAAATCTTCTGGTATATGCGCCGCTTTAGTAAGAAATAGTACTAAGACCGCATTTAAGCCGTAGAAGCTAAAGCGTTCCCACATTTCGGTAAAGAAAAGCCGTTTCAGACTTCTCGGGTGGTTTCTCCATCCTGTAAACATATGATCTTCCCTCGAAAAATGATTATTTTAAGTGTCTATTTTATAGTATTGGTACTGACATTGGTAAAAAGAAACGTAGCGTTTGGTGTTACTGCTAAATAGGGTATTTCATTGAAATGATAGTTGTAATTTAGTTTCGCCTTTGAGCGTGGCTAGTCTAATTGAAATAAATCATGAGGGATAGACAAAATTATCTATTGTGGGAGTTTTACTAACCCTGTAAAATCTACTTTATCTAGATTAAAGAAAAATGATGGGTTTAAAAAGGGAATGTCATGAAAAGAAATATTAAACTATCAGCCATACTAAGTGTTGCACTATCCTTGTCAATGCTGGATGCGCATGCGGTATGGAATACTAATAGTATTGGTGATGATGGTAATCCACATACAGAGGGTAATGCGGGTGCTAATGAGCATCATGCAAAGCTAAAGTCTGCGACAAAATTAGTGTTGCGTAATGATACAAATTCAATAATTAGCTCAATTCAAATCAAGGATCCCGATGGTAAAGTTCATTACAGTAATAATCTTAATTGCGCTACTGAGAGTTTTTGTGAAATTAGTGCACCGGGATTAAAGCTTAATAAAGATTTGGATGCATTTTTCTTTGATAGCAAAAATAAGCTAGTCTCTGTTTATGATTTTAGCTCAGTACCTGATTCTTCGCAATATGAGTACATATACGCTAGTAATCTCTCCTTGGGTTTATATATCTATAGCCTACTTGAGGTTATCGATAAAGCTATGACATTTGAGCGCTTAAGTCATGCCTTTGGCGCGAATAGTGAGAAATATTCGCCATTTGAATTATTGGGCGGATATTATCAGCAACAAATTGATAGCGGTAAATCATCGAATCAGGTATTAAACTCGATAGACAATGTTATAAAACATAATGGAGTGCTTATGCTTAATTCCAGCCTATTAAAAAATAGTCATTTGCTTTTATCTTCTAATCAGGGGAGAATGGTTGGTTCTTCGGCTACAAAAAGTCCATTTTGTAGTAGTGGCATGAAAACCGCGGTTGGATTCTTTGAGGCTGTTGCCAAAGGCCCATTCGCTGGGATAGGAATAATTACAAAAATGATTACAGCTGCACAGTATTCTGCTTGTCCAAGTAGTACTCCTGATTATACCCAGCAATTTAGACAAATTAATGAACGGCTGAGTGAGTTACGCGACCAAATGAATGCGATCAGTGATCAGATAGGCGCATTATCAGTTCAAGCATCTTTAATTCAGATAACTAATGTGACCAATGAGATGGATAGAGATACTAATAGTATGGAAACAGCATTAAATCTATACTATTCGTTTCTGCGAAACCAGCCAGATCGGAGTGGTAGATATCATACAACCTTACAATCTTATGTTGCTGCGAATGGTGGTATAAATCGTGTAATGAATTCCAACCTCTGGACATCACTAAATAATCTCTATGCAACCTCTAATCAACTAAGAACTTCAGTACAAGACCTTGAGTCCACAAGACCTAATCTAAGACGAGAACTGGATACTTTTTGCCGCGTAAATAGTTCAACTGCTAATCCGGTTGATAATATAGCCGGTAGCATCATGCGCCGACGAATAGATTGTAACTATTATGTACTTAGAAGCTATGTTCGTTATACAAGTATTGCTACTGCAGCACAACAAGCATTACAAGATATGTTTAATTCATTAATCGGTGCAGGAGGCGCAAGCAACTTCCAATATCAGAATGATCAGGCTAGATTAAATAGCGACTTTGGTACTTTCCTACAGAGTATGGAGGCTGGTTTTGGTAGTAGTAGATCATTTATACATCTAATTAATGGGTTAGATAGCCGTTTGATTAGCCGAATCGAGGCAGTTGGATGTATTCACAGATATCGAGACAGCAATGGACAAAATATTAGTGAACCTTATATTCTTGACTGGCACGGTGGAACAAGTCCGTATGTAGAAGTTATGTGCCCGGGAGATGATCAAAATACTATGTTTAGATCTCGTTATCAATACCGGAGTGGAACTACTAATTATTTTAATCCGCGAAATGTAATGGGAGTCCTAGTACCAAATGAATTTTTCTCTAGCACTAGAAATAACAATCAATTTCAGCATTCTGGCGATGTAAGTCACTCATCAGGAAGCAACGATGAGACGATATTGTGGTACCGATTAATTGCTCCACAAAATACAAGAGTATACTCTACTAATCTGACAAGTATTACTGGTATCACTGATATTCGTTTGAATCCACATCTGTTTCAGTTAAATTCTAATGGTGGTGTCTGGAATATAATGACACCAATTAATCATAATATTGGAGCGGTGAATGTTTATGAAAATAGAACCAACAGTTCATTTCTACGCATAAGAAATGGTTTAGTAAGCCAAGAACGAGAGTATAATAGTTTTATTCGGTTTACTGATGAAGCTGGTTTAAGTTGGGTTTGGAGTATAGTGTCAAAATATTCTCGTTCTTTCCATGGTATCTGGGGTGCAAATGTGAGTGAAGGATTCCAGCAGCAATGTATGACTCTTGATTGCCAGGCAACTCCTTCAAGTCTAGCAGTTAGGTTTGGTCTGACTAGCTATAGTTGGAGGGCAAGTCCGGCTGGATTACTTGATTCCTCATATATCATGACTATCAATGGTGAAGCAATACCATTTTCTCGCTGACAAAAGCCCTGCGGGGCTTTTTTATTCCTCTTTTGTAATAGGGGGAATAGACAAAATCATCTATTGCGGATCGCAAGTAAATAGCAGATAATCATTATCTGAGAACAATATAAACCTTCAACCTCGCTACTTATGAAAGGATGCGATTATTATGAAAATTATCAATAAACCAAAATCATTATTCATGGTTTTACTTACCTCACTTGCATTTAATGCTAATGCTATCCTTAATGTAAATAGTATTGGTGATGATGGTAATCCAAATACTGTTGGTAATGCAGGAGCAAAGAAAAGCAACGCTAAAAGTGTAAATAATGGTCAGATTTTATTTAATGTAAATAATCAGTCAAGTGCTGCGATAAGCAAGATAGTAGTTGTAAATAATAAAGATAAGCAACTATACAGTGGCAAATTTAATTGTAAGGTTGATCAACGTTGTGATTTAAACCTCGGTAAAGTAGAATGGCAAGGCACAGTTTATTTAAAATTTTATGATGCAAAAAATAATTTGGCTTCAGCTTATCAATTACTTGATAAACCATCATCAGGGACTAACTATATTATGATCAATGATGCATGGCTTGGTGTTTACGTGTTTAATCAGTTGCAGCAAAAATCTGGCAAGCCAGCAATGAAATTAAATGAAGAATTAACCAGTTTCTTCATAAATTACAGTAGTCCGGATAATACTCCTGATATCTTTGAAGAGTTAGGACTATATTTTGTCGCACAAAAAGTCGGGGCTAACGAAAATAAATTCTACAAAGATTTTCTGGTTAAACTGGCACACGATAAGGTATTAAATAGTGAGACTGCTAGAGGACCTATGGTTAAATCTGTTGCTATGCCATTTCCCTCTGGTAAGGGTATCTGTGATGATGCGGCAAAAGCCCAAAGTATCTTTAGTTATATGGGTTCAGTTATTGGTATGATCCCTGTAGTGGGTGGTGTAGTTGGAGGGTTTTTCAGTATTGGTTCGCAGATAGTTGGCGATGCTTGTCCTTCTGGTACTGATGCAAAACTGGCTGAAATTAATAATAAAGTAGAAATGCTGGATTCAAAAATTAACGCTTTAGATTATCAAATTGATGCTTTAGCCAGTAAACTATCTAAAGCTGATGCACAAAAAGCAATAAATAGCTTGACTGACCGTAATCGGTATAACTATAACTTCTATGTGGCGAAATATGTTTCATTTACCAATAACTACCAAACTATTTTAAATTATGTGCAAAATAACGGTGGCTTAAGATCAGCTTTCGAAAAGTCTGACAATGCTAAATATTTGTTACAAAATTTAACGGCGCAACTAAATCAATTTGAAGGATTGTTGACGAATCAGAATATAAAAGATCTTAAAATTTCTTTGGATGAGTGGTGTAACAAAGACCCTAAGCAAATAACTGGTGATGTAATAGCTAATAGAATTCAGTGTGATATTGTCATAAATAAAGCAGTTACAACGGTAATCGCTAGTTCAATGCAATTTAAACCAATGCTGAAAGATGAAATCAATACTATTGTAGAGGCAAAAAAAGCTAAAACAATTGATAAAGCTTGGCTAATTGACAATTTGGCTGAAAGCTTTACCTATCTGCCAGATGGTGTTGGTAGTAAAAGTATTTCTGTTCCATGGGAGCAAGCTGCCGCTAAAGTTGATGAGATTATAGATGCTAAAGTAAAATTTTTAAGTGATACTCTACTTGGTGCAAATAAGGATCAATTATATGTACCATTAGCTGGCTTCCCTGAAGAGTTAGCCAAAGGCATGATTGCGGCAGGTTGCTCTTCATTATCTACTGATGGTAAAACAGTGATGCCAGCAGTTCTTGAATGGTATGCAAGAACAAGTGATAACAAACCATATATAGTGACGCAATGTAAAAATGGAAATGAACTAGTTAAATCCAAATATTATTATCAGAAAAGAGGTGCAACTGAAGTTGATGGTAAAGTAGTAAATGTGATAGGTGTATTAGTGCCAGATAGGTTTTTCCATGGTGGAACTGGTAATAATTACGGTGATGGTTCAGCATTCCCATGGGCAAATTATAGTTTGTTACAAGATACTTCTGGATCAGGAGTATTTGATGATGTTTCTGTGTCAGCAGGATTGAGAGCACCCGATAGTACCCTTGCTGCAGGTTTTGGTTTCTCACCAGCTGATTTGAATAAATTAGTTATTCCAGCAGGAGGTTTTACCGAAAAATTTACTAGAAATAGTAAGTCTTATATCCGTAGCATTTTTAATCGTTCAATTCTTACTAATGGTGGAGATTGGGCATTTGGCATTACTTACTATGGTGCTGATTACTGGCAAATTGGTAGTGGAGAGTTTTTTAGTTTCATGCGCTATGTTAATAGTGATGGTACTTCGTATGTATGGGCAATCCGTTCTAAAATTGATAAAGCAGATAAGAGGTTGCAGCTTTGGCTTACTCCACAATGTATAACCAATGATTGTAAAGCAATTGATACAGGTGCGAAAATGGATGAGTTACAATTTAGCAGTGGGCCTAAAGTAAACTGGGTGGCAAGTACATATGGTGGTAGTGGTACATACGTATTATCTGTTGATGGTAAACCAATGCTGAAAAATTAAGCTGGTAATAATTAAAATAGCCAGTCATAATGACTGGCTTATTTTTAAAGTAAGATGTTTAGAGAATATCTCACAGCTTATATTAATTCAATAAGTAGACAAAATCATCTATTGTTGAAGTTTTGCCTGTCAGCTATAATACTTTCATCGCTTCCAAAAGGGGGCAACAAATAAATAAGGGAAAATAATGGGAAATAGAAAAGCAGCTTTTGCTGGGTGCATTTTGACTTTATTGGCAGGAAGTGGTTTTGCCAGTAATGCTAATCTGCAATTGAAAAAAAGTTCGTTAAAAAATGCAGTCAATGATGATTGGGCTATTCTAGGTGCTCCTACTCTTAGTGCAACAGGCATGCCAACTAGTTCTACTATCTGTATGGATACGAGTAATGTAAGTATTGGTACTTCGCCTCAGGCGGGGCTAACCTTTAATTCGACTGCCTCAAATCTACAGTTAAGTCGTTCCTTAAATCTTGGCTTAGGGCTCGATGGTCTTCAGTTGTACGGAATAACTGTTGGTGCTAATGCTTCTTTTGCTTCCAGTACCAAGAATACTGACTATACCTATAATTATACTTATCTATATACATATTCAACCAAAGCTAGTTTGACAACAGTTTATGGTAACGATAATCTTAGCACCAGTGGTAAAAAGGCCTTGGCATCTAGCGAAGCTGCATTTTTTCAGACTTGTGGTGATTCTTTTGTCAGTAATCTGGATGCTGGGGCAGTTATTGCAGTCAATGTTAGCATAACTTTTAAAACAAAAGAACAGGCAAATGAGTTTAATGGTTCTGTTTCGGCAGGAGTTAGTCTGGTTAGCATTGTCCCAACACTTAAAATGGCAGGCAGCAAGATAACTAAAGATGCCGTTATTGCCATTTCTGCTTTGCAAAATGGTGGTACTCCAGAAAATCTGAATGATATTTTTGGCAAAGATCCAAATACAGGTAGCTATAATGTTAGTGCCTGTAGTGTTGATACTCCGGCAGCCTGTCAGGCTTTAGTTGATTCAATTATTGCTTATTCTTCAACGCTTGGCTCACAAGTTAAAAATGATAGCGGCATGATTGTTAATAATCTATTTTATTTTAATCCGGTATTAACTTCTTATTCTTCAGTAGGAGTAACTGTACCTGCGCCAAAGCCACTTTCGACAGCTGCTGTTACGGCACAAAATGAAGTATTTGATGAATTAAATCTTTCTAAAAGCCGGATTGAATTTCTAAATCATTATAAGGGTGATTCATTACCGATTCAGCCTGATCTTAATTCGTATATCAATAGCCAAACAAAAACATTGAATGCCCGGATTGATTATATTAATTCTAAGGCGGTAAATTGTTTTAATGCTCAGGCTGAAACGTGCCCGGCTATTGTAACCCAAATGAAAAGCACTTTTAATAATAGTAAGACAACCTATAATTTTGATGCTGTAAAGTATGGGCAATTAAATAGTGCTTGGTATTATATTCTTGGTGGAAACTTGACTTATCTGGTTCCGGTCTCATTTGTGAATGTTTATTCAACATATACTACCGATAAAAATACTACGAATAAAACCGCCCAAGGATATACGGCTACAGAAAATGGTGTTTCATATATTAATCAGTTTGTGATTCCATATAAAGGACTTTTGGGTGCAAATAGAACTTATAAATGTCTGCCCACTACAGGTGATAATAAACTTGCAGATAGCAGAACTTTTGCTTGTAATGATGGACTTACAAATTTCAATATGCAGTTTACTAAAGTAGTAAATCCACTTTAACGCAAGTACATAAATAAAGAAAGAATCATATTATGAAAATTAAATTGAGCAACAATTTTTTAGGTGGATTAATATTACTGAGCATAATTCTTGCCGCATGCAATGGAACAAGTAATTCATCGGGAAATCAGACGAATATTACTGAAAACCCAACCTTAAGCGGTTTAGCTTATGATCCATTAAGTAAAAGTGTTTATAGTGTAGATCAAAGTGGGGTTTTATGTAAGCTTGCATTGCAGAATGTTCCCGGCAAGATGAGTTGTAATCTGACTGTGCCAAATAATATTATCATCTCATCTCAAGTTGTTAGTGATAATCAAGGTAATATTTATGCATTAGGAAGTCAGGCTACAACTGAGAGTAACTTCATCCTAAAATACCAGACGCAGACAAATACTTGGACAGTTAACAATATTGATATTCCTTTCGTAATGTCATTCAGTAAACTACTCTATCGTCAGGGGCAGTTATATCTGGCGGATCCGAATGAGTCGGCATTATATACAATTCAATTGGCTACTAATCAGTTAGAATCAGTTCCCGATTTTTTTATACCAGGTCCGGCTACTATTGAAGACTTTGATCAGAGTGGTAATCTTTACTTTAGTTATCAATTAAACACTGAATCGAACTTCCGCACAGTTACTACCACTCAAGTTTATCTGACGCCTCTTGGTAGTAGTGCTACTCCGGGGATAAAATTTGGAGCGGATAACAAAAATATTAATGATCTGGTCTATATTAAAAATACTGCCTATGCCTGTGCTGAATCAGATTTTCTATATTTGCCAGCGGATTCTTCTGCAAATGCTAACTGGCAAATTTTGACTAACTCAGCGGAATCAGGGTATTTCTCTTGTGATTATCTTACAACTGATGGAAATAATCTATACTATGTTGAAGGGCAATGGGGTAGCGAAAACAGTTTTAGTAATAACTATGTAAACACAATTAAAATCCAATAATGTAGGTGAAATTCTAGTAGCACGTGAGAGCCTCTTTTTTAAGAGGCTTTTTTTTATCCAGATTTATTTCTTTGGCAAGCTGCTCATCCAGAATAATGATATATGGTTTCGATAGCGATTCTGGTATCAGCTTATGGTAACCTTGTTCAATTGCTAGCTGGGTTAGCAGTTTCGAGTTGGAACCAGCTAGTCCAAATTTTTTGCTGAGTTGTTTAGCAATTATATTGGCGATAGTACTTCTGCTAATTCCCAGTATTTGGGTCATCTGTTCTGGTGGAATCAAATTTGCCAATAAAAAAAGTATCTCATGCTCGCGATTGGTAAGTTTTACCGCTGTTTTGCTGATCTCGGTTTGCTTATTATACCCCAAGATATTTTGCAAATAATCATGATGGCTAAAAAAAGGAATACTGGTAGCAAAGCTTTGAATACCAATAACTTCACCTCTTGGATGAAATATCGGCACATAAGTTATCAGATAGGCAATAAACTGATCATTGTATGGTAATAAATCAATAAAATTCACCACATTTTTATTACGAAAAATACTTAATTGCAGCTGATATATTTTCTCAATATAGTGATGAATAAACTCGACAAAGGCTCCTGTATACTTGGAGCCAAAAATTTTAGCACCCAGATCGGAACGGTGCTGATCTTTAAATGATATGCCAACCGCATCCTTCCAAGATTCCATTGCAATTGATTGCGCCGAATAATTGGTGCAAATAGCAATCTTACAGTCATAGTCATAGATGACTGAAAATATCTTTTGCTCGACTAATGGCATAAAATCTGATATTACAACTTCCTGCAGATATTTATATTTTTCTTGTTGACTTAGCATGTTTTCCAGTTAAATCGAATATGAAAATAAACTGGATATTATTATACTACATAAATCTTTAATGGTTTGCGCGTCAGGATGCATTGATTTAAAATTAGATGTGAAAATGATGAGAATTTTGTTACTGTATATAAAAAAGGCTGCAAATGCAGCCTTTTAACTTTTGGGACTAGTTAGCATATTTTTGTAGCAGATAACCACGAGTCCAAGTTAGCACAGTAACACCGTTTATTTTAGACGGTAAGACTCCCGAAAAGCTAGCAGTACTTCCATTAAATAAACCATTAGTAGCAGCAAACAGAAATGAGTTCATAAAAGTACCATTCGCACAAATTGCTTGTATTTGTAATTTATTTCCAGCAATCACTGTAGAGCATTTACTTACCAAATTATTTTCAAACGTAGTTGGGTTAAAGTTTGTTGATTCAGCAAGATTCAAATCTGCAGCTGTATAATAAAAATTATCAACACCAACAAATGGGCTAGTACTTGTCTCTAATGTTTGTTTAAATTCAGCCCAAGTAGCAGTATTTCCTTCATTTAAGGTACCATTATTATTACGTGCCAGAGAAATTACCTGACTGATTACTGTATCATATTTAGCGCTACAGGTATTCAAACTATAGTTAGGATTTCCTTGCAGGTTAAGTGCTGAGGCAGACAAAGTAAACCATGGCGTAGTGGTAACAGTATTTCCGGGGAAAATATTTGGCGTTAAGGTTGTTGATGGATAGAGTGAAATTCCACTATCTTCAGTTGTACTAGATTCTGTTGCTCCGGTTGCAAAACAATCCAACCCGCCATTCTGGTTACTATAGTTATATGCTCTTACATACTTACGGGCATCATCGGCACCTAAGCCAAGAAAGGATTTGCTATAGACATTAAATGTTTTGCCATTAATCGTTACCTTATATACATTCCCTGTAGGATTTGGCGTGGTATTGGTTGGAAAAGCAATCTGCATTGAGGAACCACCCACTTCAAAATCTCCAACAGGTTGCTGAATTGTAGCGCTAACAGTTGTGTTCCCACCAAACACATTGTAGTAATAATCATTCAGGTTAATCCATGTCCAGACACCTTCTTCACTATTCCCGTTAATAGTTTTAAATTCACCCGTTGCAAAACCCATTCCGGCAACATAGGTTTTCATTATCTGGTAGTAAGCTGTTATGGATTCAGTTGAATAACTACCACCATTACGAGTATCTTCGGTACGCATACCAGCGGTTGCAAAAAGTTCTGTTTTCACTTGGGAACGAGTCAAGTTATTTGCTGCTAAGGTAGTATCTTGAGAATTTAATAGTGGAGCCAATACACATGGGCTAACATCAGACTCTCCCAAACCAATAATTTGAACTTGTTTACCAGTAGTTTGCTCAGTGCCACCAGTACAATTAACAGGTCTGGTGCCTCCCGGAAGGGTATTTACGCCAGCTTTATCAACCAACTCTATGGTTCCGTTTCCATTTAGGAAGTCATTGATGCCATTATCGTTATACTCTTTTTCACTTAGTTTAGTGATCTGCGGATAGCCACCATTTCCGGGAATAACTTTATACAGAGATAAGCGTGTGCCACTACTTCCAGCATCAAAAAGAATCGTATAAACCGGCTGAGATGATGCACTACTTGAACTACTACCCGAATTGCAGCCAGTAAGTATTGCTCCGCTAATAATACTTAATACTGTTAGAAGGATTGGATTCTTTTTGTGTTTGATTAGCATTTCTAGTCCCTTTTAAATAGTTATCTAATTTACTAACCAAATTTTAAATGATTGTTAGATTACTCGCAATAGATGATTTTATCTATTGCATTATGAACTATTGGATTGATAAAGATTATGTAGTTTTTAATTTTAGGTAGTAGTATCAATCGGTGATTATTAGATATTTAATTCGAGTGTGATTTATTTGAGCTACCATTTTATTCACTTAGCGGATTTAATCCTATCGTATAATTTCCTATTTGTTCAGCCAGCTTCTCATCTAAAACGACAATATATGGGCGATAGAGACTGGAAGGGACTAGTTGGTGGTATTCATGATTTAATGCCATTTGTGCCAAAAGTTTTGTATTTGATCCGGGAATACCAAATTTTGGACAAAGCTGATTTGCGATGATATTGCCAATTGTACTTCGGCTAATTTTTAAAATCTGGGCACATTGCTCTTGATTAATACCATTAGCAAGTAGAAACATTATTTCATGCTGTCTCAAAGTAAGCTTATCAAGGTGAAGGTACTTGCTTTGTTTATTTTGATCGATTATTACTTGTAAGTAGTCCTGATGGCTAAAAAAGCGAGACTCAATTGCAAAGCTCTGAATAGCAACTACTTCCCCGCATGGATGCAAGATAGGAACGTATGTGACCAGATAGGAGACAAACTTTCCGTTATAGGGTAATAAGTCAATAAAGCTGATAATGTTTTTTGTTTTAAATACGGTCTTTTGTATTTCATAAATTTTTTGTGCATATTGGTGGAGCGAGTCCATTAGGTCTTCAGTGTAATGTTCCGCAAATATTTGAGCGGCAAGTACGGTATCTTCATAGTTACGAAAACTTAACCCCGTTGCCTCTTTCCAGTTTTTAAAGCCAATCGACTGTGCTGTTTTAGTAGTGCAAATTGCAATTTTTAATTCGTGGTCAAATAGTGCGGAATAGATATTTTGGTCAATTAGATGGGTAAAATTGGGAATTAATACTGATTCCAGATATTCATTTTTTTGTGCTTGATCCAGCATTAATGGAGATCCTTTTCGGATAAAATTTAGCTCTGAGGTATGTAAATTTTTAAGATTGGGTGGGGTTCAGTAACGCTCAAGTTTAGCATTTAAGCTGGTTATTGTGCAAGCTGAATAATAAAGCCAGGCATGTATTGAGCGCAAAACTGTATTTTTCTGTGGTTTTATAGGGTGGTATTTGTGGCATAACGCTACAGAAAATTGGCGTATTTTCTGGGAATAATGCAGGTGTAAGCTTGATGTAGTTATTTGAGTTAATTTGCTTTGTGATTTATCTTGATTGTATGGTATAATAACGCGCCTCAAAATAATATTTTGAATAAAAGCATATTTATAATCAATAAATATATTGTATATATCTGATGCGGCTTATGCTTGGAGGCTTGGACATGGGGTCCACGCTTCAGTATTTTTAATAAAAGAAGGAAGATAATGCCTACTATTAATCAATTAGTAAGAAAGCCACGTGTAAGCGTTCGCTACAAGAGTAAATCTCCTGCGCTAGCTGAATGTCCTCAACGTCGTGGTGTTTGTGTACGTGTGTACACTACAACTCCTAAAAAACCTAACTCTGCATTACGTAAAGTATGTCGTGTACGCTTGACTAATGGCTTCACTGTGAATAGTTATATCGGTGGTGAAGGTCATAATCTGCAAGAGCACAGCGTGGTACTTATCCGTGGTGGTCGTGTGAAAGATTTACCAGGTGTACGTTACCATACAGTGCGCGGATCTCTTGATCTGGCTGGTGTTAAAGATCGTAAACAGTCACGTTCTAAATACGGTGCTAAACGCCCTAAATAATAAAACAGGTTTTTTAAGGAAAAGAGATTATGCCTAGACGTAGAGAAGTCGAGAAAAGACAAGTATTGCCAGATCCTAAATTTGGTAGCCATGCCTTGTCAAAATTTATGAATATCATTATGGAAAGCGGTAAAAAAGCCGTTGCTGAGAAAATTGTTTACGGTGCTTTAGATATCGTATCAAACAAATCAAAAAAAGAAGGTATTGAAGTATTCAATCAGGCACTTGAAGCGGTTAAGCCGATTGTTGAATTGAAATCACGCCGTGTTGGTGGTGCTAACTATCAGATTCCTATCGAAGTTGCGCCTGAGCGTCAGGTTGCTTTAGCAATGCGCTGGTTGCGTGATGCTGCTCGTAAACGTGGTGAAAAATCAATGGACATCCGTCTTGCAAATGAAATGATGGAAGCAATCGAAGGTCGCGGTGCTGCTATGAAACGCCGTGAAGAAGTACACAGAATGGCTGAAGCAAATAAAGCTTTTGCTCATTTCCGCTATTAAGATAGGGATTAAGACAAGATGGCAAGAAAAACTCCGATTGAAAGATACCGTAATATTGGTATCTCTGCGCATATTGATGCTGGTAAAACCACTACAACTGAGCGTGTGTTATTCTACACTGGTGTAAATCACAAAATTGGTGAGGTACATGATGGTGCGGCGACGATGGATTGGATGGAGCAGGAGCAAGAGCGTGGTATTACCATTACTTCTGCTGCTACGACAACTTTCTGGCGTGGTATGGATGGTAATCGTCCTGAGCATCGCGTAAATATCATTGATACACCAGGGCACGTTGACTTCACGATTGAGGTTGAGCGTTCTATGCGTGTACTTGATGGTGCATGTATGGTTTACTGTGCAGTGGGTGGGGTTCAGCCTCAGTCTGAAACTGTATGGCGTCAAGCTAATAAATACAAAGTACCGCGGATTGCATTTGTAAATAAAATGGATCGTCAGGGTGCTAACTTCTTTAAAGTGGTTGACGGTATCCGTAACCGCCTTAAAGGTAATCCAGTTCCGATGCAAGTGCCAATTGGTGCTGAAGAAAACTTTACCGGTGTAATTGATCTGGTTAAGATGAAAGCGATTGCTTGGGATGATTCTACTCAAGGAATGAAGTTTGAATACGTTGATATTCCTGCTGATCTAGTTGATGTTTGTAATGAATGGCGCGGTAAAATGGTTGAAGCTGCGGCTGAAGCTAGTGAAGAGTTAATGGATAAATACCTTGAAGGTAATGAATTAACTGAAGCTGAAATTATGGCTGCTATTCGTCAACGTACAATTGCTTGCGAAATCATTCCGATGTTCTGTGGTTCAGCATTTAAAAATAAAGGTGTTCAGGCTATGCTTGATGCCGTTATCGATTATTTGCCTTCACCAACAGAAGTTGCTGCGATTAAAGGTGAATTACCTGATGGTACTGAGTCAACTCGTGAGTCATCTGATGATGCCCCATTCTCAGCTCTTGCATTCAAATTGATGAGTGATCCGTTTGTTGGTCAGTTAACATTCTTCCGCGTTTACTCTGGTGTGGTTAAATCTGGTGATTCAGTTTATAACCCAGTTAAAGGTAAAAAAGAGCGTATCGGACGTATCGTTCAGATGCATGCTAATAACCGTGAAGAGATTGAAGAAGTTCGTGCGGGTGATATTGCTGCGGCAATCGGACTTAAAGAGGTTACAACTGGTGATACTCTATGTGATTCAGCACATGAAATTACGCTTGAGCGTATGGTGTTCCCTGAGCCAGTAATTCATATCGCGATTGAGCCAAAAACTAAAGCCGATCAAGAGAAAATGGGTGTTGCGCTTAACCGTCTAGCTAAAGAAGATCCTTCATTCCGCGTTAAAGGTGATGAAGAAACTGGTCAGACGATTATCTCTGGAATGGGTGAGCTTCACTTAGAGATTATTGTTGATCGTATGAAACGTGAATTTGGTGTTGAAGCTAACGTTGGTGCTCCTCAAGTTGCATATCGTGAAACTATCCGTAATGCAATCGAAGTTGAAGGTAAACACGTTAAGCAGTCTGGTGGTAAAGGTCAGTACGGTCACGTATGGATTCGCATGGAGCCAGCTGGTGAAGGTAATGGTTACTCATTTGCTGATGAAATTAAAGGTGGTACAGTTCCGCGTGAATTTATCCCTTCGGTTGATTATGGTATCCAAGGTGCAATGAAATCAGGTGTCGTTGCTGGTTATCCAGTAGTTGATGTGAAAGTTGCGTTATTTGATGGTTCTTACCATGATGTCGATTCATCACAATTAGCATTTGAGTTAGCTGGTTCAATGGCGTTTAAAGAAGGTATGCGTAAAGCACAACCAATTTTACTTGAGCCAATGATGGCAGTTGAAGTTGAAACTCCTGAAGAATACATGGGTGATGTGATGGGTGACCTTTCATCTCGTCGTGGTATCATTCAGGGTATGGATGACGATGATAGCGGCGGTAAAAAAGTTCGTGCTGAAGTTCCTCTAGCAGAAATGTTTGGTTACTCTACTGATTTGCGTTCAATGACTCAAGGTCGTGCAACGTATTCGATGGAATTTAAACATTATGCGGAAGCGCCTAAGCATATTGCTGACGCTGTTGTAAACAAAAAATAAATCTTGATTATGAAGTGATAACGTTGTTGCAAGGCTTCTTGTGTACTATTAATGTACACGGCGTCGCCTTGCGCCTAGTTTTCACTTCATACTCTTGCGATTTTATCTTATTATCTTATAAATAAAAGCTGTGGATAGTTGTATTCTTTGACTATCCAGTATTAAAGGAATAAAAATGGCTAAAGAAAAATTTGAACGTACGAAACCGCATGTAAACGTAGGAACGATTGGTCACGTGGATCATGGAAAAACTACATTGACAGCAGCGATTACGACAATTCTGTCAAAAAAATTCGGTGGTGAAGCTAAAGGTTACGATCAAATCGATAGCACTCCAGAAGAAAAAGCACGTGGTATTACGATTAATACAGCACACGTAGAATATGAAACAGAAGGTCGTCATTACGCACACGTTGACTGCCCAGGACATGCTGATTACATCAAAAACATGATTACAGGTGCAGCACAGATGGATGGAGCTATTCTTGTAGTAGCAGCATCAGATGGTCCTATGCCACAAACACGTGAGCATATCCTTCTTGCGCGTCAAGTTGGTGTACCATACATCGTTGTATTCTTGAATAAATGCGATATGGTTGATGATGAAGAACTTCTTGAACTAGTAGAAATGGAAGTTCGTGAGTTGTTAAGCCAGTATGAATTCCCTGGTGATGATACACCAGTAATTCGTGGTTCAGCTTTGAAAGCCCTTGAAGGCGATCAAGGTCAATACGGTGAGCCAGCAATTTATAAACTAGCAGAAGCTTTAGATGCTTACATTCCACAACCAGAGCGTGCAGTAGATGGTGCATTCTTGATGCCTGTTGAAGATGTGTTCTCAATTTCAGGTCGTGGTACAGTTGTAACTGGTCGGGTAGAGCGTGGTATTATCAAAGTAGGTGAAGAGATTGAGATCGTAGGTATCCGTGATCTTCAAAAAACAACAGTAACTGGTGTTGAGATGTTCCGTAAATTATTGGATCAAGGTCAAGCTGGTGACAACGTTGGTTTACTACTTCGTGGTACAAAACGTGAAGACGTTGAGCGTGGTCAAGTATTGGCTAAGCCAGGTTCAATCAAGCCACATACAAAATTTGAAGCTGAAGTATATGTACTAAGCAAAGAAGAGGGTGGACGTCATACACCATTCTTCAGTAACTACCGTCCACAGTTCTACTTCCGTACAACGGATGTAACAGGAGCAGTAGCATTACCAGAAGGTACCGAAATGGTTATGCCTGGTGATAACATTCGTATTACTGTAGAATTGATTGCACCAATTGCGATGGAAGACGGTTTACGTTTTGCGATTCGTGAAGGTGGTCGTACAGTAGGTGCTGGTGTTGTTTCTAAAATTATTGCTTAATAAAGGATACTGAAAATGACTCAACAAAGACAAAATATCCGTATCCGTCTTAAAGCTTATGATCATATTCTTATTGATCGTTCTGCTGAAGAGATCGTAGAAACAGCTAAACGCACTGGTGCTATGGTTAAAGGTCCGATTCCTTTGCCTACTAAGAAAGAGCGTTTTGACTTATTACGTTCACCGCACGTAAATAAAACTTCACGTGATCAGATTGAAGTTCGTACACATTTACGTGTTATGGAAATCGTTGAGCCTTCAGACAAGACTATTGATGCTTTGATGAAGCTTGATCTTCCTGCTGGTGTAGATGTAGAAATCAAATTAAAGTAATTTAATTTGTTAGATAAAAAAACCTCACGGTACTCCGTGAGGTTTTTTTATTGTCTATATTCTAAATTTTGTTAACTCCTGCTATGCCCGAGCTGAATCAAATAAAATAAATTTTTGTTTCCGTAATCTAAAAGGGATTAGTTCATTTATACCTAGGTTAACAGCACGTTCAATTAGCTTTGCGGTATTTGGCGGATTAAGATTAAATTTTCTAATTATTTGCGTATTAAGGATCTTCGCTACGGTGCTTCTTGAAATGTTTAAGAGGTCAGCTACCTTGTACTGATTTAGTCCATTAGACATAAGAAATAGAATTTCATGTTGCCGCTCACTAAGTTCAATCCCAAATTTTTCCTGAAACTCGGACTGTTTCCCACTCAAACTATCTTCCGTACTATTATCCATTCCTATATAATCTTTTAATAAGTTTATTAATATATTAATACTACATTGTCTAGTATGAGTTTGATATGCGATTAGCTCTCCATTTGGATGAAAAAAAGGAACTATTGTTACCATATGGCTTGATAAGTTATTATAATATGGAGATAGGTCAATATATTGGACTATTTCTTGCTTCTCAACAACATATTGATGTAGGGTAAACATCTGATTAAAATCAAGCCAGACATTTTGTATGGATACTCTAGTTTTAGTTGAGATTTTTTCAAGCATAGCAATTGGTAAATTACCCAGGTTTAAACCGAGGCATTGAGAACTATTTTCTGCAGCGAACATCTGTACTTGGGCATCAGATAACATGAGTAGTGTGCCATTTCTATCATAAAGGGCATATAGTCCATTATTATTTAGCATTCCTTTAAATAATGGTATCACCATGTGCTCAATAACATGTGGGAAGTAATTTTTAGTCATTTCAATTTTCATTATAGGGTAATTTACGCTATTATAGACAATAAAAATTTCTTTGACTATAGTCATTTATAGATAGCTGTCTTCTATTTTTAGTCATTGCTTATTAATTTTAACCATTCAGTAAAGAAATACTGATATATATATAACAAAATGTTAAACTATTGCTTAATAATATTAGATAAATTATAAGCTGGTACGTGAAAGTAAAAATTATTATATTTGGGGGTAAGAAAAAATGTTAGATGATTTATCGCTATTTATCAAAATTGTGGAATGTGGTAATTTTACCAAGGCAGCAAATGTTCTTAACATCTACCAATCAAAAATAAGCCGGAGGATGAACTCTCTGGAAGAAATGCTTGGTGTGCAGCTATTTAAAAGAAATGTCAAAGAGATGGAGTTGACTGAGCATGGGCTTATTGCTTACAATATGTTCAAATTTAATATAAATTCATTAATTAACCGGATTGACGATTTTAATGCTTTATCTGGTAAAATTACCGGCAGAATTAATGTTATACTACCACCACTATTTGCAAATAGATTTATTAATCATAGACTTAATAGTTTGATTAATGAATATCCTGATCTTGAGTTAAATATCTCCTATTTGGTACTAAATGAGCACGACTTAAATTCATTTGTCTTTGATTTAGCTTTAAGTCGTATTCCGGCAACAAAGCCTTCTTTTCAGCAAAGCGTATTATTTAAAACTAAATTAATATTATGCGCATCCAAAGAATATCTTGAGAAAAATGGAAGCCCAGCAGATTTTAGTGATATTTTAAAACATAGGCTAATTACAATTGTAGCAGATGATAATAATCATCAGCTAACTGCATTTGGTGAAGTAATTGGTGAGGCTGACAGCAATAATGTAGAAATTGAATTACCTCGCTATAACATTATTCATAATAGCAGTCTTGCGGCATATGATATGGTAAAAGCTGGGACTGGTTTAACTTTCATGCTTGAGTACGGCATC
This sequence comes from Aquella oligotrophica, assembly GCF_002892535.1. NCBI lineage: Bacteria > Pseudomonadati > Pseudomonadota > Betaproteobacteria > Neisseriales > Neisseriaceae > Aquella > Aquella oligotrophica. The sequence continues at coordinate 2,436,957 of NZ_CP024847.1, read as the reverse complement.
AAGGAGGAGCTTGAGAATGGCGATATTGTAAGGCTACTACCTGACTACCATTTCGGGGAAGTTAAATTTTATTTGATTCAGTCAAACCATGAAACTAATAGTAAACTTGAAATAGTAAAAAAATTTCTTCGTGAAAGTTTAACTGACTAATATTTCTATCATTCATAGGCGCATTGTGGTTTAGCAAACAGGCTCTAAGAGCTAGCATGGACCTGGATTAGCAGTTGACGCTCTACAGGTTGAACCACTACAATTAGCGCCATTGCCGCAAGTGCCACTAATTTGTGAATTGCTACAATTAGCATTGTTACCGCAGTTACCTTTGATTATTGAATTACTACAGTTAGCATTATTATTGCAATTACCATCAATAATTGCAGACTGGCATTGCGCATTATTGCCACAGTCGCCGTTAATTGCTGAACCATTGCAAGTCGAGCCATTCGTACACTGTCCCATTATCCGGTTTGAACAATCAGCCCCGCTACATTGCATACCATTTTGGTTGCCAGTTTGAAGCTTATCTATCAAGTAATTATTAGGAGTATTTTTGCTAATTAGTAAGTTATTGGCAGTATTTCCGGTGATGGTGACATTTAAAGTGCTAGTTAAACTGTTAACTAGAGATGCATTGCCAGAGCACGTCCCTGATGGGCAGCTTCCACCTATAACATAGGTGCCGCTACAGTTACTTGCTGTACAGCTGCCATAGACCACCGAGTTGGTGCATGTTCCGCTACATGTCCCATAAACTATTGTATTATCACATAACCCGGTGCAGTTTCCGGCAACTACTGTTCGGCTGCAATTACCAGAGCATTGACCATAAACTACTGCATCTTGACAGCTACTACCATTGCAATTTCCCAAAACAAATGAATTATTGCAGTTAGCACTATCACACTGTCCGTAAATAACCGCATTGGAACAGTTCTGTGAACTATTATAACATGCGCCAAAGATTACTGAACCTGCGCAGCTGCCACTACCAGAAGTGCCACACGTTCCAAAAATGGCACTATTTGAGCAATCAACATTGCTTCCAGAGCAATAATTCATAGGTGCCCACCAACTCGTTGACCAGAAACCAGACATTTTAGTTGGATCTAATGAATAAGCTGGGGTATTGTTGACTTGATTATCAACAGCTGCCAGTGCCATACTTATTTCTTCATTAACTGGTACAATCAGATAGTTACGAACATTGCCGCTTTCAACGAGAGCCAAATTATGTGCCCAGACTAGCTTGATATATAGATTGCTTCCTCCAGAACAGTTTGGTGAATTTTGCGTCGGGATTCCAGGACTATTTCCATCGAGACACACAATCCCTTGTAGAGAGTTTATTTTCAATGTGGCTAGATATTCATGCCATTTAAATAAGTCATAATTTCTTTGCTGGATTTGATTGCACTGATTGGTATCACACATTGTCTGTGGTGTAGGGTTGCTGCTTAGCCAGTTAGTTCCCTCAGCATAATGTAGTGGGCTAGCTACGCTTCCATTTATTATCCGATTTGCATTTATTCTATCCAGCATGGATTGTGCGGCAAAATGGGTTAGCTTTTGTAAATTGGAATAGGAAGCTGTTTTTACGCTGGAATTTAATAATCGTATAAAGCCAAAAAATACAGTGGAAATAATTAACATTGCTATCAATATTTCAATGGTGCCAATGCCATGAATATTTCTTTTCATTGTGTACTTTACTAATAAATTATAGAAAATTACCAAATAGAGAGGTAAGCTCTGGTATTCCAGCTTCAGAATAGTTTGGAGCATCAGAAACATGGCTAAGATAGCAAGATTTAACTTGCTTGTTATGAACCAGAACGATTTCTTTATAGAGAAAGCCTTTTTCACGGTAATCAAGTGGGGTTATCGATAATGAATAGGTCAGAAATAAGGCAGATGAAAATTTTAATATATTGCCAGTGTTAATTCGAGTTAGTATCAATTTCATAAAGATTACCCCTTATACAAATATCGTGTATTGTAGCTGGGGTAATGGCTTAATTGATATAGCTAAAAATAGAAGTGATGTTTCCAGAAATAGGAAGAAGGGGATATTTTATGAGGGGATATAATTACACAAGACCTCATGGAGGGTTGAATGGCAAGACTCCATGAGGTCTTAAGAGAAAAACTAAGTTGTAGTTAAATATGTCTCACCAGACAAGGTTATAAGTTTTCAACATTAATCACTCTAAACTGTCTATGGCCCTTACCTGTTATCTGAATCAAAGCAGGAGTATTAGTTGCACTATTAACGCAAGTTAAATCAAATTTACGTAAATTATCAACTGAGCTGGCAAAGCCCATCTGATTTTCTTGCCCAATAATAAAACTGTCCCAAGTACTACCATACCATGCTCCTATACCAACATTACTGCATTTATATTGTTCCTGATCATATATTATTGATAAATCACCTCTTGTAATCAGGTCTAATCCTTTACAGGTTATACATGCTGGTTTAAAATTATTGATATTATCTGCGCTACCCATATGCCATTCATTTGTCCACGAATGATAAATATACCCCCATACATCTGAATAACTGAAAGAGTTATTGGCAGTTTTTTCATAGGTACTCTTAATAGTTAGTGTTCCATAAACAGGGTTTCCAGAGTCTCCTTCTTCAACAGTGATATTAGCAGCTCCTCCAAGCTTGCAATGATAACTATTTCCATCAATAGGGCTTGCTTCTTGAACTCCATATAAACAAGGAGAATATACTGTTTTGTTGAAATTCATAAAATCTGATTGTTTGGTTACAAAATTTACATTACTTATTTTGTGTCCATCGTTAGCATAGAAATACATATTCCAAGTAGCAGTGATTGCATGTGCAGAACAACTGATACTTATTAATATTATAGAAAGTACACAAATTTTGTTTAATAAGATAGGTGCTTTCATATATTTTTCCTTTATGATTTTAAGTATTTAATCCCTTATGACTTAGCAGGCTAAGACAGTAATTTCCTGCGAATGGCCTTAAAGAGAAAGGTTGCTGTATATCTCCGCTGTAAACAGCGAAGATATACAAACATAGTTCGTTGGTTTTAATACCAAGGATCGGCTTTACCCGCATGAAAAGTATTACTAAATATCTCAGAGCTGGTTGATGAATGTACACTTCCTGATACACTTCTATCTCCTAGTAAAAGCTCAGGTCTGTATTCTGAGACAAAGGAAGTTCCAGATAGTTCCTTGTTTAGCCGAGCTGTGTTTTTCTCTAGTATTTGTAGTTGATATTCTTCAAATCTTTTATTTATGCGAAGCATCGGTTGTTTTTCCTGATAGTTGAAATATCTTCTACTCCATTTTGCAATAGGTAGTCCAATCATGGCGAAATCTGCAATTTGATACAAATGTAATTGGTCTGAGAGTGTCCCGTTCACTATTGAAACAGCAGATGACACCCCCGCGATTATATCAGTCGCAACTGTAGCTCGATTAGAATATTTAATTGCTTTAGCTGCTTTTGACACATTTCCTCCTATAGCCTGGGATTTTAAAGCTGCCTTTTCTGCCTGTTTCCAGAATCCTTTGCTTGTTGGTCTAATCATTGCCTTAAGTCCAGCTTTTACACCCATCTTTAACGCACGTGTTGCAGCTATTCTTCCAGCCGCAGCAATAGCATATGTACCTCCTGTAGCAATAGTTCCAATTATAGTTGTAGAAATATCTATCCAGCCCCAAACTGACAAGTGCCCACTCGGATCAACCTTATTAATCGGATCTCCCTCGGTATATGCATATCGATTCATTACATCATACGTATCTATATTCATGAACCTCATCAGTCTTGGATTATAAAACCTTGCTCTTAAAAATACCAAGCCTGTTTTGTCATCCAGATACTCCTGATTCCAGCCTAGATATTCCTTTTCTTCTTTATTGTTCTGGCTTACCGTTTGACCATAGGCATCATAGCTGTAGCTATTAGATACCTGACCTTTACTAAACGTGCCTATCGTTGAACCATGGGCACTTAATAGCGCCGATATATGGGTTCCTTTCATGCGGCTTAATGGTTTTCCATTTCCATCTAACATATAGTTACTCACTACACCATTTGTTACCATGGCATCCACATTTCCTCTGTCGTAGTAAAACTGCTGATCTTCGTTGCTACCTTCTTTACGACTCAGTAATGAATCAGGATAATAACTATATTTACTTATCGCTACCCCGGCTTTTGTTACTGATGTTAGTCGATTTAATCCATCATAACTATATACATTTCCCTCGTCATCAACTGTCATATTTCCAGCACTGTCATACGTCACTTTTTTGCCGTTAACTGATGTTAATTGATCCATATTGTTATAGGTATAATTTGTAACTTCTGTTCCACGTGCATGAGAAAGAATATTGCTTTTAACATCATAGCTGTAGCTATCGGTTATAGTTTTACCATTTTCTCTTGTTGTTGCCGATAATAGCTGATTTAATCCATTATAGCTGTAGCTTTTTTCAGTATTTAGTTCAGCGTTAGCCAGGCTACTTGATGTTTTTTGTCTGATAAGCCGATCGAGGTGATCATATCCATACTCGGTATCAATAACCTGTCCATTTTGATTTACCTTATCTGATGTTACCTTGCCCCAGCCATCATAGCTATAATTATGGCTTAGATTACTACCATCTCCACTAAAGCTACTTGATGTTAACAGAAATTGTCCGGCAATAGGCTCATTTGTATAGGCATAGCTCATGCTTGCGTTTCCGCTTGATATACCAGTTACCCGACCGATTTTGTCTACCGAATAATTAGTCGCAATTCCATAAGCATTAACTTTTTTGATCAAAGTACCATAACTATCATATACATAATTTACGGTTTTTCCATCTGGATACTTTTCTGATAGCAGATTACCCAGTTGATCATAAGTATAGCTTATTGTGTGCATACCATCTGAAATACTAGTTACATTATTCATGCTATCATATGTTTTACTTATCGTAAGACCGCCTTTACTCATAGTTAATTCATTGCCATTGGCATCATAGCTGTGAGTAGTTACACTTCCATCAAAATCAGTGAAGCTGATTAAATTCCCATCCGCATCATAGCTAAAACTTTTCTTTTTGCCGGCAGGATTTGTTTGCTCTACCAATCGGCCTAACTCATCATATTTCTGAAGATCAGAGCTATAGCTTCCTTTGCCGCTAATATTCGTAGTTGTTAGTGTTATGTTTCCGTAAATATCATATTTATTTGTTCTTGATATTGCTGTTCCATCTGATAATGTGGTAGTTGAAGTAATTACCTTATTTGCCCCATTATACTGATTAACTGTATCGGAAATTGTTATTGAACCATTTCTAACAACCTCATGCAGCACATTACCAGCTAAATCAACTGTCATCGTCTTGGTTTTAACACTACCATCAGCACCGTATTCAGCTCTATAAATTTCGGCTCCAGCACCATTTTTCTGGATCACTGATGTGGTTTTTCCATTTAAACTTGTAGTAGTGGTTAAGCCGTCTGCACTATAGCTTATATTTGTAACGTTACCTAATGCATCTACTGATTTTATTACCCGGTTAAGCCCATCATATTCGTAGCTGGTTACGTTACCACGTATATCTGTTTCTGTTTCCACCTGACCTAGGCTATTATAGCTTTTTGTCCCAAGTACACGACCCAGACTATCCGTACTCTTGATTAATCGACCAAGACCATCATAGTATTCAGTCACACTATAGCCATTTGGACTGCGTCTGGTCATTGTATTACTCGCCCCAGTAGTGTAACTATAGCTCGTAACGTTACCTTTTGGATCTGTTTCTGTTAATACTCGTCCCATATCATCATAGCTTGATACTACTTTATGTCCACCAGTTGTAGTTTCTTCAAGTACCGGACTACCAGGTAAAATAGTACTTGATAATTGCTGTACCTTTTGATGTTTTGCGTTTATCTTGGTTCCCGACATTACGCCTGTACCAAAAGAGTAATTATACTGTGTGGATACAGATGTAATACCATCGTTCATCCCAGGTGAAGTAAGAGTTGCACTTGTTAATAATCCATCCTTGGTAAATTCACTGTCACTGGTATCAAAAGGCATTCCATTATGTTTTCTGGAACTGTGCTCAATATTTGTTTTCTCGCTATTTAAACTATTGCTGGTTTCATCAGTTATACCACTGAGTAAATCTTTATGGGTGCTTTTTACAACCAGATAGAAAGCTTCCGAATCATATTCCTGTGTATCTTCGGATGCCGGCACTAATGAGCCACCATTATTGATGTAACTCTTTGTTCTTACAACTTCGCCATATTCATTATAAGTATTTTCTGACTTGGTGAGTACACTACCACCCACTGATTGGATTTGTTCTACAGGGTTTGTATAGCTTGCTGATCGTAAGTAACTCTTTTCTGGTATATCATACTTGAAAGTATTGCTTGTCAATACCTTACCACCTGATAATACTTCTTGGCTTACAGGTAATGCTAAATAATTATAACGTGTCTTTGTCTTTGTTGCCTGTGAGTCTTTTCCTCTCGTGACAACTACATCATAATTAAAACCACTACTTAAACTATCTGCTAGTTTATCAGAATCAGACCCCATGCAAACAGATGGATAACCTGTAAAATTATTTCCACTTCCATAATCATAACTAACACTATCCGAAACACCACCGCCTGAATGAACAATTCTCGAAACTGCAGGTAAAGATTTTACTTGCCCACCATCACAATCCTTATAGCTTATATTTGTGTAATTGATATTGCTTGTAACTCCTGATGGATGACGAATCGATGTAATTACACCATTATCATATGAATAAATTGTTTTATTACCAGCTGCATTTACAAAACTAGTTATTCCAGCATCTGTGAAATCAAAGGACGCAACTAGACGCTTATCTTGGCTTATTGTAACCGCAGAGCTACCACTTTGAATAATATATCTGTTTCCATGACTATCTACTATTGATGTCAATAAAGAATGATATACACTTCCAGATGAACTATAGTAATAGCTTATCATATTACCAAAGCGATCTACGTTTGCCAGTAATTTTCCGTCAGTATCAAAATACTGGTGTCCGCCCTGTGCATCATTATAAACATATTCATAACGACGAGTATCTGATTTACCAGATAATGTTCCAACCTGGCGCTCAAATTTTACCCCATGATTATTTACATATTTTAATCCCGAACGATAACCATTAATATCTTCCCAGTTTTCATCAATGGCAAAAGTAGAACCTCCTATTGTTAATGACTTACCAGGAATTACAAATGATATGTCATAACTCCAGCCACGAGGTAAACCAAGTATGCTTTGATCTGTTGCTGATGAAGAATAAAGTAAATTCAGACTCAAATTAACATATTCTGAAAGTCCCTTGGTATTTATCAGGTTTTGTCCTAATGTTAATGTACCAGTCTGCTCATTAACATTCTCACCAATAAATAATGAATTTGCATATGCCTGAGAGCCTTTATAGGCGCTATTATCCTGTCCAGCATTTGCTGATTTCAGTGCGTGACTTCCTCCAATATTCGTATTTCCCGAATGGCAGGATATCAATAGCATAGTTAATGTACTTAAGCATGGTGCCAGTAATTTTCTTTTTGCGATATTTTTTTTGTTAGTAGTTTGATTTATCATGATTTACCTCAATTCTTGTCTATTAATTGCTATATACGTTTTATTTGGTGTAGAGTTTTATCATTGTTTTTTAAGTTCAACAGTAAATTCGCCAACTCCCATACCTTGAGTAAATGGTATTTGATCTGTTGATGTTGAAGTAAATTCGCCAGAAACCCCATCGATTGTATTTATCCATTTCCCAGATGTACTAGCGTTAGTAAATCTTTCTAAGAGTCGTGTGTCAATCATCAAATTTTGCATTGCAGTAAAATTATATGAAGGTTGCTGCATTTCATTAACAGTACCTTCTGCTTTCACACTAAAGTAAGAGTGTGAGCTCCAGCAAGTATCACCATTAGAAGTACTATTTTTAGGTACTATCCATACAGGCGCTCCACAAAATTTACCTTTCTGCCCATCTGGTATCTTTACCGTAACTTTAATATCGTTGTTTTTTGCCGGGCTATACATGCAAGAAGCACCGTGCCAAGCAAATTTAGCACTTGCAAAAGTAAATTCTATCTTAGTGTCGGTTATTTGATTAGTATTTACTTCCACACATGGTTTTATGTGCTTACCTTCAAACGCTCCAGCAGCAGCATTAGATGTTTGCGCCAATAGAAGTAGGCATAAGGTATTTGTTATAATTTTTAGTTTCATGATTCTATTCCTTTAAGATAATTATTGATTAATGATGCTAGCAATGGATTTAGCACAAGCGGTTGTATTGGTAGCAGATCCACTTCTTGAGTCTGGCACTTGTAATTTAAAACAATCTGTTTGAGGCTCATATTTAAGTACGAATTTTTTATTTGGATTATTTCCATACCACTCGCTAAATACAATTGGCGTAGCATAAGTTATTAGCTCACGTTCACCATTATTGCTTGTTGCTTCACGTTCAAAATAAAAACCTACGTACCCATAAAACAAAAAACCATTTTCTTTATATTTGGCATCAGCCGTCCAGCTTGTGCTAACTGTTGCATCTTGGGGTGCGTTGCTTGAAAGATCACCTAAGTGGCTTTGCCACGCATAAGCATTTATTTCATAGTAATACCAATCAAATGTGTTGATAGTTACATTTTTTAAATTCACCAGCTCAGGAGGCGTAGAACCATCTTGAAGAACTATCTCAACAGGGATATTTAATTTTGCTGGTCCATTTGTTGCTCCGAGTTGATTATTGTCTTCGGCTTTATTGTTGGCACTATTTTCTTTACTGACATGATTTTCGGTAGTGTTCGGAGCCTTCATATTCGATTGTCTTGGCTGTATGCCAGTTCCGCTATTACATGCAGATAATCCGATCAAGAGTAGGGAACTGATAGCGGATAGTTTAATTAAAGTTTTATTTGGTTTCATAATGATGCTCCATCAAAGAGTGATATTAATTTGTAATCTGATGGCATAATTTTATTGCTGAAGCATGTAAGAATGATATAGCTAAAAATAGAAGTGATGTTTCCAAAAATAGGAAGATGAGAAAATTTCAAATTATTCGCCCTTTTTATATGCAATTATTCTGCTATTTTATGTATTGCTTACTCCCGCTCAACTACTAACCCATGGCAGCAATCACCTTATGCTTTTGTAGCATTACATCTACAAAAATCAGCAAAAAGCTTTAAAAAAAATTTAGTGATTTGAGTAAAAAGTAGCTGAATTTCGGCTGATGCCGTCTATTTTAGTTGGCTATGGTTTTATGGTGGTTTTCGATGCTCAATTCCGTGAGGGTTTATTGCGTATATGTTAGATGTATCAATATACTATGAGATAGACTACTAATCAGGAACTATTCGCTATATGATAATTAATCAAATGTGCCTGATTTTAGTGCTATCTAAAAATAGAAATAAAGCATGGGTTTAGTTCTATAAATAGCTATAGACTGTGCGGGGGGGGGCTGATATTATACGCTCGTTAAAAAAGTTTGTTAATCTTGGAAAGGTAAATTATGCATAAATCTATTATGTTTAGAAACATAGTTTCAGTCTCAGGGATTTTTTTATCAGTGAGCTTGGCTGCCTGTTCATCAGGTAGTGGCTCGTCAGGGGCTAATGGTTCAAGTGGGGTAGCTTATGTTTTAAACGATCAGACGTGGAATATATCAAGATGCCCACTTGATCCTGATGGTAATTTAAATAATTGTGATTTGATTACGCCAACAGATGAATCAGGAAATAATATTATGCGAACTGCTAACTCGGATGGAGAACCAGGAACCACCGCTGCTGGTATAGTATTTAATAAACAATATGCATACATTGGCATCGCTAATAATGGTAGTAGTAGCTATAATTCATACATATCAGTATGTTCGTTGGGTTTTAATGGTGAGTTAACTAGCTGTAAAAATGTTGATACCAATGTATTATTTGAATCAGCGACGAGTAGGGTATCACAAACACCGATTTTAAATAATAAGATTTACTTTACCAGTCGGAGTCAGGCACAAGCAGGCATTGAAAGTAATGGATACATAGTTTGGTGTGATTTAGCTGATAATGGATCTATCCTATCCTCTACTTGTAAAAATATCAATGATAAGAGCAATGAGCCGGGTAATTTGGTTTTATTTGGTAATTATGGTTTAACTATTAGCAATAACCATATTTATACCATATCAGCTCGAAATAAACTAGTAAGTATATTAACACTTGACTCAGCAGGTAATATTCTGGCTGATTCCCTGTATCTGGATCATGGCTTAAATGCTAATGGAGTTTCAGTACTTGAATCTCCGAGAAAGATGACCATTGTAAATGGTTATGCCTATATTACTGATCCTGGATATAACGGTACGGATGATTCATTGGTTGTCTGTCAGGTAAATGGAGAAAATGGACATTTATATAATTGTCAACCTGAGTATGCACGAGATAAATATACGGATAAAAATATTCTGTTAGGACCAGTAGGTATAGGTAGCTATGGCAATAAGGTTTACCCTTTAAATTGGGGCTATAATCGGGATGAATTGGGACATACTGCTGGAGTTTGCGATTTATTTTCAGGAAAAGATACTTTATCTTGTATTACAAGCTATGGTTATGATTCAAACATGGAAGGGACATTTAATATCCCAATGGATATGGCAGTAATCAGTGCCAATCAAATAAAACTAAATAGTGTAAAAGGTGTTAATAAAAAATCTGTACCTCTATTAGCGCCAAATAAATTTATGGAGGCGCAATTACCTTAATTCAGAGCAAAATTGAATTAATTCTAGTCTAATCTATTAATATTTGGCGACATTCTGTCGCCTTTTTTATTAGTTGGCTTGGCTAAAGTTAATCGAAGAATTTTTTGCGACTAGTATCATTTAATGCACTACGATATAGGGCATGGTTTCTTTCGCTATTAATGGTCTGTACTTTTAGTTTCTTGATTAATTCCAGATGGATGTTATATAGGTCACGGTTACAATAGATCCAATTATCCAGCAAACTAAAATTAAAAGTGTCAGTTATATTTCTTGGGGTGCGCATACAAAATTCCTTTCTAATCCGGGATTACCGCGTATAAATTATTTGAATTACTATTATTAGTTGGCCAGGTTGCAGCTGTCCAGCTTGACATATTTGAGGAATAGATAAGCCTTCCAGCTTTACCAACGGCGGCAAATACGCCCGCATTGTAGCTAACTGAAGTTATATCCGAGGTTCCATTTGAAGTGGATGTCCAGCTGGTGCCAAATGCGCTAAAGATAATACGTCCAGAATCACCGACAGCTACACAGCCGATATTCTCACCGCAGGCAATAGCATTTAGATCGTTGGTAGTGCTGGAAGTGACACTAGACCAATTTAAACCATTAGTCGAAGCATAGATGACACCACCATTACCAACTGCAAAATACTTATTATTGTAATAGGTTATTCCATTAAATTTGCTGGTCGGGAGCGTTGCAGTAGTTACAACCCAACCGGTATAGTCATTGCTATAAAGAAGTGTGCCTGTATTAGTCGCATTATTACCTCCGGCAATCACGCAATTATTATCCTGACAAACCATAGCCATTAGGTTACGGGTAGTTCCCGAATCGAGCTTAGTCCAACTAGTTCCATCGGTAGTTTTGAGAATAGTGCCATTTTCACCAACTGCGAAGCATAAATTATTACTTGGACAGTAAACGGTATTTAGCACCGTACCAGTGGTTAAGCCACTAACTCCAGATAGATCAACTTGCGACCAATTGCTGGCATTGTTGGATGAGTACATATTACCGAGATTATCTACCGCCAGATAGCTACTACCATTTTTTGCAATGCTTTGTAAGGCTGGGGTTTTCCAAGAAGTAACTGAACCATTTGATTTAAAGATTGCATTAACTCCGGTTAGCCAGATATTATTTTTGGCAGCATCATAACTAGCTCCAGTCAGATTCATAGTCGTGGTATTTTGTCCAACAACTAATCCATTAGCCAAATTACTACCAGTATTGGCTGTCCAGGTGCCAGTCGGGGTAGTCGTACTAACATTAACACCTGAATTACCAACCGCCAGATAAGTCCCGCTATTGATACCGCTGGCATATATCAGTTTGTTAAATTGGGTTGATCCATTATATCCTCTAGTAAAACTGGTCACATTTGTTGAGGTATAAATATCGCCATCAGACATTGCTAAAATATATATCCCACCCTCATATAACGCCCCTCTGACCGCACTAGCTGCTGGTCTAGTCGTAGTATATCCTGTCCAATTAGTGGTTACCGTAGCTATTGGCTCCGAGCTTCGGTAACCAACCGAGTTCCAGGCATATAAGGTATTCGATGCTCCGAGGACTACTGAGAAAAAATTACTATTCGCGGCACCACCTATGCCAGAATTTGGTTGATTCCATGTCGCTCCATCAGCGGAAGTAATTAATCCGAGACCAGAGTTAGAATTGGCAACAGTTGCGACAAAGGCGCTATTGCTACCATTATTAAAATAGCTGATATCATTAATATTGGCGGTCTGACTAGTTGAAAACATTCCATTCCAGCCACTAGCAAGATTGGAAGTTTTAATCACACAACCACGACTATTAGTACAACTCTGAAAATTCTGGGTTGGTGTCCCACAAGTATAGTAATTGCTACCATCATAAACAATTGAGCAGGAGCTAAAGTCGATACCTTTACCACTACCCAGTGGGCTAGCTTGCCAAAATAAGCCATTTAGGGTGCTATAATCAATAGAACCATCACTTAGCGTCATCACATGAGTATTGCCATTTACGAGCATACTATTGGCTGAGGTCGTCGTCGTTGCAAAAGGGCTAGCTACATTGGCAATCCAAGTGCCAGCTCCACCGTTGGGCGAAGTAAATACCATCCCAAAATCGCCAACCGTCTTGAATTTACCGCCACCGCTACTAACTGCAGAAAATGGCAGCGTAAGACTCGTATTCGAATAAGTTAGTGTTTCGCCGCCACTACCTGTATAGCTAGCAGTTACGATAAATGGAGCTGTGCTTGGGCTGGTAGTACTGCTTGGAGCATAACTCATTTTCATCATGCAACTGGCACCGGCAAGTAAAGTTTGTCCATCCTGACAGTTGCTGCCAGTGACAAAAGAACTCATTGCACTATTTATTGTATAGAGATTATTGAATTTCAGGTTAGTTAGTGGCGTAGTGCCATTATTAGTGATAGCTGCGGTAACATAAGAGCTAGTGTTGGTGAGGGTATTTAAAAATGAACCACTGCTAGTTATCTCAAGTGAAGCTCCTGCTACTGGAATGATATAGCTGACATTTAGTGATAAAATTTGGTTACCCGCTTGATTGAGATAATTTATCATTACCGAAGAATTGCCGCTAGCACTGAGGTTGGCTAGTGTATTGATCTTGAATGTACATGAACTATTTGCGGCTAGTGTGCTTGTACAGAAATTATTTTCTATTTTTAGTGGGGTGAGAGCATTGATATTCACACCCGTTGCTGGGGCAGCACCATTATTATATAAAGTAACCGTATATGGATTACTTCCATTTGCTGGGCTAATAACCGGGTTAATGGTAGATACTATCAGATTGGCACTTAAATTGGGATTAACGGATAGCACTGCACTGGCAAAACTATCGGTAAATCCAGTTTGTTGTCCACGAAGTAAGATTTCGGCATTAGCCGTATAGCTACTTTTATTTATGCTAAGGGTACACAGGCTGCCTTTATGATAGCCATTGCTACAATTAACTGGTAAATTCGTATCATTATAGATGGCGCTTACTTGATTAAAATCTTTATCCAGTAAGACTGGCAAGTTAAAATTAGTTTCTTTATTTGTGTTATTATCACGATTTAAAATAAATCCATCCTGCTCGACCAATTCACCTGTAACATTAATCATTTGATTAAGGCTAATTACTTTGTTGTTGCTCGTAGTATAGTATAGATTGAGTAAGTATCCTCCGATAGGGAGATTATTATGGATTTTTATCTTACAGCTGCTATTTGACTTGATTTGCTTACAGTCTGCTAGATCAAAATACTTATCCTGTTCTGCTTTTTTTAGCTCTTTAGCTCCATTGGTGATGATTATATCTTTAAAGCTAAGAGATGTAGCTCGCGGGTTTATAACCGTGAGAAGAGCATAGTTATCCGGATTATTCGCATATGGGATTTCTGCCATAGTTGCAATATTAGCAACTGCCGTTTCAGTAATCTCATTATTACCTTCTGACTGATTCTGATAGTGATTACCAAAATTACAGCCACTAGCTATAAGCGATAAGCATAATAGTAATAGATTTAATCGCATTTTTATTCTAGAGCCTTATACAAAAACCTGTTAGGATTAACCAATGTCTGGGGACAAGCCCAGAACATTAGTAAAAAATAGCTATATCCTAGTTAATCGTAAATGATCCTGATTGGATAATACTATTTGTGGTACTAGGAGTTACAGTACCTGTAGGTGATACATAATAAATATAACTAGCAGTACCTGCCGGGAATGATGCCGGAATCGTTACTGGAATATTACATGTGCCACCTGCAATAGTACAAGTACCACTATTGCCAACGGTAAAGCCTTGCAGCTGACTAGCTGGAATAGTTATAATCGTACCATTAGTAGCACTAGTAAACGTAAGATTACCTGCCGCACCGCCAGCAGTAATTGTTGGCGTATTACTAGTAACTGAAGCAAACAATGTAGTTGTCACTGCTACTGCATTAGATGAACTATAAGTTGGGCTATTATTAACATTTAGCTTGGTATTGGTATCAGTATAGCTAAAGCCTGGAAGATTAAAGCTAAGCCCACTACCTTGTAAGGCAAATGGATTATAAAGACCAGTTGGATTTACCGCTTGGAATTTAACATTACAGGTACCTCCTACTGCCAATGTAGTTGTAGTCGCACCAGTTCCACAGGCAGTACCTGATGGTGTAACTGAAGCATAACCAACTGGCAGATTATTCAGTGCTACATTGAAGTTACTTGCATTCGCAGTACCACTATTAGTATAGGTTACTTCGACAGCTAATGGAGTCGCTGGCGTATTTACATAACTAAACGTAGGATAAGTACCAGTAGCACCAGTCACAGTAACATTAGTAATCTTAACTAGAGCTGCTAAAGCGGCGTTATAATCAAGATTAGCAAATGCGGTTACGTCACTAGTATAGTTACCATTTGGCTTATAACCAGCAGTTAGTTGTACGGGAGTATTATTACTATCCTCAGCTGTAGTAGTTGGACCATATTCGACATTAATCGTACATGAGCCATTTGCTGCCAGTTCATCATTTACCGCACAAGTCCCAGTACCTAAATCTGTGAATTCAGTAGGGATTGTCAGTGAATTGATATCTGCTGCTTGTAAGCCAGCATTTACTAGAGTGAAAGTTTGCGTTGCGGTATCTACACCATCAGCACGGATTGCAAATGATACATAGTTTGGTGTGATATAGAAGAATGCATCCCCTTCAATTGCTGACCAGGCAAAGCCACTAGTCATTGAATAAGTTTGCGAACTACCACCAGGGCTTGTCCAATCACCAAGTGCAGTTACGTTTAGTGTACCACTACCAGTTGTAGTTGGTGCAAAATTAACTACTAGGGTACAAGAAGTACCCGGTGTCAAACTTTGTGTACCATTAGTTAAACAGCTGCCACTTCCATAAGTAAATGGTGTAGCCATTGAAGTAAATTTGATATTACTTATAGTGGCACTACCAGTGTTTGCTACAACTAGCGTAGCTGTTGCCGTTGTATTTTTGGGAATGTTCACTAAACTATTATTTGTGGTAATAGTTAATGCTGGCGAATCTGCACTAGCAATATAAATCACATTAAATGCCAATACGCCGGAAGTATTACCAGTACTAGCTCCATTATTATAGTTGACCGTAACTGGCGCTTGCCCACTGGTGCTTGACGTAACATTTACGGTAAAGGTACAGCTAGCATTTGCCGCTAAGCTACTACAGCCATTGCTGCCAATTATTACCGGGGTAGCACCACTAATCTGGATATTACTGATAGTAGCAGCACCATTATTTAGTAAAGTAATGGTTTGAGCACTAGTACCATCAGATGGACTAACTACTGTATTGATAGCCGAAGTAACCAAATTACCAGTTGCATTTTGGCTAACTGTAATTTGCGTACCAAATAAATAGCCAGTTTCACCTTTCAGGCTGGATGATTTGGCTGATACAGCTTTATTAGCTGATTTTGCTTGTACAACACTATCACCATAAACACTTATCCCACCAAGTACCATTGGTGCTGTTCCAGTACCGGAGATTTTAACTGAAAGAGTACATAATGTACCAGCAGCAAAGCTATTTCCCGGGCAGTTTATGCTTGGTGCAAATACCGGGTTGTCATTATTACTCTTCGCAGTAACTTTTCCAAATGATTTGGTTAGCTGAAAAGGAATATTAATAGTAGTAGTTCCACCTGCTTCATTATAGACATTGTTATTCTGACTTGAGTAGCGTACCCCAGTAGCAGTTGCTGGTATAGCTTCCGAGTAGCCAATAATGTTACTTGTAGTATGGCTTTTACCAGTAGCAGGATCTAGATAATCAAGTTTAAGTGTATATTGCCCTTGAAGACTACCTTCTGGAAGATGAACGCCGATGCTACACACGCCGTGAGCACCAATACTGCTACACTGACTGACATCAAGTGGACTAGCTGCATTATCAGCTGGTAATTCTGCACTGGTTGTGTCATTTTGCGACAGCACATAAGTAGCTTTTTGCAAAATCACTTTACTCGCAAGATTATTGCTTACGGTTACTGATGAGATACCGGATGAGCCATTACCAGTTGGAATGGTAGTTATATTACCGATATTAACCGAAGTAGCAACGGTAATTGGACCTGGTCCTGGCTGTGGGTTATTTCCACCGCTACTACCACCGCCACCGCTACATGCTGCTACACCAATAGCTATCAGTGCTGCAGTTGTAAGTTTTATGTATTTTTTCAAGGTTTTCCCCCTAAAAATTAAATATAACTGGATGTTGCCATCCAATAACTAGATTAACTGGAAATTTCCATGTTAATTAGTTGCAATTTTACTTTTTAACGACATCCTTTTGATATGGCTATTTATAGAAAGCTATTTTCTATTTTTAGGTAATCATTGTTGTGAGATTAGTAAAATGGAGTAAATAACAAAAGCCCGGATAATCCGGGCGATTGTGACACTAAAGGGTAGAGATAGTGCCATAGAGGAAACTAATGAACTTATCAGATTACAAACATTTCCCTATTGAACCCTGTTGACATACCTTACCTTCTGGGATTACTTCACCGTCTGGCATTACTGCGCCGCTCAAATCTGCCCCGGTAAAATTAACATTAGTTAGTTTAGCCCCTTTGAAGTTTACATTTTTTAGACTACTATTGGTGAAGTCTACGTTTGTTAAAGATGAACCTACAAATTGTGAATCTTGTAAATTACAGTTTTTATAATTTGTGTCGATTATCTTATTGTAGTTATAATTTGAGCTTGGTAGATGTGAATCGATAAAATTAACATTTACCATACTGCTCGGCATACCCGTAGAGGCGATTACTGCTTTATTGAATGTGGAGTTCGATATTTCAGAGCCCACAAACGAGCTTTTATCTGAGTAAAAGTTATTAAAGATAACATTATCTATTTTTAAATTAAGCTTATTGTTAATAAAGTCACCTGGCCTAAAAGCTAGATTATTAATGGTTTTATTGCTTATTGATACATTGTTAAGATAACTATTTTTGAAGCTTAAGTTATCAAGTTCAGCTTTTGATAAGTCTGCTCTTTCAAACCGAAGTTCATGTTCGAAGTAATCATTACCAGCTGGTTCAATATTAGTTACTTTAAATGCAGCCACATTTTGTGTTGTAAGGGTTACCCAAAAATTACCATTACCCAACCCCTGATCGTTTTTACATCTGAATCTGACAGTTGTATCATTATATTTACGAGAGGCAGAAGTGTAGCCGTAAGTTAATAGCTTTTCACCCAACGACTGAGCTATGTAAACATAGTTATCATTGTCAAAGGCAATGCCCATATTTGAACATTCGTAGACGTAGCCCAGCTTATCCTGAACAAACAATGTTCCACGTGATATCATCTTGACATTTGGCATTTCAAGTATGTCGAAGCCTCTACCCAAGATTTTAGTGGTAACTGCATAATTCATATTGTATTGCCCGCGCCATTTATTTTGAACGTCTTCAGTGCTAAACGGATAATACATGAATGCGGTTGGTTCCAGATACTTCAATGTTAATTCAGCATATTCATTAGAGTAATCAGGTTCAAATTTTTCTACCATATGTGCAGTTGACCCATATCCTTTGTAGGCCCCCACTAAATTACCCTCGGCATTATAATTGAGCTCTGGATCTAATGAAAAACCAATTACGCTGCCACCAGGACCGTTTTTGTTGAAGAGCATCGCCATGGTTGTCTCGGTATCATGGCTGCTGAGCGCATGATTTTCGGTAGTGTTCGGAGCCTTCATATTCGATTGTCTTGGTTGTATGCCAGTTCCGCTATTACATGCAGATAATCCGATCAAGAGTAGGGAACTGATAGCGGATAGTTTAATTAAAGTTTTATTTGGTTTCATAATGATGCTCCATCAAAGAGTGATATTAATTTGTAATCTGATGGCATAATTTTATTGCTGAAGCAGGTAAGAATGATATAGCTAAAAATAGAAGTGATGTTTCTAAAAATAGAAGTGAGAGTTTAAATTTCTTAACTCCTAGTCTAAGAGCGAAATAATGGCTTATGAAAGAGATATAATCCAATTATATTGTGGGTTGCTGTAATGTATATTTTGTTATAATTGCCGTCAAGATAGTACAATAAAGAATAAAATAGTTGCGTTTATAGGTATTATCCATTCAATAACGCGATTTTTTGATGAAGGTATAATTCTGCATGGAAAAATCCTATAATAATTATCAAGGTAAATTACTACTGGCTGAAGTTCGTGATAATCAGGATTTTGCCCACCCAGGAGAGGAAGAAGCAATTGAGCTATTGCTTAAACAATTAAGTTTCCGCTCATATTCTACAATCTTGGAAGCAGGTGCTGGTTTGGGTGCTACTCTTGACATCATGGCAAAATCTTTACGTTGTCATGAGGTAGTTGGCACTGATATAGATTCTACTTCAGTTTCTCATGCGCGCAGTAAGTACCCTAATTATAAGTGGATTTGCTGTGATACTCAATCATTAAGTCACCATGTAACAACTGGCTACGACTTAATCTACCTGTTTAATGCATTTTATTGTATTCCAGATCAGAAAAAAGCTTTGCTTGAGATTAATAAGCTATTGAAATTTAGCGGTGTTCTAGCTATTAGCGATTATTATGATCGGCGCACCTCGATAAGTCAACACTTTCTAAATCCATTTGCAACAGCTATGTTTAAACCATTGGGAGTAAAAATTATCAGTGACATTAAGCAACAATTTAATGTGCTAAAAGAGTTAGACATAAGTGATTATTATGCTCAATGGTATTCCCAATTTCTTAAAAAGATGCTGGACAAACGTCCGATAATTATTAAAAAATTTGGTACCAAGTTGTTTGATGAGTTTTTTAATAAATATGATTTGATGCTTGAAGATATTTTGAGCAAGAAACTAGGCGGCATCATAATAATAGCTGAAAAATAAATCTATCTCTTTCCTAACCTTCTTCTATAACTCTATTGCGTTGTCATAAAGACTTCTGTGATACTCATGTACTTCTGTCACATCTTGACTCTTTTTCTATTTAGTTAGTATCTTGCTTGATTCAGGATACTTAAAATTTCTATTGCTCACTCGTCATCAAATGCTAAGACATGTCAGCAATCACCTTATGCTTTTGTAGCATTATATCTACAAAAATCAGCAAAAAACTTTAAAAAAGATTTAGTGATTTGAGTAAAAAGTAGCTGAATTTCGGCTGATGCCGTCTATTTTAGTTGGCTATGGTTTTATAGCGGTTTTCGATGCTCAATTCCGTGAGAGTCTATAGGGTGTATCTTAGATGTATCAATATACTATGAGATAGACTACTAATCAGGAATTATTCGCTATATGATAATTAATCAAATGTGCCTGATTTTATTGCTATCTAAAAATAGAAATAAAGCGTGGGTTTAGTTCTATAAATCGCTATAGACTGTGCGGGGGGGCTGATATTATATGCTCGTTAAAAAAGTCATAACGGGAAATAATAAAATGAACCTACAGCAATTAGATAAAAAACTATCCCTGAAACAGATAGTATCACTATTACTCACTTCAGCACTAGCAACCGCTTGTTCAAATAGTGGTGGCGGAAGTAATGGTAACAATAATGGCGGAAATGGTGATGTTAGCAGCTTACAGCTGGTAGCCCCAAAAACAATCTATAGCTTACCATCCGAAAGCGGAGCAGGCTATATAGTAATCAATAACCCAACTGGAAGTGCAGTAAAGAACCTTAGCTATAGACTAAACTACCAAACTGGTAGTGGAACATCAGCAGAGATAGATCCGGCAAGTGCAGCTGAGTGTGCTGTAGTAGCAGCGTATAGCCAGTGTAATATAAAAGTAACAATTCCAGCTGGAACAGTAGCTGGTAGCATTGGAGTAAGTGCGGATAATAGTGGTACTAGCTTACTAAGTAAGCTTGGAAGATCATTAAAAGCAGATACGGTGAAGAATGTTGCGTATAGCGGAATAGAACAGGCAGCGTATAATAGCTTAAGCGGAGCGGATGGAGTAACGCTAAGTTACTACCATACGGTGATTAATGGTACACCATATATCTTGGTGAGTGGACTGGTAGCTTCAGCAAATGCAGGTAGCTTCAATAATGTAGTATTGGTAGATAGCAATAATAACCCGATACCAAATCAGCAGCTAATCGCAGGAAGTGGTAGCTACACCCAAGGTAAGACATTTAGTGTATTATTGCCAGCTCCATCAGGGAATAATCTCAGCCAAACAATAAAAGTTCAAACCCAGCAAGTCAATAATGGACAAACAACAGTAGTATCGACAGCGACAACAAGTAGTACGCTGACGACAAAAGAGAATATCGGGATAGCGGAGATGCTGCCATCAGCGGTATACCTAACATCAAGCAGTCCGGAGCAGACAATCAGCTTTGTAAATACCGGGGATGCAATGGCACAGTTACAAGAGCTGACAGCCAATAATCCGAATATCGAGATAGTGTTTAATCCAACAAGTCTGGCAAGCGGTGGAATAACAAGCGCAGTATTAAGATTAAAGAATCCAGAGATAGCTGGGACAAGTGGAAATATAAGCTTATCATACAATAATGGACAGGAACAAACTGTCACGAGTGGTATAGTTGATCAGAATGTAAATCCAGCACCGAGTCCAAGTCCGACACCGCCGCCTACACCGCCTACGCCACCGCCGCCACCTCCAGCGCCAAGAGCCGGATTAACCGCAGCAATTAATCCAGATAGCCAGTTTTATGTAACAACGGCAAGTCCTAGCACCACTAGACAGCTAACACTGACTAATACTGGAGATACTGATGAGACTGCAATAATATTCACCTTACCAGCTAATTTCACCATCAGTAATGGAGCTGACCCAGCTACAGCATGTGCTGTAACCAATCCTACCAGCCCGGCAACGATCAGTAACACGCTCCAGCCGGGAAGTAGCTGTACGGTAACGGTAACTTATAATAATTCAACAGCAACCTCACAGGGAACAGATAATATCAGTATTGCCTATAACTACAATGGAGCAACTCCGGCACCAAGTCCGACAACAGCAGCGGTTAGTTATCAGGTAACGCAGTCAACAGCAAGCCTGAGCGTAAGCCCATCTAGCCATAACTTTGGTAGTATAGTTAATAATAATACAGATGCAAGTGCAGATGTAGAGTTTACGATAACAAATAGTGGTGATATAGCCACCGATGGTACGAGTTTTACCCGTACAATTACAGGTACGAATAATACTATGTTTACTCTGAATAATACCGGTATCGCAGAACAGGATCAATGTAGCACCTCCCTAGCAGCAGGAGCAAGCTGTAAGGTAAATGTGAAATTTGGACCAACAGCCACAGCAGTAGCAAATGCAAGCGCAGTATTAAATGCCAACTATTCATATAACGGACAGGTATCGACAGCTGCGACAAGTAGCCTAAGTGGGGTTTCAGTATCAGCATCAGCAGCCAGTATCAATATCAGTGGACCAACAGCTAGTGGCTTCACTGGGGCAGGAACTTCAGGTAATCCATATGTGGTAAATACTAATACCGCTGCTACGCTAACCTATACCTTCACGAATAGTGGGACTCAGGATGCAACCGACTTCTACGTAACCAACAGCACGCTAACTACTGGCTATACAAGAAGTGGTGGTACATGTGCATCTTCAACTGGCACTAATTTACCGAATACAGGCAGCAATACCTGTACCGTAGAGTACACAATCAATAGCGGAACGGTAGGAACTAATAACTTCAATCAGAATGTAATGACGGAGAACTGGACAGACCAAGCAAATCCGTCAGGGACTAGTCAGGCTGTAGGCAGCAATCTAACTTATGTGACGGTACAAGCTCCACCTGCACCTGCAATTACAATTACTCCAGTAGCTAACTGGTCAACAGTGATGGGTAACCCCTATTCTTTCACTGCAACGATAACTGGCGGTACTAGTACAGTTACGTTTAGTGGTTTTACTAGTGATATATTTGGTGCTACACTTTCATCCAGTACCTGTAATCTTAATTCAAGCACTAATCCTAGCTGTACAATTATTGTTACCCCATATAATACGAGTAGTGGTGATTATTCATTCTGGGATCCAGCAAATATTGGCAATAGTAGCGTCGGTAATGAAATAACCGTTAGTAGTGCTTCAGGTATCGGGTTTACGGTATCAGCAGATAATAGTGCAACCATCAATGGCAATGCATCACCACAGACATATAGTGGCATAACTGGGACGGTAACTGCTCCGTATGTGTATCTGGCGGCAGACGTGCCTGGAGATGCTGCAACCGCAGGAACTGGTATCACTTGGGGAACTAATGGCACTGTAGCTACGCGCTTTACAGTAGGTAGTGGAGCTGAAGCAAATTGTATTACCGATAATCTTACCGGGCTAATGTGGGCAAAGAATGCTAACTTATTCGGGGCAAAAAGATGGCAGGATACATCTGCTAATCCTAATACTTATCCTGCACAGGAGGCTATTGATGCCATGAATACCAATAGTGGTGCTACTGGCTACCAGCTATGTGGACATAGTGACTGGCGCTTACCAACCCAAAACGAACTATTAAGCCTGCTTAATTATGCTGCCGCAAGTGGTAATCAAGCTACTTGGCTAAATTCACAGGTATTTAGTAATGTGGAGGCCGGCGGCTATTGGTCGTCTACTCCGGGTGGTAATGGTGCCTGGCGCGTCAATATGCTTGCCGGTAGCAGTGGTTCGACCGGCGTGACTAGCCTCAACTATGTTTGGCCAGTCCGCGGTGGACAGTAGGATATTTGATCATTTGATTATTTGCAGGTGCGTAGCACCTGCCTAAAATGATAATTTTATCTAGTGATGAGGAGATAAAAATGGCGTATTATGAGAATTTGCCAATCTATCAGAAAGCTCTGGCTTTATGTGTTTATCTAGAGAAAGTTGTTTGTCACTTTAGCTACTCATTGTCTTTGAACCCTGGACTTTGGCGCATTTTATAAAAAGCTCCTAATGTACTGTTATGTACATGTCGTCGCTTTTAATAGCAATGCTTCGCGTCCACGATTCAAATACTGCGAGTAAAAGTTTAGATTAAAAATAGAGATATTAAAAGTCTGTATGCGAATATGTAAGGAAATCGGTGCATTTAGGAATCTTAATTCATTTGTCTATGCGATGGAGGAGACGATACTTTTAGCTCGTCAGAATGAGGGATGGATTAAAAGTATCGAAAGTTATCGAAAGATTACTCCGGTGAGCCGTACTTGAGTATGGTTCATGGGTGTAACGGCGAGAACTATAAAGGATAGTCTTTATGGGAGTGCCGAGTTTTATCACTGTGCGCTAGCTACACCATTGGCTGCTTTTGGGTGGACGATGGTATAAAAAGCTAACTATTCCTGCTGGTAGAAAGGGTGGAATAGTGAAATAAAGTTGGCTAGTTAATGTGCAGACCAACAACTATTGGTCGTCTACTCCGGGTGGTAATGGTGCCTGGAACGTCAATATGAATAACGGTAACAGTGGTTCGAACGACGTGACTAACAACAACTATGTTTGGCCTGCGGTGGATAGTGATAGTATTACTTAAATAAGTAGAATGATAGGGTATCAGGCTATGGAAGAATATATTTTTTCATTTGCCAATTTGTATCAGCGTTATTTGGAGTGCCGCAAGCGTAAGCGTGGCACTATCAATGCGCTTAAATTTGAATTGGCTGCCGAAGTTAATCTACTTAATTTAAGTACTGAGCTGCAAAATAAAAGTTACCAGCCATCCCGCTGTGTGTGCTTTGTGGTTGAGAAACCCAAGCTCCGCGAGATCATCGCAGCTGATTTTAGGGATCGGGTGGTACATCATGTATTGATAGAGCGGCTAACTAAAATATTTGAACCGCTCTTCATTCATGATAGCTATGCTTGTCGGGTAAATAAAGGTACTCATGGGGCAGTGGATAGATTAAATGGAAAAGCTTAGTCTGTATATTATTTGCAGTTTGACATACCGGGCTTTTTTATCAATATTGATAAGAATATGATTTATAGTTTTCCTTTCTACGGAAAGAAGCATACTATAGGCAATTGCTGTTAAGCAATGGATATAGCGTATTAATCGTAAAAGAAACAGGCAATAGCTATTGCCGGATAAAGGAACGAGAGGCAGTAAGTCATTATGTTATTCAAAATTAATAGTAAATATAAATCACAAGGAGTAATAATGAAATATAAAACAATTAAATTAGGCCTACTATTAGCTAGCCTATGTGGCTTAGCTAGTGCGGCGAATATTGCTGAAGTGGCAAAAACAGGACCAGGTAATACCGCAACAGCAGGTGCCGGTAAAGAATGGCCAACTACCCGCTTCGTAGTAAGTGGTGACTGTGTAACCGATAAATTAACCGGGCTAATGTGGGCAAAGGATGCTAACTTATTCGGGTTAAAAAAATGGCAGGATACATCTGCTAATCCTAATACTTATCCTGCACAGGAGGCTATTGATGCCATGAATACCAATAGTGGTGCTACTGGCTACCATCTATGTGGATATAGTGACTGGCGCTTGCCAAAGCAAAAAGAACTTTTAAGCTTGTTTAACTATGCCAATGCTAATCAGGCAACTTGGCTAATTTCAGCGGGATTTAGTAATGTGCGTTCCTACTACTATTGGTCGTCTACTCCGGGTGGTAATGGTGCCTGGGGCGTCAATATGAATAGCGGTCTCAGTGGTTCGCTCGACGTGACTCTCAACTACTATGTTTGGCCTGTCCGCGGTGGACAGTAGGTGATTTGATCATTTGATTATTTTATTCATTAGCGAATAGCTTGCTTTTTTGTGCTATCTGCCCGAGATAAACGTGATTATTATTCCTTCTATCACGCTTATCTCCTTTTGGGATGCTTCTATATCCACTTTCTAGGAAGCATCCTTCTTTTTTTATCTATTTATAGATTATTGATTTCTGTTTTTAGCTATAGCCAGGGATAATATCTTTATCAGATAATTACGTTATTAAACCTCTTTCCTAACCTTCTTCTTTAACTCTAATGCGTTGTCATAAAGACTTCTGTGATACTCATGTACTTACGTGTACATTCCGTTTTTCAAAGTCTTTATTCCTAGTCTAAGAGCGAAATAATGGGTTATGAAAGAGTTCTATTATTGCTTTTAGCCGTGAATTTTTAATTCCAAAAATTTCACCAGTAACAGGAGAATAACGATGAAAAAACAAATTATATTTCTTTGTGGGATGTTGATTTGTGCTTATTATGCTCATGCTGCAAATATTATGGAGCAAATTGATATAAGTAGCCAGACTAATCATTGTAGTGATTCTAAATGTATAGTCAAAATTAATATTTCTAATAAAAAAAATAACTATCTGCATTTGAGTAATGTTCTATTAGTTTCAGCTGAAGGCGAGTCAATTCATTCTTCTTGCAGAAAAGATAATTGTTTAATTGTTAGTAAATTAAACCGTACCAGTCAAAAGCTGAAAATATCCTTGAATGTAAACGGTGAAGAACGAGTTATTGACTATGATTATGAACTACCACAGCATCTCTAATTTTTACTGCATATTTCGTGTTAGATAAGGCTAATCGCCTGTTTAAAGTTAGTCAAGCTACCAAAAACATACACACTAAACTAGCTTTAATTCACTTATTTTCATCACCTAAAAATAGGAAGATGATTTCTATTTTTGACTATAGCATTTATATGTATTTTTCGTCGAAAATAACGTGTTATTTTTGAAAACATTTACTTTTAGGAGTGCCTAATGGCTATCGCTATCGATAGTGATATTTTATTGTTGGTTGGTGAAGCCGTACTTTTTTTATGTGCTTTACCAAGTATTGTAATACGTGGCATGAAGGGAATAATCCTTCTACTTTGTGCTGCTGGTTGCGGGGCTAAAGTGTGGGCTTACTGGCATCATCCTGTTTATGCGGCCTTGACTACGCTTTTAATAATTTATACTGGGTTTGTATTATTTAAGTCAGAATAATTACGAAGAAAGATATTTATGTCTATGTTATCAAGAATTTTTAGGGGCAGTCTTCAGTTTATTACTTATCTTGGTAAGTATGATGTTGAACAATATTTGCTAATTAATCGGGATATTCTGAAATGCTTTTAGTTTAGTTAATGGGATTATTTATGCAAAATAAACAACGTACTGAAGATACTAAAGTAATTGGGCTTTCCTTTATCGGTGGAATGCTTGAGCTCTATGATTTTGCCATTTACGGTATTTTTGTAGTTTATTTTGCTCCACAGTTTTTCCCGGCAGACAGCCACTATGGCGCAGTTATACAAAGCTATACGCTTTTTCTGGTCGGCTATTTATTGCGCCCGGTAGGTGGAATCATTTTTAGCCACTTAGGTGATGAATATGGGCGTAAAAAAGTGTTGGTCGCAACCATACTATTGATGGGGCTGTCAACACTTGGGATTGCCGCCCTTCCTACTTATGCGCAGATCGGGGTTGCCGCTCCAGTATTGCTCGTGTTATTTCGAGTTATTCAGGGACTGGCTCTTGGCGGAGAGTTACCAACCGCCTTCGTTTTTCTTTCTGAATCCATGAAAAAGACGCGAATATTGGCATTTGGTGTAATGATGTCAGGGGTATATAGTGGTTTTTTATTTGCTGCTTTGATCCACCGTTATTTAACCGAACACCTGACCCAGGTAGCTTTAAATGAGTATGGCTGGAGGATTCCATTTGCTATTGGTAGTATTATTTGTTTGATCAGTTATCTGGTTCGACAATCATTACATGAAACTACTGCTTTTAGGAGTGTTAGAGAGCACCCACGTCTACCATTAGCTACTATTTTCAGCCAATATCGTCGTGAGCTTATCATAGCCATATTTCTTGCAGTTACCCAACAGATATGTACTAATATCAGTATGATTTATATGCCAAATTATTTGAAATCCGTGCTGAATCAGGATAGACTTTTCGTCAGCGAAATAATGCCAATCTGTATTGCTATGGGGGTAGTTGCTACGTTCTCATTTGGGTATTTTTTTAGGCAAGTACAAAATATCCGTAACTTTCTGTTTTTTGCATTATTCATTAATAGTTTAGTTATTCCTGTAGGGTTTTTCTTGGTGGTCAGTGAGATTGATCTACCATTTGGATATATTTTAATTATGATATTTCAGGGGCTATTCGCGGTTATTATACCATTATACATAACACAAATGTTTCCGGTTGAAGTAAGGTTAAGTGGTGTAGCCCTAGCTTATAATCTTTCGGCGGCTACTTTTGGCGGAGCGGCGCCGTTACTGATTAGCAAACTCATTGAATATACAGGACAAATTTATCTGGCTCCAGTATGCTATACCTGCTTTTTTATTGCTTTATCTGCATTGTTACTCTGTAGGTATATTCGCCTAAGTAATTAGTGTTGTTTTTTATAAATCAGTTTATCTGCGTTTATTGTTTATTATAGGTTATAAGTATATGTTAAAAAAAATATTTATCTTTATTAGTGTCCTGTTTTTTGTGGCATGTAATGGTGGCAATGGCGGTGGAGGCTCCTCTGCTAATAATGATCCAGTTAATCCGGAAGTGCTAAGTTCAATTGAGATAAGCTCTTCCGCAGCAACAAGTTTACCCGTCGGTGTCTCGGTGCAAATGATAGCAACAGGCGTTTATACTAATGGTATTCGTAAAGATATTACCTCTTTAGTTAAGTGGGGAGTATCTGGGGATGCTATTCGTATTGATGATTCTGGGATGATTACTACGCTACATTCTACTCTTAAATCAGCACCTGTGATTATTACGGCTTCTTTGGCTGATAAAATATCCGAACCTTTGGCTATTTCAGTCAAAGCTCTGGATGTTAGATTAAATTCGATCGTTATTAATTCAGAAGGAACTTTGGAGGTAGCCAAGAATGCTAGCATCCAGTTTAAGGCAATGGGCTCCTACTCTGATGGTAGTAGTCTTGATCTAACTAATAGTGTTACTTGGATAGCTAGCGATAGTTCTATTCTATCCGTTGGGAGTAAT
Organism: Aquella oligotrophica; assembly: GCF_002892535.1. Classification (NCBI taxonomy): domain Bacteria; kingdom Pseudomonadati; phylum Pseudomonadota; class Betaproteobacteria; order Neisseriales; family Neisseriaceae; genus Aquella; species Aquella oligotrophica. The sequence continues at coordinate 2,408,107 of NZ_CP024847.1, read as the reverse complement.
GGTAACGCAAGTGCTTTGACTGCTGGAAGTGCTAGCGTAAGCGCGTCTATGGATTCGATAAGCTCTAATAGCTTGTCTGTTATAGTTAAGGATATTTCATTAAAAAGCATTGAGATTAATATTGATGATAATACTTTAGTAGCAGGTACTTCAGGTAAACTGACCGCAACTGGACATTATAGTGATGGCAGTAGTCAGCAGCTAACCAATCAGGTAAGTTGGGCATCAAGCGATAGCAGTATCGTAAATGTAACAGCAGACGGAGTGGCTCATGCGAATAAAGCAGGTTCAGCAAATGTAACAGCAAGCTTGGCTGGAGTAACATCGAATAGCCTAGGACTAACAGTCCGTGCCGCAGTATTAAAAAGCATTGAGATTAATATTGATGATAATACTTTAGTAGCAGGTACTTCAGGTAAACTGACCGCAACTGGACATTATAGTGATGGCAGTAGTCAGCAGCTAACCAATCAGGTAAGCTGGGCATCAAGCGATAGCAGTATCGTAAATGTAACAGCAGACGGAGTGGCTCATGCGAATAAAGCAGGTTCAGCAAATGTAACAGCAAGCTTGGCTGGAGTAACATCGAATAGCTTGAGCGTAACAGTCCGTGCCGCAATATTAAAAAGCATTGAGATTAATATTGATGATAATACTTTAGTAGCAGGTACTTCAGGTAAACTGACCGCAACTGGACATTATAGTGATGGCAGTAGTCAGCAGCTAACCAATCAGGTAAGCTGGGCATCAAGCGATAGTAGTATCGTAAATGTAACAGCAGACGGAGTGGCTCATGCGAATAAAGCAGGTTCAGCAAATGTAACAGCAAGCTTGGCTGGAGTAACATCGAATAGCTTAGGAGTAACAGTCCGTGCCGCAATATTAAAAAGCATCGAGATCAATATTGATGATAATACTTTAGTAGCAGGTACTTCAGGTAAACTGACCGCAACTGGACATTATAGTGATGGCAGTAGTCAGCAGCTAACCAATCAGGTAAGCTGGGCATCAAGCGATAGTAGTATCGTAAATGTAACAGCAGACGGAGTAGCGCATGCGAATAAAGCAGGTTCAGCAAATGTAACAGCAAGCTTGGCTGGAGTAACATCGAATAGCTTGAGCGTAACAGTCCGTGCCGCAGTATTAAAAAGCATTGAGATTAATATTGATGATAATACTTTAGTAGCAGGTACTTCAGGTAAACTGACCGCAACTGGACATTATAGTGATGGCAGTAGTCAGCAGCTAACCAATCAGGTAAGTTGGGCATCAAGCGATAGCAGTATCGTAAATGTAACAGCAGACGGAGTAGCGCATGCGAATAAAGCAGGTTCAGCAAATGTAACAGCAAGCTTGGCTGGAGTAACATCGAATAGCCTAGGAGTAACAGTCCGTGCCGCAACTATTAAGAGTATAGCGATTACCTCGGCGTCATCAACGATAATTCAGGGATTAACAACTCAATTAACAGCGGTTGCAACTTATTCTGATAATACAACGCAAACGGTAACAACTCAGGTATCGTGGATCAACTCTGATTCCAGCATTGCCAATATTTCAGCTAATGGTTTAGTAACGGCAAATAAAGCAGGAAAGATAAAGGTTAAAGCTACTTATAATTCAATCACATCCAATGAGCTTAATCTAGAAGTAATTCATGCGAGTATAACTAGCCTTGAGGTTTCAATTGTGGATTCAACTTTAGTTGCCGGAACAACATCACCACTAAAGGCAATAGCACATCTTTCAAATAATACTACTGAAGATGTAACTAGTCAAGCTAGTTGGTGGAAAACTGGTAATAACACTCAGTATGTTTCTATAGATAAAAATAAAGGACTATTATATGCAAATTCAACTGATAATGATGTGACAGTTGGAGTTTTTGCTTCGATTAATGATGGCAGTTATGTGCAATCAAATAATTTGAATATAGTTGTTCTACCACAAACAACAATTAAAAGCCTTGACATTAAAGCCACGGATCTTTCTGGTAATCCAATAACTGGGACAATTCGGTCGTTAAACAATTTTTATATTAAGGCAACAGCTGTTTTTGATAACCAAAGCAATACTAGCCAAGACGTAACTCATGAAATAAATTGGCACAATGATAATGAGCAGTTAATTACCTTGATAGATCCAGTGACAGGGAAATTTAGAGCTGCAAATAGCGTTGGCGTTGCCAATATTTATGGGACAATTAGTATTCCTAATTCTAAAACATCAAATACTATAAAAATTTCGGTAAGTAACCCTTTGTAACTTATGCGAGTAATAGTAATTGTATTTGCAGTAATACAAAAATATTTTTTTAGAAAGAGTGATAAATTTATGAAGAAAAACATACTTTGCACTATTCTGGGGCTAACTGCACTTAGTCAGTATGGTTGTAATCTTGGTAATAATAATCAAATTCAAGATAATGCAGCTGGTAATGCTAGCGCATTAATCAATAATTCCAGTGCAAAAATAGTGGAGGCTTCAGTTGTTAGCAATTCAAAATTAAATGAGCTGCCGGCAATTACCAGCACCAATCTGGGGGTGCCGATTAAACAGTATGTGGATTTTTCTACCTCTTACTTTCTTGAAACTGATTACTTAGATCCATCGCAACATACGGATAAACATGAATTTGATATTAAACCAGACACAGTAGTGAGTGAAGAAGTTGATCAAGAAGCTGATAAATCATATCGGTTTATTGATGTGATAATTCATAACTACTCAGATGTTGGTACAGTCAGGTTGTTTGCCAATACTAAAGGTGCAATAAATGGTGAAGATCCGGATCCAAGTGATAGTAGTAGTTGGATTACCAGTGGACAGTTAAGTGACTATAATATAAAGATTTTTACTAGTAATAACGATTCCATTCCACCTAAGTTAGCTGGGGAGCAAGAGAATAATAAACAACCAGGTGATATAAAAAATAATGCATTTACGTTATTTATAGCAGAGGCAACCAAAAAAGGGGCTAAATATTTTCCATTAAGAATTCCATTTGCCTTAAATCAAACCAAAGAAGTTGCCAGCTCAGATGAGTATATTGCCTTTGGAAATGCTGTAAATATAATAGATGCAGATAAGCAATATCTTGTTCGCTTTGGCACTTCTAAAGATGGTGATAGTGCATATAATGATAATTTTATCGATACTCGTTCAGTTTATATAAGTTCCCTTAATTACTGGTTATATCCCGTAACTGATTCTGAATTTAACCAAATTACAACTATTTCTATAGCGGGAACACAAACTTTGGCGGAAAAGGTTGAGCAGGTGATTAAACCATCTGAACTAATCAATTTAAATAAAAATAATCCTATTTATAAAAAATTTGATAGATATAGTTACCGGTCTTACCCTAAACTTGAAGATTACTACAGAAAAGTAGACTCATTTTTTCAGACTAATAATGCTTCAAACAATTTTACTATGTATAAAGTTATCACTGGATTTGATAGTTGCTATAACGTTTCAATAATCCCATTGAGCTGGAGTAGTAGCGGCTCTTCGTGGCCAGATGTTCAGTCGCTTAATCAAAGCTATAGCGACATTCATGGTTCTTCATTAGTGACTCATATCTATGTAACAGATGCTAAATGTAATTAGGAAATAGCATGAAAAAAACATTATTTTTAGTTCTGGTAGCAGCCAGTTATAATTCATTTGCAGCTTTAGGCGATGCCCCTAGTGATAGCCGTCGCTCAGTACCGATTACCATGCGTGGTAACTCGCTTGATTTCAATTTTTATAATAATACTGATTGTGATGTAAAAATCGAAGCCAGTGGTTCAAATAGCTCCAATGTAATGTTTTTTAAGTATGATTTGCATATGCCGCAAACCATATCTATTCCTGCCCGTCAACGAATCTGTCAAGATTATGCTGCCTGTAATCATGAGGATAGTGGAAGGTTCTCTGGTAAAACTTTTGATGAATATATGAAATATGTTGATACACTGATTAAGGCCAATAAAAATATTGACGTGGTCTCGATGGATAAATATGGGATGTTACTGTTAAATACAGCTACAAGATATCCATTTATCGACACTTATTTTAAGGTAATACCAATAGAAAAAGGCTATTATGAAAATGCAATTAATGGAATTCGACAAAAATATAAGATTACGCTTAGCTGCCCACATTATAGTGCAACTTTTGATTATAAAATAGATTCTAAATATGATCCAGAATATGCGCCAGCAAGTGCAGCAAATGAGGTTGACTTAACCAATACAATAGGGGCGAGTTTGACCTTTATTGGCGGTGCGTTGGCTATTTTTGTTGCTTCCGGACCTATTGGAATAGCGGCCGGGATTTTTGCGGTGATAGGCGGAGCCTTCTGGTCTTATTCTGCTTTCAACCAAATGAATGGAAATATCAAGCCTGATTATTATACTCAGTTTACTCGCAATATTTCTTCTGTCCCATTAACAGTCCAGGGTACTCTGGAATTACAAAGTAATAATCAGATGGCACGATGCATTTCTGGAGAGTGTGACTATAAAAATTCAGACTTAATGGTACTAGAAACTAAAACTAGCAGTGGTTGGTCATTTAAGATAAATTCTCCAACTATCAATAATGTGCCATTTGGTGATATTTCATTTAATATTGATCCGACAAAGTATGGTGTAGTTAATTTTGTGTTTAATCAATGTAGCATAACAGGTGGCTGTACTAAAGCGACTACACCATTTAATCGCTATATGAGTAATGAGTCGCCAAGTTATACCGAGGAAGGTGGATGGTTCTCGAAGAAAAAAATCCGTCATGATAATCAATGGATCAAGCTAATTGATAGTCAAGGCAAGCAAATTCAGGTCGCAGATGATCGCTATTATCATTTGCAGGAAGATAGTGAGGGTTTCCGTATACAATTAGTAGAGTCTATGATTCCAAATGCTTCTAATCTTAGCTTCTATAGAGCAGATGTTGTTTGTAGTGATCAAGTTATTAGAAGTAGTACTAATGGTCAAATTGATGATTTACGTTTATGGCTATATCCCAAATGTAATAAAGGAAGTTATCTAAACGTTTTTTTATTAGATAAAACTCATAATGCAATGATTCATTACTTATCTCCGATAAAACAATGAGAAATTAATTTAATAATGAAAAGTTGAAGTTTCCGGTAAATAAAAGCTTTTAGAGGTTAAATTTTCATTATTTGAACTAATCTCCAATATTATAATCGATGTGTTTAGGGTGGTAATAGTTATCTATAATTTGGTATGATCTTTAACTTTGATGATATAATGACAGCTCTCTGTATCTGGACTTACCAAGGGAATAGTGAGGAAGTAAGCCAGATACAGGATTGTCAATCATGGTAAATGCATCGCAATTACCCATGAACTTTGCTAACAGAGATATTTACATCTTGTTAGCCATAAAATATGCTAAACCAAAATGCTCAATATGGCTATAAATAGTAAGCCAATATATATTTTTGCATGTAATTGATCGCTTATCTTTCCTGCAAGATGCGTACCAATAGGTACTCCAATAAAGCCACAAATCGAAAGAATGATTACCCCTGGCAGATAAATAAAACCAAGATACATGTGGTCAGGGTTAATATTTGTCTTCTCACCAAGGATAATATATATAATAGTAGCAATTATTGCCACTGGTAAGCTTAATGGGTTGGCTAAAGCAACAGCATGCTTCATACTTAGCCCCAATTTACGCATTAAAGGAACGGTAAGTACACTGCCTCCAACTCCAAGTGCACTGGCAATAATGCCTATACCCAATCCATTCCAGATTTTTTGTTGAGTAGAAAGAGTTTTGCTGCTTGCTTTTTGCTGGATAAATTCCTTTTTTGTTAGACAGTCATAAATCACATAGCTTATATATGCCACGAAAGTATATTTAACCACTTTATCACCCAGATGACTTGCCAATGCTGCCCCAAAAATACTTCCTATGCCAATAAAATACGCTATCGGTGTTACCCACGACCATAATATATTTCCTGCTCGATTATGACGGTAAATCGCATTTATTGAATTAATTATCATGATGCTAGTTGATGTGGCAACTGCAATCTGCATAGCATGTGGATTATTCCCAACCATATGGTAGATTAGTGGTACGATTACAAACCCTCCACCAAAACCAAACAAACTAGCAGTCATTCCGGTGAGGACTCCAAAAAAGACTAATATAAAATACTCCATGAATTTTGCCTAAAAGATTGATATAAATTTTATGTTCTTGTAAATAATCTACTAATGCAACTTAAATGGCAGTATTTTTGCTGGTGAAGGTGAATACTCATACGAGTGATCTGCTAATAGCTCAATACTTATATACGATTGCTTAAATGGAAGAACTGATGCCTGATAATCGCTCCCTGAGCTATTGCGTAAACTAGTTATATTAATTGCAATAACGGCACTATTTTTATTGGATGAGTAGAGGATGTAGCACATTGCATCGTGAGAATTACATTTGATATCTTTTAGTTTGACATCTTTGGATATATCTCTATCTAACATTACTGCATAAGGAGTCAATGAGCTGGCATTTTCACCAATATTAATTACTAGTGCCTGCTCAGTATTCCCTATAATTTGCTTTTCAGGAACAATGAAATAGTTATCCAACTTAGCATATAAATGTTTATTTAGACTACAACTTTTATCAATTTCGCAATCAGCCATTGGTTTTATCAGTGTATAACTGGTAGCAGATACTGCCCCACAAAAAATTATTGATGTAAAGAAGATGTTAAAATAATTACGCATTTTATAGTTTCACCTTTTTAATAGACCGACTTACGGTCGCTAAAAATTTATTTGAATCCCACCCAGTAATAAATTAACAACTCCAGAGGATTGCGAACCTATTCCAAGTGGTATATAAGCATTATCTTCCAAGTGTAGTTCAAGGTTTTGAGTGATGCTATAACCTAATCCAACCCCGATTAGACCAACTGCACTAATCTCATTGTTGCAACTATTATTGTTATTTGTACTGTTTGTCCAATTCATACTACCAAGCCCTCCACCAATTCGACCATAAAGATTCAGATCTCGGGCTGGACGCAAAATCCCCTTGGCTGCCACATTCATAAAAACATTATTGCCCTGATTGCCATTGTATTGAGTACCTACAAGCATCGCATAACCACCATCCAGAGCAAAGTATGGGTTAAACTCGTAGCCAGCATTTAGGGTGGTGGCAAATGTGGCGTTTTGATCCAAAAATTGCTGGGTGCCGACCCCCGCATTGACATTCAAATAAGCACTGGCGTTAGCTGCGGGTATTATTGACCACAAGCTGGCGGCTATCATACTGATAATATAACTCTTCTTCATAATTCCTCAAAGATAGCTTTATTAGCTATTAAAATTGATTTGCTCCCAGTAATGCTCATATGCAAATTGCATCGCATCATGTAAGCGGTTAAATTCTCTACATATTTCATTTGTATGATCTGTGGCTCTTATCCTAAGTTGAAACCTATAGCCAACCACTCTGATTGTATATTCAAAATTACAGTTATTAGTCGTGGCTATATAATCAACAGCAGATACTGACCTCCATTCAAATACTCTCAAATATTTCATAATTACCCCTTTAATTATGTTTATTGAATAGGTCTTTGAATTATTGTGTTACACAAAATAAAGATAATGTTGCCCCACATTGTGCTGATCCAAAACTATTCCATTGTGCGGTGCTGTATTTTGAACTTCCAGTTGAAGCCCAAGCAACCCCAGTCATAGTCCAGTTCGAACAATCTCTATCTGGATTTGCTGCTGAACCATACCATGTTGTAGCATCTTTGTTGATGTCAATAGCTGACTCTAATGAACCATCGCTTCTAAAAGTATTATTATCAAGAGCGGTACCGACAAAATCATCATAGACATTAAAATATCTCGCGCCTTTTATTGTTGGTCGTGATAGTTCAAGCAACGCTTTAGCGGTGGTGCCAGTTGGTGCTTCAGCTTGACACTTTTGATTTGCTCCACTAACCCCACCAAGGTTTCCTGTGTATTTATTTTGAGTGACGTAGATTAATCGCGCCACCTCATAATCTTGGCTAACTGTAACAATACTCCAAGCAGTAACTGTTAATGTTTTTTTACCTGTATATGAATCTGCTACCATGTTTGAGCTGCATTGCTGACTTGCATTTTTTGAATCATATGTTGCACAAGTTTGACCGCTTTTTGGTCTACCAATGTTAATATCGTTACCACCAAGATTAGGGTTATACAAGTTTGTGAAGTTTAATAATATAGTTTTAGATGCATCCTTAATCTGGACAAAACTCTCAATCGTAAAAGTTGGATTAACTATAGCAATATTTTGCCATGGAGATTTTGGTAGTTCAATACTGTAAATGTTTTGTGAATTATCGGTATAAATGTTGTATCCCCATGTAAAATTAAAATCAAAATTAGCTGGATTTCTTCTTACATTACCGGGCAATCTGTAGCTTATGCTACAGTATTGATTATATGCCAGCTTTTGCTGGCAGGTATCAGATACTAATATCATGTCTAGCTGAGTTAATTTGCTTTTCGTTGTATTATTAAGTTCAATTTTATCAATAATCCGAGTCATATCTTGATTTCTAAAACCAAGACTAAGCCTTATTTCAGTTGCTGAACCCCCAGTGTCATCAGTATTATCATAAAGTATCCCGTTGATTACTTTTGCAAAGCTAGATCTAACAGTTCCTTGCGTTTGTTCTACTTTAGGGGCATTTCCGTTATTGGTAGCAAAACTTGATAAAATTGTTTTGCTATTATTTCCAACTGGATTTCCTGCTTTATCCTTAATTTGTGTTTCATCAATAATCAGATTGTACTGGACTTTTTTTGCAAGCTCATTACCATTGCTCAAAATGACGCGTACCATGCTTTCGCCACTTTCAATCCGTGTGCTTATTCCTGTAAACTTAACTTTACCAATATCGCTCTCCAGATAAATCGAGTTTGTATTGATGGTACTTGTATCCATGGCTTCACTAAATCGCACAAAAATATCCGGGTTAGTAGTTGATACGTTGCTTTGCCCGTTTGTCGGAGCAAAATTAATGATAGTCGGAGCAGTAAAATCTCCAGTTGTAAAGCTTCCCACTATGTAGTGGCTATCATTTCCAAGTGGTTTACCATTCTGATCCATAATAGCTGTTTGATTTATTACTATTTTGTACTGAGTGTTTTCTTTAAGGGTGGTGTCTGGTTTAAGTGATATATGCTGATCAGTGATCGCTACACCTGATTCAAGTGTAACCTTTTCCCCAGCATTTGTTTCAAGCTCGATATTTGGGCTAATCATGCTGTCAAGCTTAACTGGTTTATTAAAAAATAATTCAAGCTCAGTATTGATTCGAATGTTGTTAGCCTCATTTAATGGACGAAAATCTGTGAGTGCTAACTGGGTTTTATCGGTAACTTCCACCTTTAATGGTAAGCTCACAAAGTTATAGTGTTTAGTTGTTTTTATAGAATTATAACCTTCGGTAGATAAGTAAATAATTCCGCTCTCATTCCAGTTACTTACTGCATCTATCTGAGCTGTTATTTGGCAGCTACTACCTGCGGCAAGAGTGTCCTTGCAGTTGCTTGTTACAGTATTTATTCCCACTGTAGATTGTAGCTGTGTACTCCTCAGTATATTCTGTATCCCCTCAAGTGATAAGTCACCGATATTGTTGAGAATAAATTTAACTTGAGCAACATTGCCACCATCGATATTCAGTTTTGATATTTCAGGTGCTATCCGTAGTGATGGTTGTTTAGTATCTCCGATATATGCCAGACTATGAGCTTCACGTATTTCATTTATTCCATTATTGTAACTGAGGTATAGTACCCTTACGTCAGAGCCATTTTTATCTAGTACAGTTAGCTGATAATTACAACTGGCTCCAGCTTCAAGATCACCCCCTTGAATGCAGCCATTTTCACTGTCTGGGCTTATCATGATTTTATTTGCATTGTCTGCAATTAGATTGATGTTAGTAGCAGTTGAAACACCATTATTGTATAGGGTAAACTTACCGATAGTTGTTTTTGTTAGGTCTAAAACTCCACTATTACTAACAAGGAGATTAGCTTTATTTTCAGGGCTAACCATAATCTGCATTACTGGTTGTTCTGTATCTTCTGCAAGATACATACTTGTTCGTTTGTCCATTATCATATCTGCTAGTTTAATCTCAATTGGGAGAACCTGATTTGCTGCCAAAATTAATTTATTATCCTTTATACCATTTACAATTTGACTACTAGTATTATCCATTTCAAGTTTCCCTGAATAGCCTTGATTTATTAGCGGATTAAAAGCATAAACAGTTGCGTATGGATGGCTACGATCAAGTTGAATCAATGGATTGCTAAAGCTTACTCTCTGATAGTTATGCCGATCAATGTATTGGTAGTTAAGTAGTTGTTTAGTTTGTTTACCATTGTATTCTGCGACAAGTAATGCACTTCCTGCATCGCTAGGGTTTAGCTCTGGAGTAGTGAACTTTAATAAACAACTTCCGCCAGGGGCAATTTCACTACAGGTTTCCTTGTTATCGAGCTCAAGTTTGTAATCTGTGGTGCCATTAATCACATGGTAATTGATATTATTTATTGTTATGCTACTCAAGTTATGAATGTAAACTCCACTATTGGTAGATTTTCCATTTATAACTGGAATTGTTCCGACAGTATCAATCAAAATTTGTCTATCTAGAAATTGGTTATTGTCATTAGGCTGCTTATTACCTGTACAGGCGGTTATTCCTAGGAATATAGTTCCGATAAATAAGCTTTGTAATAACTTTTTATTAAGTTGACTTATAAAAAATTTCATTTAAACACCCTAAACTTCATTAAGTTGATAGATTCAGGAATTATAACAATCTAATGTCAAGTCTGAATATAGCTATTTATAGAAGTCATCGTTCTATATTTAGGTAATAAAAATGACTGCGTAATGCAGTCATTTTTATCTAAAGTAGATTTTAGATACTACACTGAGGAGCAGTGTACTGGAAACCAAAGTATGCTGGCATTACTGTTTTAGCAGGAGCATTTTCTACTGACAGGAAGTTATCAATAGTGATGTCACACAGATAATCAGGCATTGGTAAGGTTATTTGTGGGCTACCTTGATTTAAATCACAGCTAACTGAGTAATATCCCATCCCATCACCATAATCCTCTTCCAGAGTACTAGTACAGCCGCTTGACACAGTCGGAGCTGCAGTTAAGAACTGATCTAATACAAATTTTGGATTTGCTGTAGCAGGTAATAAACTACTGTTTGCTATAGATAGATCTAGAGTTATTGAAGTTCCTACCTGTGCAGCACCAAAAGTTGCCTGCGGCTGTGAGTAATTTACATAAATTGTTCCATTACCTGGTTGTGTAAATGATTTGTCATCAATTTTCCAGCTAGTTTGCGGTTTTTCGAAGCTAATATCCATTTCTGAGGTAGCTCCTGGTACGTCTGCTAGTGTTGCTGGATCAATTATTAATACCAATTTACAACTGCTATGGGCATTCAAATCAGAAACACTAGTTCCTGTAGCGCAGGTTGTTTCTTCTGGGGAAATAATATATCCTGAAGGAATAGTATTTGTATTTACATTGAAATTATTCATATCAACCGCAGTATTATTATGATACTCAATTGTAATTTTGCTTCCTTCAACAGTTGAGTTAGTTGTAAATGGATCAGCTTGTGTTCCGCTACCATTTGTGTTTTCACCACTTGGGTCATCAACAACAACACTGCTATTATGACCTGTTAGTTCGTAATCTGTTGTTTTTTGAGCATTTCTTTCTGCATCACTAGTTCCACCTTTGTAATTTAGCTCTAGTGTAGCAGTACCGGTTTGAGATGCATTATAGTCTAAGGGAGCAGGTCCATATTTTACGGTTATTTCACAACTAGCATCCTTGGCTAGGTCACTACTACAACCATTAACATCTATCACTGGTTTTGGGTCATTGGCTGAAGTATCAATAAGATTTGCGCTCAAGTTAGTTGCTTTTACATTACCATCATTTTTAATTGAGAATGTTTTACTTACAGTGCTAACTCCATCAGCAACTAATACCATAACATTATTAGAGGCACTAATAGACAATAATGGTTCACCATTAATAGTGTATTTTATTGGTAATGATGCAAAGTTATAACTTTTACCGTTATAGCTACCTGCAATTGTATAAAAACTATTACCGATGCCATGTGCTGATTTAGGCTTAAATCTTCTTTCAATTTGGCAACTACTGCCTGGATTGATAGTTGTAGTACAATTATTAGTTACTTCCTCCCAGTCAGTTATACTAGCATTACTAAGTCTTGCTGAGTAACTTGCTGATTGTAGTGGAGCTTTACCAATATTCTGAATAGTGTAGGTTACTATCTCTTCTGGTGTACTCGCTGCATCATAGGTTACCGAACTTGTGTTTGGTGTGGCCTTAATTGAGGGAACTGCCTTATTATTTACCCAGTAGATTGTTTGTGAAGCAATTTTTTCACCTTTATAACGATACTCTACTAAAGCATTGCCTGAGTTATAGTCAGTTACAGAGAATTTCACCTGACAACTATCAGTTGCACCTTGAGCTAAATGACTATTTGAGCAGTTATTGTCGATAATCAGATTAGTGTGACTATCACCACTAATAGCAACAACTTCAATGCCGCTATCAGCATCCGCACTACCATTATTGATAATATTGACAATATTGTCTTGAGTGCTTGGTGCTTGCATTATAGCAGCCTGACCAACGATAAAACTTACTTGATTACTTAGTGGGTCGATACTAATTGAAGCTGGATTGCCCGTATTTACAGAGTCAGCTCTTAGTGCTGATTTATTTATTACAGTTCCATTATCCCATTTAGCATATGTTTGAAATGATAATGGTTTGTTGCTTTGACGCTCCAATTCCATTTCAACTGGAATAATTTGCCCCACAGTAACTTGTTGTTTAGCAACAAAGCCGCGAACCACTTTGAAACCCGCATAATTGATTGATTTGGCAATTTCTACATTATTAAAGACTGTACCGGGTTTACCTGTGGCATACAGATAGCCTACAATATGACGGGCTTTAGTTTGTGGCATTGCAACAGAGGTGTTACCTAGTAGATTTATGCTGTTTTTAGAGCTTGCATCAACATAAGCATAGTTTACTAATTGATGTGTTTTTTTCATTGTTCCATTCTGCTTGTAATTCATTTCTACTACACTTGTACCACTGTCTGCAAACTCAAGTACAGGAGTAGTAAAGCTGATAGTACAGTAACCACCAGCCGGAATTGACGTACACTTAGAGGTGTCATTTAATGACAGTTGGTTCTGAACGTCATTTGCTGCGAGTGATTTTTTCGCTGATTTTTGGGCTAATTGGTTAGCCTGTTTTATTTTTGAGTTAGCTTTAGTTTGCTTCGTTGTCGAGCTATTTCTTACATTAAAGGTAAGGTTATCAATGAGGGTAGTTCCATAGTTATGAATATAAAGAACACCTTTAGTACTTGAGCCATTAAGACTTGGTACAGTTGTCATTGCATCTATGCTTACTGCTTGCTCTTTTGTCAGCGGAGCAGGTTGTGGGGTGCTATTGCTGCTATTGGCGCCACCACCTTGGCTACAACCAAGCATGCTGCTAGCCATTAGCAAGAGCATGATTCTTTTTCTATTTTGCATGATTCTTCCTTGAAAAAATTAAAAATTTAATAATCAGATGATTAATATTTATCTTTAACTGTATAATCAATCTTATTTAAAAAGTTAGCCTAGTTTAGATAATTACTCATAATCTGTTTATAAACTAGCGATTATAAATGTAGCTTCCTAAGTTTGGATATAGCTATTAATAGAAGTCTGACTTCCTATTTTTAGATGTATAAATAATTATTAGGTTCATGGATTAAAATTGGTTAGGAATAATCCGCTTTGGTTGTCTAGCTACATACTATATTACAAAAAAGAGCATATTCAGCTCCATAACTACGATGCTGAAATGGCAATTCAGGAGCTGAAAAAGGCTCAAAAAAGTGAAATGATGTCTATGAATCACACAATTTATATAGAACTTGCGTGCCTAAATTATTTCTACATTAAGTTGTTGATTTGTTTTGTAGTGAATTTACAAATTTAATTTAATTCTCTAATTTAACTAGAGAGTAATATTTGTTAAAATTTAGTAATGCCAATGGTTACATGAAATTATCAATTTGTCGATGCGTAAGTTCTATTATATATCTGTGTATTATTTCACCGTAGTCTGAAAGAGTAAGTATTAGGCTCGAGCCCCCTATTGTTTGCAGTAGTAGTTAATAAATTTAATCTGCTGTTTTTAGTAATGTCTTTTTGAAGGTGTAGTTTAATACTGTTATCTTGTTCTTTGTTTTCTGGAAGGCTACAGCTGTATAAAAATTCTTTGACAATCTCATGTTTCATACTGGTTTCATGATTTGCTTGAATCAGATAATACTTAATCTTACCGAAATGAAACTCTGGCAATACTCTAGTTAACGCACCTGACTTTAACTCTGCTTTAATTGCGAACTCGGGAATAAAAGCCATAGTATCGCCTAGTTGTAGTAAATCTAACGTTGCATTCCAACAGTTAAGATTTATAATGCCATTTCCAAGGGAAATTTTCTGATTAATATGACTATTTTCACCATAAGCTAATAGTTGCTTCTCATTTTCGGCTGTTGTTATAATCTTATGCTCAATCAGGTCGTGAAGATTTTTAATTTCATTATTTCTGTCAATATAATTTTTTGTTGTAACTAAAATAAGTTTACTTTCAAATAACACTCTCAGTATATGATATGGCTTACTTGGTGGTAGGTGATTTATTATCAAGTCATAATTATTAAAATAATTCAATTCTTCTTCATTTGCTGTTAAATATGATAGTCTTAGTTTAATTTCAGGGTAATTAGATACAAATTTTGATATCTGATTGTTGATATATATCTTAGCAAATAAAGGGGGTAAAATAACTTTTACTTCTCCGCAAACTGCTTTATTTAATGCGCTAAAATCATCAAGTTTATTTTGTAACGAGGAAAATGAATTTTTAAACATTTTATATGCTACCATTCCGGTGTCGGTTAATTCCATTTTGCGTGTATTTTTCTTAAATAGACTTACTCCTAGTGAATTTTCAAGGTTTTTCATCCTGCGGCTAATTTTTGATTGATATAAATTTAATTTATTCGTTGCTTTACTATAACTACCGCAATCAACTATATTTATAAACAATGATAAATCATCAAACATTTCTTTTCCCCTAGAAAAATACATTGAAAGGTATTTTTTATTGAACGGTTGTGGTATCATAGTATCTTAGTAATTTTTTCTAAGATTATTACTACACGTTCCTTTTTATGAGAGACGTATTCTAATAAAATAAACTTTAGCGTTGTGGCTTTTAAAAAAGCCTACCGATTGTAGAGTGGTCTGGTGTCGTTAATCTGGGATTGATTTCCAAGTATTTGTATACTAATTTAGTATTAGAGTAATCAGTACAAGTGAGGTTAATAATGTCTTATGATGTATCCACCAACTTAATTAAAACATTCCCATATCTATTTTGTAATAAGAATGAAATAAATTTTCTAATTGACGTAGGTTTTAATATTCTAACGATTACAGAACCATCTTTAGGTGTCTGGACTAATGCAGATGACATTAAGCCAGAAGATATTATTGGCAAAAACCTATATGATGAGTTTTTTCTACAATATAATGTCTACAAAGAAGATCTTGATCTTATCTCGCATAAATTATCTGGTAAAGACAGCTTTCAATATATTGGGATCAATTTTCGGCGTAAAGAACGATACCGAGTATTGGTTTTCGAATATAACAAACTAGTTGATGGCACTTTAATTCACGCTCGTGGTTATGTACCAAAACAACCATTAAATTGGTATTATTTGCAATCCCTTCAAATAACAAGGACAGCTCCAGCTGAGACTGATGACCCAGCCTTAAACTTAAATATAGCCGATGCAAATGGTCTAATTGCCCGAGAGCAGGAAGTGTTATTTTTAATGTTTCACTTTCATTCATATGAAGAAATTGCCTGTGTGATTAATCTGTTTTATGAGCAAAAAACCACAGCGAATGCCATTGGCAAACTGGTTAGAAGAAGTCTTTATGAGAAGCTTAATGTAGTAAACCTACCCAGTCTGAAACAAAAGGCGTATACACTTAAATATCACTTAAATGTTCCCAAGTCGCTATTTCCAGAAATATTGATCGAAATTCCCGATTAATTATTCTTTAGCATGGACCTATGATCCTATATATTGCCCATTACACCAAGGAGGACACATAGATCCGCCACCGCCTTCCGCTGGTGGAGGTGGTGGCGGTGGCGGAGATGCAGTTGGGTTAGGAGTAGGTGGTGCTGGTGTTGGACTACTGCCAGTACTTGAGCAGCTAGACGGTAAATATTGACTCGAAATATCTGGTGAAGTGCATGCCCAGACGATAGCTCCACTAGCATTAGCCTCTGGTAAATGTAAGCTAGAAAATAATGCCAATAAGCTGGCAAAAATAATTTTTTGATTCATTTTAGGTGTCCTTTTAATTCGAACTAGGGGTAAATACGATACTGCCAGTTTGATTGCTACCATATAATAAAGATACTGTGATTACGCCATTGCTAGCTATGCTTACACCTGTTACATAGTTACCAGTATTGCTTGCATTTATCCCTGCTTGAGCCAGTGTTGCTGGATAAACACCATTGGTTTGATAATATTCCGCAACACTTAGCGCTGCCATTCGGGCAAAATGATACCCCTCACTGATTTGAGCGCGTTTTACATATATGTCATAAGCTGGTATTGCAATCGCTGCCAGTATTCCAAGAATTGCTACAGCAATCATTAATTCAATTATCGAAAATCCTTTGGTTTTTGGTGATGAAATTATTGTACTGTGATGATTTGGGTTGTTTTTGATATGTTTCAGCATTTGATCTTCCGTAATTAATTTTTACCAGAGTGCGAGCTAAGCTAAGTCTAAATGTTTTGCTATAGCAGAAAGAGGTCATATGTTTTTTTATAGTATCTTAGGTGTCAATTGTAATAAATAGCCATGCTTATTTGATATAGCTATTTTTAGAAAGTCACTTCCTATTTTTAGGTGTTGACTATTTTTATACTAGACTGCATTAGTAGGTGAGGAGTACGTATTTTTTATGAGGATGTTTGATCTTGGAGGATCGTGATTAGAAAGGGGAGCTTATATAAAAAAACCTCACGGTTTTCCGTGAGATTTTTTCAATTTATCGATTCAGATAAGCAATATATAAATTCCCGTTAGTATTAAAGTATAGATTATCAGAATTTAACTGATACATCGTACAATTATTGAAAGAACCATCATTACCAATGTTACATGCATTTAGGAATGTTCCCTTTTGTTGTACTTCTTGTGTGATTATATTGTAATTTTCATAGTAATCAATAAAATACCCATTATTAACATTGTCAGTAGTTAAGGTATAGATTGATGCTGAGGTTGGTAATGCACCAATGAATCCACCTAGCAGATATGAATTAGAGCACGAAGACACAGAATTTGAATTTGAGAAAGTACAGCCATAAATACCTCCACCAAGTAATCCAAGTGAGACTATTGAATTGCTATACGCTCCATAAAGTAAATTTTGTTGATTATTATAGTATATTTGGAATGGACTTCCAATTAACATCCCGGGGCTACTTGACTCAAAAGAAACTTGAGTACAGCCACTAAGGTTGTTTAAATCACAGGTGTATAATGAAGTTAAAATTGGTGAAGTAAGTCCATATAACTGATTACCATTCGCAGTTATTGAAGAAAAACTGACTATAGTAACAAAGTTGTTGCAGCTAGAAAACTGCCCATTACTCTCAATATTACATTGAGCGATAGTTCCATTTTGATTTGCTACATATGCTAAATTATTCTGAATTAGTATTGATGAGGGTGAGGAAAACCAGTTTTGATTATTACCTAATTGGATGCAAGAATTTAGCATTCCGTTAGAATCAACTGCACATTCGGTTACTGAGTTATTCTGATTGGTAATATAGGCATAGTTTCCAGCATTATCAAATGCTATTGCGGTTGGAGATTCAAAAAGCCCATTGCCATTTATTGTCTGACAATTGTTAAAATTTACCTGATTGCCACCTACCGGACATTTTTGGATACTATTATTACCTAGTATCATATAGACTGAACCAGTATAGTTAGGGCTGCTTCCTGAGCTACCTCCGCCATTGCAGGCAAGTAATCCCAACGAGCAAAGTAGTAATAGCATACTATTTTTCTGATTTGTTCTCATAATAACCTCTCTAGCTATAAGTAATTCATATTAGCATATCATTAATAATTTTAGCAACACCAATTTAGTGGAGTTATTTTGCATTTTTGGAAAATTGATTATCCATAAATACTACTGTATTTGTGTTTTGAAATAGACTATAGTATTTTCCTGAGCTATAATAAATAAAGGGAATAAGAAGATATGCGTAAACCAAATGAGGAAGGGGTTCCAAATCTGGAATTAATCTGTGATTATTTAAATGCTAATACATTATTTTCTGAAGCACATCGAAAACTGCTGAAATTAATGCGTGTAAGTTTGATTAGTGGTGGCCGAGCAATTCAGGATGAAGATGAGCTGAAAAATATGAAAAAGCGGATTTATGTTAGACGTAGATAACTTTTGCTAATGATTTGATTGAACAAATTCAAATTAGCGAATTTAGTATCTCTTTAAAAATTATAAGTCAATTGCTAAACTGGCTTAAATTTCACTTTCTGATAAATTAAGTCAGGTTTAAATGATTCTATTTTTTGGTTGAGACATAAACATATGCACTTGATCCCGGGTTTAACGGATAGTTTGGGTCTGGGTCAAGAATCTTTATCTGTACTGGAAAGCGTTGTGGCAATAATAGCCATTCATTTTCATTCTGGACTTTCTGGATCTGGCTTTTAGGAGCAGTTGTCTGCCGCTCTGCTGCCCATAGTGTATTTACTATTTCTCCATGAAAGATCTTATCAAAGTAATACATGCGTAACATGATATAGACTTTATCTCCAACCCGAACATTTCGCAGGTCAGTTTCATTAAAGTTTGCCTGAATATAATAATTTGACGTATCTATAAATGAAAATATTGGTTCATGAATTTTGATTGGGGTATTTGGTGATACGTACATATTATCAATTACACCATCAGCAGGCGCTCTGACTGTTGTTAAATCAAGATTTACCTTTGCGTCATCCATTTTTGCTTTTAGACTGGCAACAGTCTGATTTTGCTCTTCAATCTGGGCTTTTAATACTTCAACTTCTTGTTTTAACGAGTTAAGCCGATTTGCCAATGTTTCTACATCATAGCCAAGTTTACGAATTTCAAGTTGGGGAACAGCCTCAGCAACGCTAATATCTTTCTTTAAACCTAGTTCGTACTTTGCTTTATCCAGTTCTGCTTGCGTTGATTTAATTAATGCGTTAGTTTTATCGATTTGTTTTTGTAGTACCACGATTTTTTTTAATGCTTGCTGGTAGTTAGCTGTAGCCTGTGCTAATGCCAAGCGATATGGCTCCTGATAAACTACAAATATCGGGTCGTTCTTTTTTACGGGCTGACCATTTTTTACATGGATATCGGTAATAAATCCGGAAACATCAGCAGCAACCGGGGTTATATTAGTCACCACAAAAGCGTTGTCTGTAAATGGAATCATATATGAAAAAACATGATAGATCCCAATTATTGCAGCAATGAGGATCACAATAATTGGCAGGTTTAATTCATTGTGCATTAATTTAAGAATTTTTAGCATTATTGTTGTTACCTGAGGCTATCTGATTTGTTAATTTCAGTAATTTTACATTATTTATAGCCACAGGTTACAAAAATATTAGCAGATATTGAGATACTGCGATAGTGGTTGAAATAAAGCCTATCCTATTTGGAAAGAGCTTAATGTAATAAATGAAGCTTCAATGCTGCAAGTACCAAGCAGGAAACAATTACCCATAGTGATACTGCTTGAATAAATACTTTTGCGCCCACGGCTTTGATGTTTTTAAATGAAACATTATAGCCAATTAAAAATAATGCAATTACAAATAGTGATTCACCAAACTCTTTTAAATGACTTCCTATTGGCTGTAATCCTGGTACTATCGTTACCAACAGAGAAGCTAAGATGAACCATAAGATAAACCATGGTTTTTTGGTTTTTCCAGTATGTGCTTCTTCATGATTTTTTCTCGAGTAGATTGCAGCGATGATTAGACTAACTGGGATTATCCATAATGCTCGAACTAGTTTAACTGTTGTGCCTACCATTAGCGCTTCTGAACCATAAGCAAGGCAACTACCAACAACTGAAGATGTATCGTGAATTGCAAGTGCGGAAAGTAATCCAAACTCATTTTGCGTAAGATGTAAATGGTGGCCAATTATTGGAAATAAAATCAAGCCAACTGCATTTAGTAAAAATATCGCACCCATGGCTACGGCTGTCTCTGCATGATTGGCACGAATAACCGGAGCTATTGCCGCAATTGCGCTACCACCACAGATAGCAGTGCCAGAACTAATTAGCATTGAAATTTTATCTTGATTCTTGAGCCATTTTCCGATTAGTAGTCCAAGGCATAGTGTTCCACCGATACTAATTACCGTATAACCGATTCCTGCCATTCCTGCTTTTAAAATATTGCTTAAATTAAAGCCAAAACCAAGAAAAATGATTGCATAACTAAGAACTTTGCTTGACCATAATTTTGAATAATGGGCTATCGCATCATCATTCTGGATTGCTGTCAAGATAATTCCAGCTAATAGGGCAATTCCTGGTAAAAAATGCTTGAAACTGAAGTTGCTAAAATTTAACCCCAATAATATTAGGATAATGAAGACAAATAATAGTGTATTTAATTTTGATTTGGGTTTTAAATTACTCATGATGCCCTATTGGAAAATTTAAAGTTCGCGATTTTAGCAAATATTATGTTATTAATGCAATAGATAAAATATCTACTATATTCCCATAATTAAATTTAAGACAAAGGCTTTATTCTTCTCTAGGAGCTAGACAATTGATTATGAAAGAGGGGTAGTGAATCTTTACAGGCATAATATTGGCTTTAATATTAATCATCAGAGAACGGCTAAAATAGTATAATCATTATGCAAAATTTCGATACACAATAAACCCGGTTTGTATCATGGGATAATTGTTCCAATATATGTAAACTTATATTCAGGAAATAGCAATGGCTAAACCGTTTTTAAATGAAGACTTTCTACTCTCAAATAACACTGCAGTAAGCTTGTATCATAACTATGCCAAAGATCTTCCAATTATTGATTATCATTGCCATATCCAACAGCACGAGATTCTGGAAAATAAGCAATTTGCAAATATAACTCAAATCTGGCTTGCGGCAGATCACTATAAATGGCGCGCGATGCGTAGCTGTGGTATTGATGAAAAATATATCACTGGGGATGCTACGGATTATGAGAAATTTCTAGCATGGGCAAAAGCGATACCGCAATTGATCGGTAATCCGCTTTATCATTGGACTCATCTTGAATTACAGCGCTATTTTGATATTGATTTAATTTTAAATGAAAAAAATGCTGAAACTATCTGGAATCTTGCTAATGCTAAATTACTAAGCGGTGATTTAAATGTTAACGCTATCATTGAGAAATCAAAGGTGGAAGTTATTTGCACCACTGATGATCCGACTGACGATTTGGCAATTCATCTTCAATTACACGGTAAATTAGCTACAAAAGTATTGCCTTCATTTCGTCCGGATCGTGGACTAGATATAAATAACCCGAATTATCTATCATGGCTTGATAAGCTTAGGCGAATTACTGGATTAAAAATTGAAAGCTATTCTGAATTTAAAACGGCAATGGCAGCACGGATCAAATTCTTCAATGATGTCGGTTGTAAGGTATCTGACCATGGCATGAATTATGTCCCTTATGCTGAAACTAGCCAAGAAGAGGTAGAGCAGATTTTTGCCAAAGTTCTTTTAGGTGAAAAAGTAAGTTTTACTGAAGAAACAAAATTCCGAGCATGGACATTGATATTTCTCGGTAATGAGTATGCGCGCTATGGCTGGGCAATGCAATATCACATGAATGTTACGCGGAATAATAATAGTCTAATGCTTGAGAGGATTGGTCCCGATACTGGCTTTGATGCGATAAATGATACTCAATTAGCAGAGTCATTACCTAAACTTCTTGATGCAATTAACCGGAATGGGTTGCCCAAAACAATTCTTTATAGCCTTAATCCTAAAGATAATTATGTGCTAGCAACTGTTATGGGGCATTCCAGACTGGAGAAGCGAGAGGTAAATTGCAGCTTGGTTCTGGTTGGTGGTTTAATGATCAACGTGATGGGATGGAAGAGCAGATGCGTGCATTAGCCAATCTTGGTGCATTCGGCACATTTATTGGGATGCTCACTGATTCACGTAGTTTTCTATCTTATACACGGCATGAATATTTCCGACGAATTTTATGTAATCTCGTTGGATGCTGGGTTGAAAATGGCGAATATCCAAATGATGAAGCAGAGCTTGGCAAACTTATCCAGAATATTTGCTATTATAATGCCAAAAATTATTTTAATTTCTAATTGCTAGATAAAAAGAGATATAAATGAAAAAAGATTTGGTTACCCTTGGTGAAGCACTAGTTGTTTTTAGTCCAGCAGATGCGGGACCATTAAGGTTTGTGCATAATTTTACTAAGTCTATCGGTGGAGCAGAAGCAAATGTAGCAATCGCATTATCCCGGTTGGGTCATAAAGCTGGCTGGATATCTAGGCTTGGCAATGATGAATTTGGGCGTTATGTGCGCTACGCTTTGCAAGGTGAAGGGATCGATTTAAGCCAGGTCACTCTAGATGATAATCTACCAACCGGGATTTTATTTAAAGAGCAGTATCATAATTCCAATCCCAATGTTTATTATTATCGTAAGGGCGCAGCGATTACTGCTATGGGTAAGGAACTTATTAATCCAGAATATATCGTCAATGCCAAAATTTTGCATACGACTGGGATTTTACCTGCTTTATCAGCAAATACCAAGGAAACAACATTTGAAGCCATACAAATTGCTCGTGATGCTGGGGTAATGGTTTCTTTTGACCCTAATTTGCGTTTAAAACTCTGGTCTGAACAAGAAGCAAAAACAACTTTGCTAGAGATGGCAAAAAACGCTGATATTATTTTCCCTGGTTTGGATGAGGCAGAGTTTTTACTCGGGACTAGCGATATTGATAAAATCTGCGAGCAATTCCACGAAATGGGAATCAAATTAGTAGTGATTAAACTTGGTAAGGATGGTTGCATAATTAGTGATAATTCTAATAAAGTTAGAGTGCCAGGATTCCACGTCCATAGGCTCATAGACACTGTTGGTGCCGGGGACGGATTTGCTGCTGGCTTTTTATCTGGATTAGTTGATAATAAACCTCTAAACGAGTGCGGCGAAATGGCTAATGGTGTCGGTGCCATGGCAACCCTAGTTCGCGGTGATACCGAAGGGTATCCAACGAGACAACAACTTCTCGAATTTATCGGCAAGGCAAAATCTATTGAGCGTTAAACCGCACATTAATTAGCTACTTTACTGCTACTCTAACTATTGCGTTGCATGATGTATTGATAGTGCATATGCGCTACAATATCACAACAAAAATATTAGATCTCTTTCCTAATTTGCTTCTTTAACTCTTATACGTTGTCATAAGACTTCTGTGATACACATGTACTAATGTGTACATTCCGTTTTTCAAAGTCTTTATTCCTAGTATAAGAGCAAAATAATGGGTTATGAAAGAGATCTATTGTTGAAATACTTTACGCTAATGGAGATAGAAAGATGTCAAATCGTATCAGTAAAGTTGCAATTCTTGGTTCTGGAGTAATGGGTTCACAGATTGGTGCACATTTTGCCAATGCGGGGATTCCAGTTATTCTTTTTGATCTTAAAGTCCCTGAAAACCCAAATGGAATTGCCGAAAAGTCAGTTGCCAATCTGGCAAAATTAAATCCCAACCCTGTAGCCTCTTCCCGTTCTTTCCAGTATATTTCAGTAGCTAATTATGATGATAGTCTTGAGGAATTACGTAGTTGCGATTTAGTTATTGAAGCAATTGCCGAACGGATGGATTGGAAACTTGATCTGTTTCATAAAGTAGCCGCTTACATCAATCCTACGGCAATACTGGCTACTAATACTTCGGGATTGAGTGTTACTGAGATTGCTAATAGCTTACCAGAAAACTTACGGAGTAATTTTTGTGGAATCCATTTTTTTAATCCACCACGGTATATGCCATTAGTTGAGCTTATTCCACATGCTGGCACTGCTTCACATGTATTACCTGAATTAGAAACATTTTTAGTAACCTATCTCGGTAAAAGTGTAATCGAAGCTAAAGATACGCCAAACTTTATTGCGAATCGGGTAGGGGTATTCTCAATGATGGCGGTAGTCCATTATGCTGAGAAATATAAAATCCCTTTTGAAGTGGTGGATCAGTTAACTGGTAAAAATCTTGGTCGTGCCAAGTCAGCAACCTTTAGGACTGCTGATGTAGTTGGTCTTGATACCTTTGTTCATGTAGTTGAAACCATGACTAACAAATGCCAAGATGGATTTGAACATAGTTATGTAATACCTGAATGGCTGGAGAAGCTTATCAAAGCAGGAAGTCTTGGGCAAAAAACCAAAGCCGGAATTTTCCGTAAAGATAAAGATGGTATAAAAGTTATTGATACCATAAGCGGACAATACATTCCTGCTGATAAAAAAGCCAATCCAGATGTTTTAGCAATCTTGCAGCAAAAATCTTGGGCGGATAAAATGGCTGCGCTGCATAATTCAAGCCATCCCGAAGCACAATTTTTATGGTCAACATTTCGTGATTTGTTCCACTATTGTGCATGTTTACTTGGTGAAATTGCTGATACTCCACGTGATATTGATCTTGCTTTACGCTGGGGATTTGGCTGGAAAGAAGGTCCTTTTGAGATTTGGCAACAGTCAGGTTGGCAGCAGGTGAGTAACTGGATTAATGACGGTATAAAAAGTGGTGAAACAATAGCCAATCGTGAATTACCTGCTTGGGTAAATAATCAGAAAGATGGTGTTTATGCAGATGGTAAACATTATAACTTTGTTAAGCAATCTTTGGTTAATCTTGAATTACTGCCAGTTTATAAACGGCAAATATTTCCAGAGTTATTACTTAATGAAAAGGTTGATGTAAAAAAAGAAGTTCTTTATGAAAATGATGGTGTAGTACTCTGGCATACTGGTGATGATATTGGTATTTTAAGCTTTAAGACCAAGATGTGTACTA
The DNA here is from genome assembly GCF_002892535.1 of Aquella oligotrophica. Classification (NCBI taxonomy): domain Bacteria; kingdom Pseudomonadati; phylum Pseudomonadota; class Betaproteobacteria; order Neisseriales; family Neisseriaceae; genus Aquella; species Aquella oligotrophica. The sequence goes on along the minus strand of NZ_CP024847.1, from coordinate 2,382,667 downwards.
TTGGTATGAGTGTTTTAAGTGGCATTGATGAAGCTCTAGCTATCGCAGAAGATAAATGTCAGGCAATGGTAATCTGGCAGGAAAAAGATATCTTCTCTGCTGGGGCCAATCTTGAAGAGTTTGGTTTTGCTATCATGATGAATGGCGTTGAAGCAGTTGATGAGATTATCGGCAAAGGGCATCAGATTATTGCTAATAAAATACGTTATAGTCGGATTCCGGTGGTTGCCGCTGTAAAAGGCTATACCTTTGGTGGTGGCTGTGAAATCATGCTTCATTGTGATGCTGTGGTTGCGGCTCTTGAGTCTTATATTGGGTTAGTTGAAGCTGGTGTTGGGCTTTTGCCTGGCTGGGGTGGAACTACCGAAATGGCATTAAGGGCATCACAAGCATCAGACCCATGGCAGGACTTGACTAAACGCTATCAAAATCTTGCTTTGGCGAAAGTTGCAACCTCTGCTAGAGAAGCTCAAGAGATGGGTTTTTTACGTGAATTTGATACGATAGTTATGAATAGTCGTGAAGTATTGTTAATTGCCAAAGAACGGGCAAAATATATGGCACTGGCTGGATATTTACCGCCTATTAAAGGTAAATTTAGCGTATTTGGTGAACAGGGTATGGCAACAATCAATGCTCTTCTAGTTAATATGTATGCAGGTAAGCAAATTTCAGACCATGATTACCTGATTGCTAGGAATATTGCTGAAGTAATGTGTGGTGGCAAAGTTGATAAAGGAAGTATTGTTAGCGAAGACTGGGTTTTGAATCTGGAGAAAGCCAGATTTGCTGAACTTGCAATTAGCGATAAAACTGCGGCGAGGATACAGCATATGCTGGAAACTGGTAAACCTCTTCGCAATTAACTGCATGAATTATTTAACAATAATTGCGTCACAAAGCTCCTTATGTGCTCATATGTACATGGCGTCGCTTGGTTTCTTATTCTTGTTAAATATTACAGCAGTTTGATAGTTTTAAAATCTAAATTTATTTAGGAGCCATGGAGAAATGAAATCAGTATATATAGTTGCAGCCAGACGTTCAGCATTGGCTAAAGCCAAAAAGGGTAGTTTTGCAAATGTGCGTCCAGATGATTTACTTGCCCATATAATCAAACATACCGTTGCCGAATCAAAAGTAAATCCGGCAGATATTGGTGATGTAGTTATTGGCTGTGCCTTTCCAGAAGCTGAACAAGGGCAGAATATAGCCAGAGTTGCAGCTTTACTGGCTGGATTACCTGATAGTGTACCAGGAATGACAATTAACCGTTATTGTAGCTCTGGGGTAAATTCGATAGCAATTGCGGCAAATCGGATTCAGGCTGGCGAAATTGAAGTCGCTGTAGCTGGTGGTGTAGAATCAATGAGTTTGATTCCAATGGGTGGCAATGACTATTCAATTAGCCCAGAGGTATTTGCAAAAGATGAAAATACTGCAATTGCTTATGGTATGGGTATCACCGCAGAAAATGTTGCTAGTCAATGGCAGATTAGTCGTGAAGATCAAGATGCTTTTTCAGTAGAAAGCCATAAAAAAGCAGCCTTGGCTCAGGCGGCTGGTTATTTTAACGAAGAGATAATTCCTTATGAGCTAATTCGTAAAGTTCCAGATTTGAAGACTAATCAAATAAAACAGACTAGCAAACAGATAAACACTGATGAGGGTATTCGTGCCGATACTACACAGGAAGGACTAGCTAAATTAAAGCCAGCTTTTGCTGCTAAAGGCTCGGTAACCGCGGGTAATAGCTCACAAATGACTGATGGAGCTGCGGTACTGGTACTGGTTAGTGAAGATTATCTAAAGAAAAATAACCTCACTCCACTAGCGCGTTTTGTTAATTTTGCAGTAGCGGGTGTACCAGCCGCAATTATGGGAATCGGTCCAGTAAAAGCAATCCCACAATCACTTGGAAATGCAGGACTAAGTCTGGGACAAATTGACTGGATAGAACTAAATGAAGCCTTTGCCGCCCAATCTTTGGCAGTAATCAGAGATTTGAAGTTAGATGCAAATAAAGTCAATCCGTATGGAGGTGCTATTGCGCTTGGACATCCTTTGGGGGCAACTGGTGCCGTGCTTGCAACCAGAGTAATTCATGGCTTACGCCGTAATAAACTCCGTTACGGAATGGTAACTATGTGTATCGGTACGGGGATGGGTGCTGCGGCGATTTTTGAAGCGCTATAAGATAAGATACCAGCCAATAATAGAAAGCTTTTACGGGGGTAAAGAAAATGGAAAAAATCTGGCTAAAGAGCTATAAAAATAATGTTCCTCATGAGATTGGGCTAGATGATAAGACTCTTATTGATCTTTTTGAAGCGACCTGTAAAGCTTATCCAGATAATCGGGCGGTAACTTGCCATGGTGAAACGCTTAGTTTTAGTGAGGTGTATGAGCGAGTATCAAAAATTGCTAGAGGCTTAGCTGATTTAGGAGTAGGTCATGGTGATCGGGTAGCGCTGGTTTTACCAAATTCTATCCAGTATCCATTATGCGTTTTTGCAACTCATCTCCTTGGCGCAATCGTTGTAAATATAAATCCACTCTACACCGCTAGTGAGATGGAATACGTAATTGGTAATTCCGAACCAAAAGTCGTGATTATTCTTGACATGTTTAGCGAAAAATTGAATGGATTTTATAATAAATATGGTATTGAGCATATTATTGTAACTCGGATTGCTGATCCTTATCCATTTCTTAAAAAGACAATTATCAATTTGGTATTGCGATATATCAGTAAAGTCAACCCAAAGCTTCAATATCAAGCAAAATCATTTACCGATTTATATAATAATCCAAATAAACTTGAAGATTCGCCATCAGTAAATAATAATGATATAGCTTTTATCCAATATACTGGCGCAACTACTGGACATCCAAAAGGTGCTAAGCTACTACATCGGAATATCGTTGCTAATATTTATCAGATATATGCTGTGATTGGAGCTCAGGTAGCAGACCTTGATAAACAGGTTGTAATCAGTGCATTACCGCTTTATCATATATTTTCATTGACAGCCAATCTCTTTACCTTCTTCTTTAAAGGTTCAGAGAATGTGATGATTCCAAATGCCAAAGATCTAAAAGACTTGGTAAAAACTATGAATAAAACCCCGTTTACCATCTTTAACTCTCTAGATACCTTATATAACAAACTTCTCGAATATAAACCCTTTACTTCTGTAACCCACAAATATTATCGCTACGGAATCTGTGGTGGTATGCCGACTAGGCAGTCAGTTGCTGATGCTTGGTTTAAGCATACCGGAATGTATCCCACTAACTGTTATGGGTTAACTGAAACTTCTCCTGCTGTATCGATGAGTTATTTTGATGACACATTTAATGGTTCGGTTGGTTATCCTCTGCCTTCTACTGAAATCAATATTGTTGACCTCCAAACAGGAAATAGTCTTGGAGTTGGCGAAAAAGGGATTATTCAGGTGCGTGGACCACAACTAATGGCTGGTTATTGGCGGAATGAAGAACAGACAAAAAAAGCTATTAATGAAGAGGGGTGGTTTAATACGGGTGACATCGGTTATATCGATGTTAACGGGCATCTCTTTATTAGTGGGCGTGAAACTGAGATGATAATAGTTTCAGGATTTAATGTTTATCCAGTTGAAGTTGAATTGGTAATTGATGAGTTGCCTGAAATTGCAGAAGTTGCTATTGTTGGTTACAAAGATGAGGATACTGGTGAAGCACCCCATGCATATATAGTCTTTCATGAAGGAATGTCATTAGACAAAGAGCAAATTATCAAACATTGTCGAAAGGAGCTTGCACGCTATAAAATGCCACGAACAATCAATTTTGTTGCTGAGTTGCCAAAAACGCTAGTTGGTAAAATAGACAAAAAAGCAATTGTTGCCAAATATTTGGCAAATGATGACAAATAATCAGGAGGTTGACATGACGAAAACAGTTTTTATTACTGGCGGTACGCGTGGAGTTGGATTAGAAATAGCCAAGCGTTTTGCTAAAGATGGTGCAAATGTAGTGATCGTAGGTAAAACAGTTGATCCTCACCCAAAATTACCGGGAACATTGACTACAGCGGCTGAAGAGATTCGTACGGCTGGGGCGAAAGAAGTTTTGGCGATTCCTTGTGATGTTAGAGATCTGGATGCTTTAAATCTAGCAATAACGGCAGCAGGTGCCAAATTTGGTAAGATTGATGTGCTGGTTAATAATGCTAGCGCCTTGTATCTCTTGAAAACTACTGATTTAACGCCTGCAAAATTTAACCTTATGCATGAAGTAATTGTTCGTGCTAGCCTGTTTGCGGCTCAATTTGCATTACCTTATCTACAAAAATCTGAAAATCCGCATATTATTCACCTAGCACCAAAACCAGACTTGCTTGCTAAATGGTTCAAGGGGCATACGGCATATACTTTATGCAAATTTAGTTCTTCGATGCTGGTGATTGGTCTTGCTAGCGAATTTGCTGAATTAGGTATTGCAGTGAATGCAATTTGGCCAAAAACGCTACTTGCTACTGCCGCAGTTCAGAATTTGCTTGGTGGTGATAATTCAATTAAGCATTCACGTCATCCACGAATTGTTGCTGATGCTGCTTATTTTTTGACTACTAAGCCAATTAGTCATAGTGGAAATTTTCATCTGGATGAAGAGTTAATTAAGGAAACTGGTGGTAATCTTGATGAATACAACATGATTAGTGGTAGTAAATTATATACCGATTTATATGTTGAAGAAGCGTAAGGGAGAGTTATCATGAATATAATATTTTTACTTGGATACTTACTAGTAACATGGCTCGTAATTTACCATAAGCCCAAACTCTGGCTGTGGACAGTAGCTATGCTGGCTTATTTCATTGGTGCGCATAGCCTTCACGAAGAAACATTAAGTACATTTCTTTATGTGCTACTGGCACTAATTTCTCTGGCTATTGCAGTGGTTGGGAATATCCCTTTCTTCCGGCTTAAAATTTCAGCCTCAATCTTTACTAAGGCTAATGGAGTTTTGCCAGCAATCTCAGAAACAGAAAAACTTGCACTTGATGCAGGAGACTCATGGTGGGAGCGTGATTTATTTCAGGGGAAACCTGATTTTAATAAACTCCACTCATTAAAAAAATTTGAGTTGACTGAAGAGGAGCAAGCGTTCTTAGATAATGAAACTAATCAGCTTTGTGCGATGATTAATGATTGGGAGATTACCCATAATGTTAAAGATATGCCCGTTGAAGTATGGGATTTTCTAAGAGAGAAAAAGTTCTTTGGCTTGGTTATCAGTAAAGAATATGGTGGGAAAGGGTTTTCGGCGGCAGCTCATTCCGAGATTGTGCTAAAGATTGCAACTAGAAGTACTTCAGCTGCTGTAACTACTATGGTTCCTAATTCGCTTGGTCCAGGTGAACTTCTCCAGCACTATGGTACCAAAGAACAGAAAGATTACTATTTACCGCGTCTTGCTGATGGTCGTGAAATTCCATGCTTTGCATTAACTGGGCCAACAGCGGGATCAGATGCAACTTCAATCCCGGATATGGGTACAGTATGCATGGGTGAATATAATGGCAATACTGTGCTTGGTATTAAGCTAACAAATGTTGATAAACGTTATATTACGCTTGCTCCAATTGCAACACTTGTAGGACTGGCTTTCCAATTGAAAGATCCAGATGGCTTATTAAAAGGTGTTGGGCGTGAAGGGATAACCTGTGCTTTATTACCACATGATCACCCCGGGCTTGAGATTGGTAAGCGTTTGATTCCACTAGATCAAGTGTTTATGAATGGAGTCATTCGGATTAAAGAAGCATTTATTCCAATTGACTGGGTTATCGGTGGACAGGCAATGGTTGGCGAAGGCTGGCGGATGCTGGTTGAGTGCCTATCAATTGGGCGTTCGATTTCATTGCCGGCTTGTGGAACTGCTAATGCTCTTCTTTCAACAATCACAACTTCAGCATATTCTCAGGTACGTGAACAGTTTAAGGTTGCAATCGGCAATTTTGAAGGGGTTCAGGAAGGGCTTGGTAAAATGGGTGGACTTACCTATATGATGAATGCTACCCGACGCTTTACTGTTGCCGCTGTTGATGCGGGGATTAAGCCATCAGTTGCCTCTGCTATTTCCAAGTATCATTTGACTGAAAATGGACGTACTGTAGTAAACTGGGCAATGGATATTCATGCTGGGCGTGGGATTATCATGGGACCCAATAATTACCTAGCTAGAATGTATCAGGGTGTTCCAATCGCGATTACCGTTGAAGGTGCTAATATCATGACGCGTAACCTGATGATTTTTGGTCAGGGAGCGATGCGTTGTCATCCATTCATTCGTGATATTTACGAGTCATTGATGCATGAGGATGGGCTTAAAAATTTTGATAAAGCTTTATTTGGGCATATTGGTTATTTGGCGCAAAATAAAATCCGGGCATTATTTCATGCACTTACTGGAGGTCGATTTGCTAGTGGCTATTCATCGCGATTTAACCATTACTATAAACAGATTAGCCGTCTTTCTTCAGCCGAGGCATTCATCAGCGATACTATTCTTATTATGCTTGGTGGGAGTATTAAAGTTAAAGAGCGTCTTTCAGCACGACTTGGCGATGTGATGAGTTATCTATATATGGCGAGTGCAACGCTTAAATACTTTAAGGATGAGGGTGAACGTGATGGTGATGAAGTGTTTGTTAAATGGGCGATTGAACATTGTCTATTTCAGGCACAGCATGCATTAGTTGAAACTCTTGCCAATTTCCCGGTAAGATGGATTGCCAATCTTCTTAAAGTAATTGTCTTCCCATATGGCTTACCGTTTCATGAGCCAAGTGATTATCTAGATCGTAAAGTTGCCCAGGCATTACTTAATAATAATGAAACTAGAGAAGCCTTTGTGCGTGAAACTTTCTTTACTTCAGATATGAATGATCCTGTTGGTCGAATGGATCTGGCATTTCATTCAGTACTGGCGGTGATGCCGATTCGGGCAAAAATTAGTCAGGCAATTAAGGATAAGAAATTACCTAAAGCTAACATCATGAAAAGTGCGGTTAAAGCACTTGAACTGGGTATAATTGATGCAGTTGAGCTTGAAAAATTGCAAACAGCTGCTAAGTATGCAAATGAAGTTATTCAGGTTGATGAGTTTGAAGCCTACGAATTAGGTCCTAAAAATGCCCATCCTGAATGGCAAGCTTAAAATAGGAGTTTTAAATGAGTGAATTGGAACAGCAGTTTATTGAAATGGTTGAAGCGGTAAAGAATGCTACGATTAATTTTCAACCCAATAATATTGAAAAATTGAAGCTGTATGCTTTTTATAAGCAGGCAACCATTGGTGATATCCAAGGAGAATGCCCGAGCGTTATGAATATGGTTGAACGGGCAAAATGGAATGCTTGGAATGCGATTAAAGGTTGGAGCAAAGAAAAAGCTATGCAAGCCTATATTGATATACTTAAAGACAAGTAATATAAACATAAAAATCTGCTAGTATAACCTTGAATAAATTTTATATTTTTGTTATAATAGCGGGCTTTTAACACAAAGGCACTTTAAGTAACCTTTCTCTTCGTCTTAGCATGGGCAAGAGATTTTTATCCACAAGGAGCTTTCATGCGTCATTATGAAATCGTTTTCCTTGTTCACCCGGATCAAAGTGAGCAGGTAGTAAACATGGTAGATCGTTACAAAAAAATCATTGGTGATAATGGTGGTAAAATCCATCGCCTTGAAGACTGGGGTCGCCGTCATTTAGCTTATCCTATCCAAAAATTGGCAAAAGCACATTATGTTTGTATGAATATCGAGTGCGGCAATGAAGTTCTTGATGAGTTAAGCCATGCATTCAAATTTAATGATGCTATCCTGCGTAATCTTGTAATCAAGAAGAAAAATGCAGTTACAGAGCCTTCATTATATATGAAAGATGAAAAAAGTAAATCTTTGATCTAATCATAGCAGGTTAAATAAATTAATCATCTTGAGCTAACAGGAATTGTTGTTAAGGTTTATGAGCAAATAATTACGCCAGCAAAAGTATTAGTCTCCAGGTTTGTAATTGAACATAGTTCAACGCAAAATGAGGCTGGAATAAATCGTTTGGTAAAATGCAGAATGTTCTGTGTAGTTATTGGTAAAAAATTAAACGATGATTTAATGAACAAAATGGTTAATGCAAAAGGTTTTTTGAGCATGAATGCTAATCGTCAGATAGTTTTTCATGTCAATCAGATACAAATTTTGGACTAAAGGAATTAAAATGTCTCGTCAAATTTTGAAAAAGAAAAAATTTTGTCGTTTTTCAGTTGAAGGTTATACTGAAATCGACTATAAAGATGTGGAATTATTAAAAAGCTATATCACAGAAACTGGAAAAATTATTCCATCAAGAATTACTGGTACATCAGCTAAATTTCAACGTATGCTAGCAGAAGCCATCAAACGCGCGCGTTTCTTGTCTTTACTGCCTTACTGCGATCAGCACTAATTTGGTTAAAGGATTAAAATATGAAGATTATTTTGTTAGAGCGTGTTGCAAATTTAGGTAGCCTTGGTGATATCGTTTCAGTAAAAAATGGTTATGCTCGTAATTTCCTGATTCCTCAGGGGAAAGCTAAGCGTGCTACCGAAGCTAATTTGCAGGAATTTGAAGTTCGTCGTGCTGAATATGAACGCAATCAAGCTGATATTCTTGCTAATGCACAAGCTCGTCATTCTAAAATTGACGGTGTTGTTTTCACTGTTCCGGCTAAAGCAGGCGTTGATGGTAAATTATTTGGTTCAGTAACATCGATGGATATTGTTGATGCTATTACTAAATCTGCTGGTGTGGATGTTAAACGTTCAGAAGTGGCATTACCACACGGACCATTGAAAACTATTGGTGAATTTGAAGTTGATGTTATTCTTCATCATGATGTTCACTCTAAAGTTAAAATTAGCGTGGTTTCTGAAGCGTAATTCAGACTCTTCAATATTCTAGGCATCATCATTCATATGGTGCCTAGATTCCCCCACTAAAATGGGTTGTTAGCTCAGCGGTAGAGCGTTACGTTGACATCGTAGAGGTCACTGGTTCGACACCAGTACAACCCACCATTTTAATAAATCAGTACGTCTTTATTTTCTTATTAGTTTAGTCTTAATCAAGTAAACAATTTTGCTTTCTTCGGGAACCCTGAGTTTAAGTATGATTCCCTGTATAACTATCCTTGGATCGACAAGTATATAAATTTAGCTGTAGCAATATACATTACGCATACAAATATACCCCAATAAAAAATATACAGGTATAGATAAAAATAGTAATAAACATTATCTGGTCGAATAGTTTTGCAGTTGCATATCCCTCTTCATCTAGTAAACGTAACGTTCTGATTGTAACTAAGAAGCATATCAAAATAACTAATCCTGAATAAAAAGTAAATAAATCAATAATCGTTAGCGCATTAATTACCTTGATTGAAGCATTCAATTGAAATACCGTAGCTGATAATGCAAATACTGAACTCCCAATAACTGCCACCCGTCCATTTTTAGGGCTATTGGTTTTAGCATTAATCAGTAGCGCAAATAAAGCTATTGAAATTGCCAGTAGCATGTATTGAACTGTTTTTAGGTATGAATAAACATTTTTATGTTCAAATAACATATACGCACGGGTTAGACCATAATATTTTACCTGGTGTTGACTATCAGTCAGAGAAGCTGTAACATCACTTTCAACCTCATTAACAAAACCAGTTTTAACTAATTGATAGTCATTTTGGGCAACGTAAGTCATGTCCTGAAAATCAACCAGTCTAAAATAATAAGGGTCATCTTCAACCTTGGGTGAGAGGCGCACTGATATCAACTCTAGGTCAAGTGGATACATCGGAAGCATATAATATGGTTCGACTTCAGCTGTAAGTCTTAGAATTTCATGAACGCGTCCATTTTTAATCCTTCGGCTTACTTGTTGCTGTTCTTTCAATGTGCCATTAAAAATTCCTATTCCAGGGGTACCATCCGGAAAATTACTTTCCGCATAGTCAAGATTGACAACGACACGTACCTGCATAGTCTTTTCTTTCATATTGATATCACTCATCCGCATCATATAGATACTGGTATCAATTGCAGGCATATTACTTAAATGAGTAATTTCTTCTTTAGTTGGCGCTGGGCGATCTACACGTTCACCAATCCACTCCATCTCGACCTTGCGCATAGTGTACAAACGTTCTCCAAGAAAGGCAATTATCAGTAACATAATAAAATTTATCAGAATAAAATATTTGCCGAGAAACCTTTTCTGTTTACCATTCAATGTCTGATATTGATTGCGTACAGAACCTAACAGATTGTTTATCATCTATCTTAACCTTTATAATCATGACTTCATCCCTAAATTTTAACAGGAATTGGCAAGTAAACAGAAAGGAATACCAGATTTATCTATCCTAAAACAGCTAAAGAGTCAAGATATGTTGTCTAGTTAAGCTAAAGTTGTAAAACCCAACAATGTCGCTTAGTGGTAGAGACACATGGTATAATTTTAAACTCTGATGGCAAATTTTATTTCAAGGAATTAATTTTGCATAAATATCTTCATCTAACTCATCTTGATAATGATCAATTATATAATTTATGCGGCGCAATGGATGAAAACCTGACACAAATTTCAAATCATTTTGATGTAAATATCAGTCGTCGCGGTAGTGATTTTAAAATTAGTGGACACAATGCCCAAATTGCCAGTGATTGTTTGGAATATTTTGCGGCAAAATCTACCGAGCGGGAGATAACTCTGGAAGATGTTCAGCTTGGACTGGTGGAGCAGCAAAATCGTGAAAAAGAAAGTAATTCTAGCAGCTATAACCTCAAATCCCGCAAAGGTGAAATAAAAGGGCGAACGCCAAATCAGATTAGTTATATACAATCAATCATAGCTAACGATATTACTTTTGGTATTGGTCCGGCAGGAACTGGGAAAACCTATCTTGCGGTCGCTGCAGCAGTAGATCACTTTGATCGTGAAACAATTAAGCGGATCATTCTGGTTAGACCTGCAGTTGAAGCTGGAGAAAAACTTGGTTTCTTACCCGGTGATCTTAGTCAAAAAGTTGATCCGTATTTGCGCCCACTTTATGATGCACTGTATGATCTGATGGGCTTTGAAAAGACTAGTCGTCTTTTTGAGCGGGGATTAATTGAAATAGCACCTTTGGCATTTATGCGTGGTCGGACACTTAATAATGCATTTATCATCCTTGATGAAGCGCAGAATACTACCCCTGAGCAGATGAAAATGTTTCTAACTAGAATAGGCTTTGGCTCGAAAGCGGTGGTTACAGGTGATTTAACCCAGATCGATCTGGATAAAAGGATAAAGAGTGGTTTAATTGAAGTGGAACAGATACTGGGTAAAATTCGAGGGGTTCACTTTCATCATTTTAATAAAAAAGATGTAGTTCGTCATCCGCTAGTGCAGAAAATTGTCGAAGCGTATGAAAAAGCCTCAGATTAAATAAAATAAGCCGGAGTAATCCGGCTTATTTCTAGCTATGCAAGTCCTTTAGCATTAGTTCTATGCTTAGACTGAATATAGTATAACTGTCCTTCAAGCCTTCCAGCTTGAGCCATTGTAGTTATAATTAATGCTATAGTTTTAAAAAATTTTCTCACGATACACCTCTCTAGTTTTCTGTATAGAATTATTATGAAATGAAGCTTAACATACCTTTTGCGATAGCATAGGTATAGTCTTTAACTGCAGCCATCACGCCAGAAGATTTTTCTTCTTCAGTTTTAGCCATAACTTCTTTTTTCACTTCTGATTTAAATAAATCTGCGTGTTCATCAACAATAATATTAAATAGGCATTCTCTTGCCATAATAAATCTCCTTAAATTTTTAATTTTGCATAAGCAACTTAAAAACTTGAATAATTTCACAACCAGTCAAGGTTATTCAAGTTCTCAAACCATCTATATATGGGGGTAAAAAAACAAATTTCAACTAACAATTATTCACCTTTCGGATCAATTGTCAGTTATAAGAGCTTTATATGAGGCATTAAACTGAACCCAGACCGAAAAATGCTTTGCTAGTGGAAATATATTTTTTGAGTAGTTATCATCATGGTGATAATTTAAAAACCATGAAATTGAGACCCCCATCAATATTTGACCAACAAACTCAGTGCATCTGTTGAGTGTAAATAAATAATCAGAACCACCAACCAGGTATATCAATGATACATGTAAAAAATTACTTACCTGGGCAAAAAATGGAAATAAACTGGAAAGAATGACTTTACCGTGAATGCAGAAGACTGCATGATTCAAGTAGTGTCCATTAATAAATACACTGTCATCACAATCAAACTGGTTTAACATTAAGATCAAAATACAAAATAAAATGCTTCTACTGGCAAATTTTGATATTAGCAGTCTGTATCTTGATTTTATTAAGGTTGCCTTCATTATTTCCTACTAAATTTATATATGCTTCAATACTTACTAAGTATATCGGTTAATTTAGTATACTTTTTGTTTAAGTATATACCAATATTATAACACAAAAAACTTACATTGTAAGCATGATGTGGATAAATATTTAATAATTTCATATGGATATATTTTAATGCGATGCACAATAATCTAGTGATTACAACACTTACAGGGGTTGGGTTGGGTTGAAAAAAATACATAAAAAAATTCAAGAAATAACGAATTAACATCAAGATGAGTTACAATAAGGTTTTAGAAATTTTGGGCAAATGTTTGTAATCCAGTTTGGAATAAACACAATTAATACTTATCATATTAGCCATGACAAATTTAGCAATAATAACCGTTAACCAACAGGAAATTACCGAGTTTCCACAGGATTTATATATTCCGCCGGAGGCACTACAGGTATTTCTTGAGATGTTTGAGGGTCCACTTGATCTGCTATTATATTTAATTCGCAAGCAGAATATAGATATCAAGGAAATCCCAATAACTAAAATTACTGATCAGTATATAAGTTACATTAATGCTATGCAAGTGCTAAATATAGAACTAGCTGGTGAATACCTGCTTATGGCAGCTGTCTTGCTCGAAATAAAATCAAGAATCTTGCTCCCGCTTCCCACACAAAGTGAGTCGGCAAATGAGGATGATGAAAGTGATCCTAGACAGGAGCTCATCCGCCGTTTGATCGAATATGAGCAAATCAAGCTTGCAGCTGAAAGTATAAATAAAATCCCGCAAGCTGATCGCGATTATCGCTGGCTAGATGTTCTAGTTGAAGAATCAACTCCCGAACTACCAATGGTAACACCGGAACAATTACAAAAAGCTTGGCAAACATTGTTAATTAGAAGTTTGACTAGCCGTAATCAACATCATATGAAAAAGCAGGAACTCTCGGTTCGTGAACATATGACTCAGATTCTCCGCCATTTACAGGAGCATGGAAAGTCGAGTTTTTTTGCCCTTTTCAAAATTGAACTGGGTACAGCGCATGTGGTCGTTAACTTTATTGCTATTCTTGAATTAGGTAAAGAAGGAGCAGTCCTAATTATGCAGGATGAAAAATTGGATATTTTTGTGGAACTGGCAGCGGAATGACAATAGCCACGTTAAGTCATATAAAAAAAGTCATTGAAGCTTGCCTTTTAACAGCAACTGACGTTATTGCAATTGATCAGCTGCTCGATGTCTTTGATAATCAAATTAGTGAAGATACCGTTAGGTTAATAGTTGAAGAATTAGCTAGTGAATATACAGATAGTGGGATCGAATTAATTACGCTTGCCAGTGGCTATCGTTTTCGTTCCCGCCCAGAGTTTCAGTCTTACTTGAATAAGTTGTACAATACCAAACCAGCCAGGTATTCGAGAGCGGTAATGGAAACTCTTGCAATAATAGCTTATCGCCAACCAGTTACAAGGGGTGAAATTGAGAATTTGCGTGGTGTTGCTGTTAATAGTAATATCGTGCAACTATTATTTGATCGTAACTGGATTGAGGTAGTAGGACACAAGCAGCTACCCGGAAAACCCGAACTATTGGCAACAACCAGACAGTTTCTGGACGATATGGGCATTCAAAGCCTAGAAGAACTGCCGCCACTACCAAATATTAATGAAACATTCCTGAATTCAGAGCAGGATTTAATAGAAGAATATGATAGCCAAAAGGAAAGTGAAGAAAATGTCTGAAAACAGTAAGATGGAAGAATTGTTACAGTTTCCCTGTTCATTTGCAATAAAAATAATGGGTTTTAATCATCCTGAGTTAATAGCTGAAGTTAGTGCTATAATCATTAAACATACAGAAGGGTTTAACCATGAAAAAGACCTGCAATATAAATTAAGTCGAGCAGGTAATTATCTATCAATTACTGCGAACATTAATGCAACTTCAAAGGCGCAATTAGACAGTATTTATCTTGCTCTAAATAGTCATCCGCTAGTAAAAATCACCTTGTAATGAATAAGACTGCAATAATCAGAAATATTGGTAAAATTGACTATCTAGAGTGTTGGCAAGCAATGAAAGACTTTACTGAAGCAAGGGGTGAAAGTACTTCGGATGAGTTTTGGCTTGTTGAACATGATCCAGTGTTTACTCTTGGATTAGCAGGAAAAGAAGAGCATATTCTTGTAAAAAATCATGGTATTCCAATAGTCAGAACTGATCGAGGCGGTCAGGTTACGTACCATGGACCAGGACAGATAGTAATCTACCTAATGGTAGATTTAAAACGTGCGCAATTATCGATTCGTGATTTTGTAACCACAATTGAAAATGCGGTTATTGACTATCTAGCGACAAATTTTAATATTGCAGCATATGGAGATCGCGCTGCTCCTGGCGTTTATGTCAATCAGAAAAAAATTGCTTCATTAGGATTAAAAATCCGTAAGGGTTGTAGCTATCATGGATTAAGCTTTAATTTTTCAATGAATAAATTGCACTTTAGTTATATAAATCCCTGCGGCTATAGTGGGCTTGAAGTGGTAAATCTATCGGAATTAAGTAATGTCAATTACTTTGATGATTTTATGAAGCATAGTCAGTTAATTGCAGAAACAATAAATAAACATATTTACATGGATAAAATTTAAAATGAAAATAAAGCACTATCTGATAATGATTATGGGATTAAGTAGTCTAGTTGCGTGTGGAACAATCTCAGGTAGCGGAGATGATAATAATCAATCAGCAAATAATAATAAATCATTATGGTATGTTGCTCCTGCAACCATCAGTAGCGGTGATCAAACACTACAAAATGGTAAATATAGTGCATTGACTGTTGGTGGCGACCTGACAGCAACCCAGATCACCGTAATCAATGATCTGCAAATAGAAAGTGATGCCAGCTTGACTCAAGTAACTGTGCGGGATGATAGTAATGTTAAAGGAAATTTAAATGCGACCAAGTGTACTTTTAAAGACTCGACAACTATTGGCGGTAATATTAGTAGTATAGATACTTACTTCGGTAACGGAATTGTATTTAGTGGAGGAAGCTTGATGCTTAGCTCAAGAAGTAAGGTAATTGGTAATATTGTTAGTAAATCAACAAAGCCAGCAACAATAATTATTGATAAGTCAACGGTAAAAGGAAATATCCAATTTACAGTGGCGGGGGGCAAAGTAATTCTGCAAAATAAGGGTAAACTTATTGGTCAAGTGACTAATGGTCAAATTATAAATCAATAATACTATACTTAACCAGATTCATCATACTGGATTGTTGGCAAGCTTCTTGCCTACTGGTTGTAGGTTGATGTATTTGTCGTTTACAAGTATTTCGAATCTGGTAGAGTATATTTACTTAGATAAGAATTAATTGTATAACAGAAGATTAAAAAATAACGTTATATATTTATGCCACCGCATAGAAAAAAGAGTTGCAAATTAAGCATGGAGCTGGCATAATACTTACCTCGCAGCCAAATAGGCGCGGGGCGCATAGCTCAGTTGGTAGAGCATCTGCCTTACAAGCAGGAGGTCATAGGTTCGAATCCTGTTGCGCCCACCATGCGGAGTGGTAGTTCAGCTGGTTAGAATACCTGCCTGTCACGCAGGGGGTCGCGGGTTCGAGTCCCGTCCACTCCGCCAATTATATTTTTATCCCATTTGGGGCGCATAGCTCAGTTGGTAGAGCATCTGCCTTACAAGCAGGAGGTCATAGGTTCGAATCCTGTTGCGCCCACCAAGTACCACATGGAGTGGTAGTTCAGTTGGTTAGAATACCTGCCTGTCACGCAGGGGGTCGCGGGTTCGAGTCCCGTCCACTCCGCCATTAAATTATTTCCCTACACGCCAGTACTATAAATTTCTAATAGATAAATGTTGAAATGGTATTTAGCATTATCCTTGAGACTCTTTAGTATGTATTTCATTTTTTAGTTTTTATTTCTAGTCTAAGCATCAGATAATGGGTTGTGAAAGAAATCTAATGTCACTCTCATATCATTCTTGCAACTATTCCGGTAACAAAATAAGGTATAATCTCAATCAATTAAACTAAATGTTATGAATGGTGAGAAAATGCTTGGAGATAATAGCGGAATTCATACGATAGATGCCCACTATGTGCGCGATAATCTTGCCGCCGTGTATTTGATTCACGAGGGTAATGAGGCGGCAATAGTTGAGACGGCGAATTTGCATTCACTTCCTTATGTAGAGTCGATGTTAGCTGATATTGGGCTTGATGAAAACTCAGTAAAATATATTTTCCTTACTCATATTCATCTTGATCATGCTGGTGGTGCTGGTGCGTATATGGCAAAATTTCCGCATGCGAAATTGGTAGTTCATCCGCGCGGTGCTAGGCATATGATAAACCCTGCTGTACTTGAACAAAGTGTGATTGGTGTTTATGGTGAAGACTTTGTCGCTAAAATGTACGGTAAATTACAGCCTATTGATCAGGAAAGGCTACTTGTCGCTACAGATGGTTTTGAAATAATGCTTGGTAATCGTCAAATCATATGTCGGCATACGCCTGGACATGCTAATCATCATATAGCAATATTTGATACTAAGGCAAATGCTGTATTTACCGGCGATGTTTTTGGTGTCTGTTATCCTGAGCTTATAAATACTAGTGGAGAGCGCTTTATCTTCCCTACAACTACTCCAGTCAATTTTGATCCAGATTTAATGCATCAGTCGATTAATTTAATCAAAAATTCTGGCGTTGATGTATTTTATCCTACTCATTTTGGTGGGGTTACAAATGTAGTGAAATATGCAGAAATTCTACATAAGATGGTTGATGATTTTGTAGTTATAGCCAAGGCTTGTAGCGACTTACCTCAGACTAGCGAAGAAATTTGCGCAAAACTAGATGACTACTTATGGATGAAGGCGCAAAAATTTGGTATCATACTTGATCGGGAACAGTTTCGGCAGTCAGTTGGAATGGATAATCAGATTAATGCACAGGGACTTATGCATTGGTTATCATATTGTTAGTAAGAACGTCGATTTTTATTATTCATCTGGTTTATATTAAAGGGATGATTTATGCGCTATAAATATTTAATTGGTCTAGCTGGTATTTTGCTTAGTAGCTTTTCTTATGCTACTTTGGGTGAAAATCCTGATTCAATAAATAAAGATATTCAAGTTTTAAATACTACAAGTAGTGGTAGTCAGAGTCTATCTTCGGCGAAAACTATAACTGTCAGTAAAGCACAGTTAAAGCAGCAAGCAAACTATGATCAATATAGCTTTATTACCGATGATGGAATAACTGTTACTCAATATGTAGCAAATGGCAATGTTTTTGCTACAAAATGGCATGGTTCACATATTCCTAATCTGCGTCAGCTTTATGGTGCGTATTTCCCAGCTTATCAGACAAGCAAGAGCGCTTATATGGGAACAAGCCAGCACAAAGTAACTACTACTATTTTTGATGCTGGTGTTACTGGTATTGTGGGTGCATTTAGTGGCTATGCACTTTTGAAGGCAGAATTACCTGCTAATTTGACATTAGATGATTTGAAATAAGGGGTATCCAAATGAAAAATTATTCTATTTTATTGGTATCTCTTACAACATTATGTCTTTCTGCTTGTAATGGTGGAAGTAGCTCATCTTCATCAGGTAATACACCAGCCTATAATCAGACCCCAATTATTGT
Source organism: Aquella oligotrophica (assembly GCF_002892535.1). Classification (NCBI taxonomy): domain Bacteria; kingdom Pseudomonadati; phylum Pseudomonadota; class Betaproteobacteria; order Neisseriales; family Neisseriaceae; genus Aquella; species Aquella oligotrophica. The sequence continues at coordinate 2,364,509 of NZ_CP024847.1, read as the reverse complement.
CGATCTTGGTGTTAATGAGTCTGCGCCACTTAATCGTCCCTTTGTAACCGTAACTTTATGTGTCCCAGGTACAGATACTTGTCAAACGATTGATCATGTTCTTCTAGATACTGGTTCTGATGGCTTGCGTGTGCCTGCTTCGATATTAAAAAATGCAGCAATGTATCCGCAGCTTACGCTTGATAATCAGCCTTTATATACTTGTGCCAATTATGCAGCGGGATATGATTTTGGTTCAATGAATCTGACTGATGTAGTTTGGGGTGGAGAGACAGCTAAATCTGTACCTTTTCAGATTATCGATGATAGCCAACCACAAGTTGGAATCCCTGCATCCTGTGATGCAACTGGTAGTTATTTTGATTTTATTGCAGCTGGGCAAAATGCAATCATTGGTGTTCGTAATAGCGTTTTTGATGCAGATGCAAATTATACTTGTGTTAATGGGACTTGTAACCCTGTAACTAATTTACCTGAGTCTATGTTAATTGCTAGTCCGGTGATTCGTATGCCTGTTGATAATAATGGGGTACTATTACAGTTTCCTAATATTCCAGCAAATGGTGCAACTAGTTTTACTGGTACGCTTACTTTTGGTATCAATACTCAATCAAATAATAGTGTTACATCAAATGTAAATCTTCTTTATACTAAGGATAGCTTATTTAATACCAACTACAATAATACAAATTATCAGGGAACATTTGATAGTGGCACACCGTATATTATCTTTTCAGATAATAGCCTTCCTCTTTGTACTGGAGAATTTGAAGGGTTTTATTGTCCTAGTTCACCAATGCAGATTAATGCCGTATTTTCTAATTATAATGGTGGTAATCAGGTTAATTCAAGTTATCCTCTTGCAAACCCAGCTATTTATTGGGGAATGCAATAGCGGGTAATACCCTGTTACCATATGCTGGTGCTCCATGTGCTGGTTGCGAGAGTTTTGCTGACTCAATATTTCTTTGGGGCTTGCCTTATTTTTATGGTAAAACGGTTTATTCAATTTTCCCGGGAGCGATGGTTAATGGTGAATCTGCTCCGGCACTTGGCTTTAGTGATTGAAATTGGATAATTGTCGTAATTTAACTTGTACACTGTTGCAAATAATGGATTACAAAAGAGATCTATTCTTGATTTATAGCTTTGGTAGGGTGAAGATAACATGCTAATTGGAAAAAATTTAAGTCTATTCAGGATTTTAAAAATAACCTGGAAAGTTGATTTATTAATGATTATATTCTGTAGCATCACTTATTTGGTCGATGTTTATGTGCTAGTATCTTTTAAATTGCCAATTGCCTATCCTGCCCTGATGGGTACAGCTATCGCATTTTTCATCGGTTTTAATAATAATCAGGCATATGATCGCTGGTGGGAAGCTAGAACTATCTGGGGTGGTATAGTTAACGATTCAAGGTCATGGGCAAGAAATCTTCTTGCCTACAACCAGGATAAGGAAGCTACTGAGCGAATGGTTTACCGTCATATTGGCTTTTTATACGCATTAACCGCTTCATTAAGAAGATTTGATGATGATAAAAGCTATCTTGATTATATTCCAAAATCTGATATAGTTAAATTACAGTCAAAATCTCATATTCCAAATGCCTTACTGCGGATACAGTCTGAAGAGCTAAAACAATTAAGAGATAAGCAGCAAATAACTGATTTTGAGTTCCTTGGCTTAAACAGCCTGCTTGAGAATTTATGTGATGGAATGGGGAAGTCTGAACGAATAAATAATACGGTTTTTCCGATAAGTTATCTCTTTTTTACGAAGCTTTTTATCTGGATTTTTATTGCCTTGATTACTATGTCCACAAATAGTGAGGTTGGTTGGCAATCGGTAATATTAAGCTGGTTGATGGGCTTTGTTTTTAATACCATTCATTTAAATGGGTTAAGCCTGATGAATCCTTTTGAGTATCATTCTTCAGGTGTGCCGATTTCCAGCATTACTAGAAATATCGAAATAAATCTATTGCAGGAAATTGGTGCAGATTACATTCCACCTCCGTTACAGCCGATCAATGACGAATATATTTTATAGTTCTTATGACTTTGGACTACCTTATCTATATATTGAACCTCAATCACGTAGATAGGATATGCAAAAAAGAATTTCATTTTTAAGGTGGATTACGTGCAAGAAGCTTTAGATTATCAGACTGTCAAAACCAGAAATGGGCAGGTTGGATATTGTAAAACTGGGAATGGGCAGCCGCTAATTCTGATAGTTGGTTATTCGGGGACTCTTTATCACTGGAATCGTCATTTTATTGATGAGTTATCCCAGAACTTTACAGTTTATCTTGTTGATAATCGGAAAATTGGCTTGTCTGAGTCAAAAAATGAATACTCAATGCAGGGTATGGCACAAGATGTTATTGATTTTATTGATGAACTGGCTATCATCAAGCCGATATTATTTGGCTGGTCTATGGGTGGAATTATTACCCAGTCAATATTAAAGCTTCGTCCGAATATTGCCTCTGGTGTTGTCTTACTGGCAACAGTCCCACATCATAATTATACTAGCCCAGAATTTATTCAGCTTTTGATGAATAGTGAACATTTACCTGCTAATGAATTTCGCTTACAACTTTACGCGATGTTTTTTTCGGCTAAGCCAAGTGAAAACCTGAAAGAATTAATCACTGGAGCTGCCGCGGAAATAACTGATTATCACTATCGGTTTAATTTTGAAGCCAAAGAATTGCAGGATTATTCTGTTGCTACTTGGGTAGGAAGTGATGCAGCTACTCTTTCAAATGTCACGTTACCAACTCTAATCTTGAAAGCTAGGAATGATCTGGTTGTTAGTAGTGATGCAGCGCAATTCTTTGCGACTTATATTCCTTTCTCTAAATTAATTGAGTATCCAGCAGGTGGACACTTTTTTCTTCATCAAAACCCGCAAGAAGTTGCTAGGGATGTAGGCAATTTCTTTAATAGTTACCAGTCCTGATAGATGTGGTAAAATCATGAGTTCTATAAAGTTAATCCAAATTTACTAAATAAGTAGTTGTTATGCTAAAAAATGTTGTTTATAAGATCTTCGGTACCAGAAATGAACGCTTGTTAAAGCAGTATTACCGCATTGTTAACCAGATAAATGGGCTTGAGGCGCAAATAAGTAAACTCACAGATGATGAGTTGCGTGCAAAAACTGCAGAGTTCAGGCAGCGTTATACAGATGGGCAAACATTAATGCAATTATTACCAGAGGTTTTTGCCGTTGGGCGTGAAGCTGGTAAGCGCGTTTTAAATATGCGTCATTTTGATGTGCAGCTAATCGGTGGTATGGTTCTAAATGATAATAAAATTGCCGAGATGCGTACCGGTGAAGGTAAGACTTTGGTAGCAACTTTGCCAGCATATTTAAATGCAATTTCTGGTGATGGAGTTCACGTTGTTACGGTAAATGATTATCTTGCTAATCGTGATGCTGAGACGGTACGTCCGTTATTTGAGTTTCTTGGATTGACAGTTGGTGTTAATTTACCTGACATGCCACCGGAAGCTAAGCGCGAAGCTTATGCAGCTGATATTACTTATGGCACCAATAATGAATTTGGTTTTGATTACCTACGTGATAATATGGTTTTTGAAGCTGGACAAAAAGTTCAGCGCAAGCTTTCTTTTGCGATTGTCGATGAAGTTGATTCAATATTAATTGATGAAGCTCGGACACCATTGATTATTTCTGGTCCAGCTGAAGGATCTAATGAATTATATCAGAAGCTTAATGCTATTCCACAGATGCTTGTGGCGCAAGAGACCGAAGAAAGCACAGAAGGTGATTTTTGGGTTGATGAAAAAAATCATAACGTAATCTTATCTGAATCTGGGCACATCAAGGTTGAGCAGATCATGTCTGAAATGGGGCTTATCAAGGAAGGTGACAGCCTTTATAATGTTCATAATATTAGTTTGATGCATCATTTGATTGCGGCAATGCGTGCGCACTATGTTTATTTTAAAGATCAACACTATGTGATTAATGATGGTGAAGTGGTTATTGTTGATGAGTTTACTGGTCGTCTAATGTCTGGTCGTCGTTGGTCTGATGGTTTACATCAGGCAGTAGAAGCTAAAGAAGGCGTTGAAATTCAGCGTGAAAATCAGACGATGGCTTCAATTACTTTCCAGAACTATTTCCGGATGTATAAGAAACTATCTGGAATGACTGGTACTGCGGATACTGAAGCATATGAGTTTCAGCAAATTTATAGCCTTGAGACAGTCGTGATCCCAACTAATAAACAGATGGTGCGTAAAGATTATAACGATAAAATCTATATGACTACTGAAGATAAATTCAATGCTGTTATTGAAGATCTTAAAGAGTGTTCTGCCCGTGGGCAGCCAGCTTTAGTTGGTACTACATCGGTTGAAAGCTCTGAAGTTTTATCAAAAATGTTGGCTAAGGCAGGATTAAAGCATTCTGTTCTAAATGCCAAACAGCATGCTAGTGAAGCAGGTATTATTATTCAGGCAGGATACCCAGGTAATATTACCGTTGCAACTAATATGGCTGGACGTGGAACAGATATTATTCTTGGTGGTAATCCTAAGCCAGAGATAAAAAAAATCCGTGAAGATGCTTCATTAAGTGAAGAACAAAAACAAGCTAAAATAGATGGAATAATGGCTGAATGGCAGAAGCGTAATCAGCAGGTGCTTGATGCCGGAGGTTTATATATTATCGGTACTGAACGTCATGAGTCGCGCCGGATTGATAATCAGTTGCGTGGTCGTTCTGGTCGTCAGGGTGATCCTGGTGCTTCGCGCTTCTATTTGTCCCTTGAAGATCAATTGCTACGGATCTTTGGTGGTGAGCGTATGCGTGGCATGATGCAGCGCCTGGGAATGAAGCCGGGTGAAGCGATTGAACATCGCTTGTTATCACGGTCTATTGAATCGGCACAACGAAAAGTTGAAGGTCATAATTTTGATATTCGTAAGCAGTTATTGACTTATGATGATGTCTCAAATGACCAGCGTAAGGTTATTTATCAGCAGCGTGATGAAGTTCTTGAATCTAATGATTTGTCGCCAATGACTACCAATATGATTAAAAGTGTTCTTGGTGAAGTATTTGATTTATATATTCCGCCAAAATCGATGGAAGATGCTTGGGACATCAAAGGGCTAGAGAAAGCACTTAAGGATGAGTATCATATTCCTTTTGCAATTGCAACTAAGGTTGAGGCAGACCCCAATATTGATGAGACTTTATTGCGTGAAGAGCTAATCGAAACAGCACTTAATCAGTATAAACAGAAACTGGATAATTTTAGAACTAGCATCAGCATGGAAGTGGTCAAATTTGCAGTTGCCATGTTACCAGAGAATAAAGAACAATGGAATCTTGTTGCAATCGATGGTTTTATTGCTCAAAATGGTGGGGTAAGTGAAATTAATTTTGCTGAAACCTATGCTCGCCCCGATGCTACGCAAGTTGAGGTTTTGACTGAGTTTGGTAAAGTAACCAAATCAATACTGGATAATCAGGTATTACGCTTTGAACGTGGTGTTTTATTGCAGCATTTAGATCATTACTGGCGTGAACATTTAACTCAGCTCGAACACCTTCGTCAGGGGATTGGTCTTCGTGGCTATGCACAGAAAGATCCGAAGCAGGAATATAAACAAGAATCATTCAATCTATTCTCAGATATGCTTGATAATCTGAAACAAGATGTGGTTAAGGTTCTTTTTGCTGTTCAGTTGCAAAGTATGGATGATGTTCCGAATGAAGATGATTTTGATGAAGATGGACCGATTAGCAATCAGCATCTTGATTTTAATGAGCAGACTCAGTTTGCGGCGATGGAAAATCAGCCGCCAAGCAGAAATGCCCCATGCCCATGTGGAAGTGGTCAGAAATATAAGCACTGTCACGGTAAACTTGCATAATTTGAAAACCTGCTTTAATAGCAGGTTTTATTTATTTGGTGATCAAAAATGGCGTTGGCATTATTAATTGTATTGGGTATTGATTGGGCAACTGGTTACGCGATTGCTGGTTATTGCATGACCCATGGAGTTAAACCGTATGGTTATGCTTTTTGGCAGTCTTTTGGACCATTTTTATTACTTCTTATTATTCAGGTATTCAGGAAAGACCTGTGGCTTGATAAACAAGGCATGATTTACGCTCTTTTATGTGCTTTGGCAGGTATTGTTTTTCCCAATTTACTGATTTATTATGCAGTTAGCAAAATACCTTCCGGATTATTGACTGTTATCGCAAATTTATCCCCGGTTTTTACCTGTATATTGGCATGGTCGCTCAAGGCTGAAAAATTTTCATTAATAAAATTTGTCTGGGTATTGCTTGGTTTATTCGGTATCGCTATAATCATAATGCCATCTGGAAGACTTATAACGGTAGATTTAGGCAGTGTCTGGGTTTATATTGCGATTTTAATTCCATTTAGTTATGCCTTTAGTGCGGTTTATATTGCCAAATTTCATCCGGGAAATGGTTCAGTTTTGTGTTATGCAATGTGGATGTTGCTATTTTCTAGTCTGATAATTAGCCCGCTTACGGTTATAAATCAGGGTTATTATAAGTTAACTATTCATGATTTTAATTCACTGCTGATTTTATGTGAAATACTGCTATCAACCTTAGGTTATGTCTTATTGTTTATTATAATTAACAAAATCGGAGCAGTATCATATACGCTAGTAAATGCAGTTGCAGCAGTCAGTGGCGTAATTTATGGGATAGTTCTTGGACAGCATTTGCAAGGTATCGTCTATTTTGCAGTTTTTTTAATAATACTAGCTATTGCTGGTTTGATCTATACCCAAAAACGATAACAATTGTCTATAGTTGATTGTCTTTTTACTGATATCTATGGATAAGTTATAATCTTGCCTTAAAACGTAAAATTAAAGAGAAGTAAATGTTAAAATTTGAATTATTAAAAAAAGATGGAAATGCACGTCGTGGGCGGGTGCATTTGAATCATGGCGTAGTTGAAACCCCGATTTTTATGCCTGTAGGTACTTATGGTGCAGTTAAAGCACTTGCGCCAACTGATTTGGAAGCTTCAGAAGCGCAAATTATATTGGGTAATACCTTTCATTTGTGGTTACGCCCGGGTTTGGATATTATCAGCAAATTTAATGGCTTACACAAATTTAATGGTTGGGATAAGCCGATTTTGACTGACTCCGGTGGCTTTCAGGTATTTAGTTTGGGTAAATTACGCAAGATTAAAGAAGAGGGCGTTTATTTTCAAAGCCCAGTTGATGGCTCAAAGCTATTTCTCTCGCCTGAAAAATCAATGGAGATTCAGACAGTTCTTAATTCCGATATTGTGATGATTTTTGATGAATGTACCCCCTATCCGGCAGATTATAAGACAGCGCGTGAATCAATGGAATTATCTCTACGCTGGGCACAGCGCTCACGAGATGCATTTAATGAGTATAACAATCCGAACGCTTTATTTGGAATAGTACAGGGTGGGATGTATATGGATTTGCGTAAACAGTCGCTGGATGGGCTAATGCAAATTGGCTTTGATGGGATTGCGATTGGTGGTTTGTCCGTTGGTGAGCCGAAGGAAGAAATGGAACGGATGTTATCTGAACTAGTGGATATTTTACCGGAGGATAAGCCGCATTACCTAATGGGTGTTGGCACTCCCGAAGATCTAGTCTATGGAGTTAAGAATGGTATTGATATGTTTGATTGTGTCATGCCAACCCGTAATGCGCGTAATGGCTGGTTATTTACTAGATTTGGTGATGTTAAAATAAAAAATGCCAAATATAAAGATGATACTGCGCCGTTGGATGAAACTTGTAGTTGTTATACCTGTAAAAATTTTTCACGAGCATACTTACATCATTTATTCAAAATTGGCGAAATACTTGGTTCGCGTTTGAATACTATTCATAATATCCACTACTATCTACAGCTAATGGCGGAAATTCGTCAGGCAATTGATGAGGGTAAATTTAGCCAATTTGAACAAAGATTTTATGCTGAGCGTAGTCAGTTAGCTAGTAATTGATTTTAGTTTTATAGCTAGTGCTTGATGTTGCATGTTAAACTGACCTTGTAACGTATGATATAATCTGGCATTAATTCAGGATTTTTTGAGTATTATTATCATGACAAAAGTAGTTACGTTAGCGCATTATTATACGACCCCAGAAATACAGGAAATGGCTGATAAAGTTGGTGACAGTCTTGAATTATCGCTATTTGCTAGAGATGCCGAAGCTGATCTCATCGTGTTTGCTGGTGTGCGTTTTATGGCAGAAACAGCAAAGATACTTAATCCTCAGGCAAAAGTGGTATTGCCAGATATGGGTTCAACCTGTTCTTTGGTGACCATGACTGATATCAGCCGTTTAAAAAAATGGCGTGAAGAGCATTCAGACTATGTCCACGTTGCATATATAAATTCATCTGCAGAACATAAGGCATTGGCTGACTGGATTGTAACTTCAAGAAATGTCGATGACATAATAGCTCATCTTTATGAACAAGGTAAGAAAGTAATTTATTCACCAGACCGTAATATGGGTGCATTCCTTAATTTTCAATATGGCTATGACATGCCTTTATGGGATGCCGTCTGCGAGGTGCATGATAAATTTAATAAGGTGGCATTAGATGAAGCCTTTTCTTTGGTTAGTGGTGATAAATACCTGATCGCGCACCCCGAAAGCCCTTTGCCTGTTCTACATGAGTCTGATTATATTGGCTCTACTAGTCAGATGCTTAATTGGGTTCGTGATTATAATGGTAATTCGTCAGCAGTGATTTTTGTCGCAACAGAGGACGGTATTTTATATAATATGAAAAAGGCTCGCCCAGATCTAGATATTCGTCAGGCACCAATTTATACTGGCTGTAAGTGTAATTCTTGCCCATATATGAAGTTAAATACGATAGAAGCAGTTAAGGCAGCTCAGGAAGGGCGTGGCGGTACAGAAATTGATTATTTATCTGAAGAATTAATGAAAGAAGCTAAAAAGCCTATTGATCGGATGCTTGAATTTAGTGAACGCTACTATAGAAAATAATTGATAGTTAGGATAGTGAATATTATGCGGATACTTTTGACCAATGATGATGGATATTTAGCGGCTGGCATTAAGGCAGTATATGCTAATTTGGTGAATGCAGGACATGAAGTTGTGATTGTTGCACCGGAACGCAATTCAAGTGGTGCTGGGCAGTCTATTGCTGTTTATAATCCAATTAGTATTACTCAGTTTGAAGAAAAAATTTATTTTGTTTCTAGTACTCCAGCGGATAGTGTGCGGCTTGGTTTACAGTATGTATATAAATCGCCTGACAACTATCCGGATTTGGTCGTCTCAGGTGTAAATATGGGTGAAAATGTGGGTGAAGATGTTCTTTATTCTGGAACTGTCGGTGCGGCTAGAGAGGCTAGCTTACATGGTATTCCTGCATTAGCGTTTTCGACCAATGGTATAAATAAAGAAACTCACAATAAATTTGATCATTTACAGTCTGCTGCTAGAATTGTTGGTGAGCTGGTGGCTAAAGTAGAAGCTAACTTGAAGCAGTTACCAAAAGTTTTTGTCTGGAATATTAACATTCCTAATGTTGCATATGAGCAGATAAAAGGTTATGAAACTACTAAACTTGGGTTGCGTCCACTTCATCGTCCATTAATGGAACAGGTGACACCACGTGGTAATATTATTTATTGGCAGGGTTACTCAAGTGAACCAGAAAACTGTGAATTGGGTACAGATCTTGCAGTTTATCTAAAACAGGAAAAAGTCTCAATTACACCACTTGAAGTTTTACCAACAGATTATAGCCAGATGCCGATTATTGAAGCTTTAACTAATTAATTTAGAGGGATTAAATGAGAAATTTACTGATTTTAAGTTTAGTTATGACTCTGGGAGCGTGTGCTGTTACCAGAGAAACTCCAGCGCCAGTTGTAAATGTGACTGCGCCAAAATCACTAAACCCAACTCCTGCAACCCCTCCGGCTGTGGCAGCTACGACTACTACTTCTGCTCCACCAGCCAAAACAACAGTTAATAAAATTAATGATGATGACGATGGTGTTGTAGTTCAGAATACAACGAAAAATACAGCAAGCTCACCCATGAAATCAACTACTGCAAAAGTAGCTAAAGTAGCAGCTGGTACTGGTGCAGTGATTGCTGGTGTAGATTGGTTAAGACCTACCAATGGTCAGATTACCCAGGCTTATACTGCTGCCTTAAAAGGTATAGATGTATCGGCACCAGAAGGACAGGCTATTCTGGCAGCTAATGATGGTAAAGTGGTTTATAGTGGTAATGGGTTAAAAGGGTACGGTAATTTGATTATTATCAAACATCAGGATAATTTTCTAACTGCCTATTCACATAACAAGGTTAATTTGGTAAAAGAAGGTAGTAGTGTTAAACGTGGACAGAAAATTGCTGAAGTTGGAAAAACTGATAGTGAAAAACCACTTCTTCACTTTGAATTGCGTAAGAGTGGAAAACCAATAAATCCAACGCCAATTTTTGAATAGAAATTAAATGCAAAAAAAAATCATATTATTGTCAATGTTTGTTTTAAATGGTTGTGCATGGTTTTCTGGTCCGGATGATCGTCCACCACAACAGTATACTCCAAGCTATCAGTATGGAAATACTCCGATGGGGGTTTATGTGGGAAATCCTGAAGATATCGGTGATGACATGATGGGGGATGATATGTATATGCCTGATGGACAGCCAATGGGTGAATATCAGGCTCAATCTGGTCAGCAGGAACAGCAATTTCAGTATATTCAAGGGCAGGAAGAGCTAATGGCAGATCAATCAAAGCAGCAAATCAAGCAATATAATGCAGAGCAGCAGATTGGTGAAAGCCTAACCAACCAATACATGCAACAGATTAAATCCCAACAAGGTAACAATTAGAATAAATAATGTGACAATTAAATAAACCCGGTCGTTTTTACGACCGGGTTTATCATTATTTAACATATGGTTATTAAAGAGGAGTATAATATTAGATTGAATAGTAACAAAAATTAAGTGGAGAACTAATGGAAAAAAATCTAGATTTTCTAGTAAAGAAATGCAATAGTTTAGGCAAAATCCCTGCGGCAGTGGTTTATCCATGTAGTGATGTTGCGTTAAGTGGTGCGTTAAAAGCGAGAGAGTGTGGCGTAATAGAACCAGTCCTTGTGGGACCTATCGCAGAGATAAACGATGCAGCGTTGAAGTATGGTTTTGATATTAGCGGAATTAAAATAATTGATTGTAAAGATGACATTGAGGCGGCAGCCAAAGCAGCAACCCTAGCTGCAAATGGAGAAGTAAAGCTTCTGGTAAAAGGCAGTCTTCATACCGACATAATGATGCATGCAATAATGCAGCCGGAATATAACCTCCGCACTCATCAGCTGATTAGTAGCAGTTGTCTTATGCATTTACCAACTTATAACCGATTGATCTTTATTGCGGATATGGTGATTAATATTGCTCCGACTTTAGAGCAGAAAGTGCAAATACTTGAAAATGCAGTTGATCTAGCGCATGCACTAGGGTGGGAAAATCCAAAGGTTGCAATTATTGCTGCAGTTGAAACAGTTAACCTCAAAATGCCAGCCACTGTAGATGCTGCAATTATTTCTAAGATGGCTGATCGAGGACAGATAACTGGTTGTATCGTAGATGGTCCAATTGATCTCGATATTGCTGTTGATCCAACTTCAGCCAAAATCAAGCATTTTAAATCCCAAATCATGGGCGATGCTGATATTTTGATTCTTCCTGATTTGCAATCGGCAAATTCATTATATAAACAAATGATTTTCATGGGGAAGGCTGATGCTGCCGATGTGATTTTGGGAGCAAAAATTCCGGTAGTAGTAACTAGTCGTTCCGATGATGAGGAAACTCGGTTAAATTCAATTGCTGCGGCCGCGCTTCATGCTCATTATCAAACAAGGACTATCTAATGAAAAATGCTGTAATTGTAATTAATTCGGGGTCAACTAGTTTAAAATTTGCTCTTTATACTGTTGAAGGGAGTGATTTAGCTATCCTGGCGGATGGTAGTTATACTGGAATGCCACAAAATACTCATATTAAAATCAAGGATGCCAGAAGTAAGGTGATAGAAGAAAAAGACTTTACCAATGATATCATGAATCATGAAAAGGCGCTTTCATTACTGATACCTAAGCTTGAAGAGCTTTTTCCTGATGTTGAAGTCAAATATGCTGGGCATCGTGTCGTGTCGGGTGGTGAGAGATTTATGGATGCGGTGAGGCTTGATGGTGAGATTATTGATTATCTAGAACAGCTTTCGGAAATTGAACCAACGCACCAGCATTTTGAAGTGATGGGTGCTAGGGCATTGGCTAAGGTATTTCCAGATATTATTCAGACTGCAAGTTTTGATACCTCATTTCATCGTACCATGCCAAAGGTTGCAGAATTCTATGCGGTACCAGAAGAAATTACTAAGCATGGTGTGCGTCATTGGGGATTTCACGGTATTTCCTATGCCTATATTAGTACCCAGCTTGCCAAATTAGTGCCACAAGCGAGACGAGCGATTGTTGCTCATCTTGGTGGTGGCGCTAGTCTTTGTGCCATGCTTGATAATAAGAGTGTCGATACTACGATGCAGTTTGGTGCAATTACTGGTTTGGTTATGGCGACTCGAAGTGGTGACTTTCCTGCCGATGCACTATTGTATCTACTAAAAAAAGAAATTTATACTCCACAAGAGTTTGAGATTTTGCTTAGCAAAAAAAGTGGCTTACTGGCGCTTTCTGATAATCTTTCTGAAAGCATGCAGATAATCGAAGATAGTGATTCAGAAGCTGCCGCTTATGCTCGGGAAAAATTTGACTATATGTTATTAAAGTATCTTGGAGCTTATACGGCTATTCTTGGTGGTTTGGATGTATTGGTATTCACGGCTGGTATTGGAGAAAATGATGCCAGATTAAGAACTCGGATTTGTGAAAAACTGGGATGGCTTGGAATTAGCCTTGATGAGTCAGCAAATAATCAAGCTATTGGTGGTGAAGCAGTAAAGATTAGTTCTAGTAACTCAAGAGTAGAGGTATATGTCATTCCAACAAATGAGGAACTAATGATTGCTAGAAGTACTCTGGAAATAGTTCAGAATACATAATATATTTGGAAATAAAAGTAGTAGCATGAAGGAGATACAATGCTAGACCAGTTACAACAATTTAATGGTGGTTTTCCATTAACTACAACAGCTAAAGAGTTTAATGACTATCTGAAAGATTATCTTGAACGCTCCGTTTTATTTATGGATGTGATGCGTAAACGTGGTAACCAGATGATGGATATGACGCAGAATAATTCGGCTACGGTGCTTAATTTTGAGCATAAAGTCATTATGGATGGTAGCAAATTTGAGCGACCGATCAATTATTGGCTTGCCGAGATCTTGCCGCCTAAAGGTGTAAAAACTGATCATAAATTGCGTCCGTATGTGATTCAAGATCCGCGCGCAGGGCAGGGACCGGGTATTGGCGGATTTAAAAAAGATAGCGAAATTGGTAATGCGCTGAGACATGGTCATCCGGTTTATTTTATTGGTTTTAATTCAGAACCGATTGAAGGACAGACTTATGAAGATATAATTCATGGACAACTGGCTTTTTATGAACATGTAGCTAAACTTCATCCACATAGTCCTAAAATGTGTACTGTGGGTAATTGTGCTGCTGGTTATTTAACTATGTTTAGCGCTATGCAGCATCCAGAAATTTTTGGACCAATTTTAATTGCGGGTTCTCCACTTTCTTACTGGAACGGTGAGCGTGGGCGTTATCCAATGCGTTACAAAGGTGGGCTAGTTGGTGGCTCATGGATAAATTCACTTCTGGGTGATCTTGGTGGTGGTAAATTTGATGGTACCTATCTGGTACTTAATTTTGATTTACTAAATCCGGCTAATTTTCTTTGGACTAAGCAATATGAGCTGTTTGCGAATATTGATAAGGAAAGCGATCGTTACTTGCAGTTTGAAAAGTGGTGGGGTGATTTTATCCAATTTAATACTGAAGAAATCAAGTGGCTAGTAGATAAATTATTTGTTGGTAATGAGCTTACTACTGGTAATTTGATGACTAGTGATGGTATTCGTCTTGATCCTCGCATGATAACTTCGCCAATAATTACCTTTGTCTCAGATGGTGATAATATTAGCCCACCTGCTCAGTCGGCTGGCTGGATTGCTGATCTTTATCATGATGAAAAGGAAATCGAGGCTAGAGGTAAGACTATTGTTTACTGCCTTAATAAAAAAGTTGGACATTTGGCAATATTTACGGCAACCAAGGTTGGCAAACGTGAAGATGAAATGTTTGTTGAAAATATGGATACTATTGATATGCTGCCACCGGGTTTATATGAGCTAGTTCTTGAGACTCCAGAAGGCGCAGAGTCTAATCAGCCGTTACAGTCGCGTTATGAGCCGCGAACGATAGAGGACATCAAAAAACTTGGCTATAATAGCAAGGAGGATGATAGAGCCTTTGCTACAGTAGCTAAGGCTTCAGAAGCAAATAGCTTTGTGTATTCTACTTTTATTCAGCCATGGTTCAAAATGTTTGCTAATGATAGCTACGCTAATATAGTTAAAAATTTCAAACCGCTAAGGCAAAGTTATACTGCATTTTCTGATATAGTAAATCCATGGATGAAAGTATTTGAGCCATTGGCTATAAATATCCAAAACAATCGAAGTGAAGTTAGCACTGATAATAAATTTATCCAATTACAGGGGCAAGTGGCTAATATGATAACTGATTATCTCAAATCATTTCAGGATATCCGCGATAATTTTCAGGAGCAAATGTTTTTTAATTATTGGTCCAATCCTTGGGTACAGAAATTCTGGGGAACCTATGATAAGGAGCCACGCTATATTCCAAGTAAGACTCAATTTGATCGTAAGCGTCTTGATACTAAGCATATTGCAGAAATTAAACAGCATTTACCCATCAGTAATAATGTTGAGGCTTTATTTAGGTTTGTTTCTTTATCATTGCATGGAAATAATTCACTCGCAGAAAATACCGCTCGTATTTTGCTTGATGAAGCTCGGGCAATGGAGCCAAGGTGGGACGACCATCGTCTAAAAAATATAATCCGGATGCAGTCAATGGTTGTTGATTATGACCCTGACGCTGCACTTGATGAGTTAAGTAAATACTCCTTTGCTACCAGTGATTTTGATCAGGTAACTTTGGCGGTTCGCCGTACAGCTGACAGAATAGGGGTAGTTTCGGAAAATGTCGAAAAAGTAGTAAAAAATATAGCAAGTAAACTTAATATTAAGTCAGAATAATCGATCTTATATGATTAAACCAGTCGTAACTGACTGGTTTAAATTATCAAGCTATTTATCGTTCCGTTCTATAAAATAGAGTATGGAAATGAGCAATTAAAGATTGTTTAGGGGTTAAGCGCAGTATAAATTTGCTGTTGTACAGCTATTTCGTATTTGTAATTATCAGAATTTAAACGCCATAAGTGTATTCCTGCCATGCGATATTGATAATAAGTGGCAAGAGCCTCTTCAGTAGTTGGTGTCTCACAATTAGTTTCCGGGCAAATTCCATATAAAATCTTATTCGCAGATACCCCAAGGGCAAAATATGATTCAGGAGTAATATCAAGCCCTCCAGCATAAGATTGCATATTAATGTAGTCTACTTGGGCTAATGATGGCATCGTTAGATATTCAATATCTGCTGGTGAAATGGTAAAGTAGAATTGTTTATGATATTTATTTGATAATTGCTGTAAGGTTTCATGTATTCTATTTGCCAAGATGGGGAATCTTTCAATTACGTTATTACTTTCATAGTCAATGTCGAAACCGTCAATAGCATATTTTCCATTTTCATAAGTTTGATAGTATTCAATAAAATTTGCGACGGATTGAGCATATTCGTTAATATCGGTTTCTGACTTTAGCGTATCTAGTGGCATTCCCCACTTTCCTTGCCCATTGCCCCACCACTGTGAAATAATTATCTTTATAGCTGGGTTAGCCTCCTTCGCTTTAGCAATCAACCATTGAAAGCGATTAGATAGTGCTCCAGTGGATTCACTATTATAAAGCCCAAATTTATTATTATCTTGTATCCCAGCTGGACCAATATACAACACATTTACATCATTTAGGGGGATCTGATTCCAGAAATCAGGGATTTTATAGTAATCTTGTGTATCAGCTATATAGAACCATGCGCCAGATATGCCATTTGTTCCACCATTGGCTGATGAGCTTCCAGAACTACATGAAAAGAGCGTGATCGTTGCAAGTAGCAGAGAGAATAATTTGATTTTCATTGTTTAGCATCCCTAAATTCATGCTTGAGCGATAAGAGCTTTAATTTTATTAAAATTATTGTTACTAACAAAATTTATAAGGGATTATATCAAACTACATTTACTGATAGCCTGAAGAATTTATTCAATTACTTTTTATAGATAGACATTCTAGGTGAACAAGGTAGTCTATTTTTTGTTGCTGATAGGATAGTTTTTGATATAATTTACATCATTGTATGGTGTGGTAAAGAGGTGAAAAATGTTAAAGGTGGCGTTAGTTACTGGTGCTAGTAGAGGAATCGGCAGGGCAACTGCAATACTTCTGGCAAAAAATGGTTATCGGGTATGTGTAAATTTCAATAAAAGCGCAGATGAGGCTACAGGTGTAGTTAAGCAGATACTTGATTTTGGCGGTCATGCTATTCCAATTAGAGCGGATGTAGCTGACGAGAAACAGATAATCCGAATGTTTGAATCAATCGATCATGAGTTTGGACATCTTGATGTTCTTGTTAATAACGCCGGGATATTATTTACTCAGTGTTCAATCTCTCAACTTGATAGCGAGCGAATAAATAAAATATTTTCAACCAATGTAACTGGTACAATCATCTGCTCTAGGGAAGCTGTAAAAAGGATGTCCACTCTAGCAGGTGGTAGTGGAGGTGTTATTGTTAATCTTTCTTCTAGAGCAGCAATTTGGGGCTCCCCAATGAATATCTTGATTATGCTGCTTCAAAAGGTGCTATTGATACTTTTACCACTGGCTTAGCAAAAGAAGTTGCTGATAAAGGCATTCGTGTAAATGCGGTTCGTCCTGGACTAATTTATACCAATATGCATGCCGATGGTGGTGAAGAGGGGCGGGTTGAGCGTTTAAGTACAACGATTCCCATGAAAAGAGGTGGCTATCCGGAAGAAGTTGCTGAAGCTGTTTATTGGTTGGTTTCGGATAAATCAGCTTTTACAACGGGATCATTTATTGATGTATCAGGTGGAAGATAATTTTATTTCTAACATAAAGGTAAGGGATGGAGTATTATTTATCATTATTATTATTTTGTGTTTCAAGTTCGATAACCCCAGGACCTAATAATCTGATGATGTTGATGTCTGGGATTAATTTTGGGGTTAAACGTTCGTTACCACACTATTTTGGTATCTTATTTGGTTTTTCGGCAATGGTGTTTCTGGTTGGAATGGGACTTGCCGGGGTATTTGCCAAATTTCCAGTTTTACATCAGGTTATCAAGTATATCGGGGCAATTTATATGTTATATCTTGCTTATCAAATAATCCGTTCTAGTAGCTCATTAAAAGAAGTTAAATCTGCGCGCCGTCCGTTATCTTTTTTTAAGGCAGTTTTATTTCAATGGGTAAATCCTAAAGCATGGGTTATGGGTATCGGTGCTGTTTCTGCATTCACGGTGATAAATTTACCGATGGTGTCACAAGTCATTATTATCAGCCTTATTTATTTTTTAGTTGGTGTTCCTTGCATTGCTTTCTGGCTTATTGGTGGCGTTGCGGTTAGGCGCTATTTGAATAACACACGTCATTTGCAGATATTTAATGTAACCATGGGTATTCTTCTTATTGCATCAATTCTCTTGATGTTATTTGGTGAGTAATCAAATTACCCAATCCTCAACCGACTTGGTAACTTTAGCAACCGGCGAACTAATCGTAACATTTCCAGCTACTTCTTGCATTACGATACTATTTGGTCCAATCTTGGCATTGGAGTGAATTTTAATATTGCCAAGAATTTTTGCCCCAGCACCAATAATTACATTATCCGCAATCGTTGGGTGACGCTTGGTGTTGGCAGTAGATGGAATACCAAGCCCACCAAGAGTTACGCCATGAAAGATTGTCACATTATTGCCAATCACAGTTGTTTCACCAATAACAATTCCCATACCATGATCAATAAATAGATTTTTGCCAATTATTGCCCCCGGATGAATTTCTATCCCGGTTAGAAATCGAGCTAGATGGGCAAAAATCCGCGAGCTTAGCCGGAATTTATGTTTCCATAACCAGTGATTTAGCCTATGCCATAAAGTGGCATGAAAGCCCGGATAAACCAGAATTACCTCCAGTACGGACGGGCGTACTGGATCCTGCTTCTGATAATGGCGGATAAGTTCCAGCATATTATTGTTCGTCCGGGTTAATGAATAATGCCGTAGATAAATAGCGTTCAGCAAATGATGGAATAATCAGGACAATTTGTTTACCAGCATTTTCTTCACGAGAAGCAACTTCTATTGCTGCTTTTAGTGCTGCACCAGATGAAATTCCGCCTGGGATTCCTTCTACACGTGCAAGTTCACGTCCTTTTTCTAATGCATCTTCATTACTAATCTGAATGATTTCATCAATGATTTTTGTATCCAAAATTGATGGAACGAATCCAGCTCCGATACCCTGTATCTTATGTGGTGCTGGCTTTCCACCGGATAAGACCGGGCTGGCACTTGGCTCTACGGCAATCGCTTTAAATGATGGTTTTCTTGATTTGATTACTTGGGAAATACCAGTAATTGTGCCACCCGTTCCAACTCCAGCAATTAGAATATCCGCACCACCATTGGTATCAGCCCAAATTTCTTCAGCGGTTGTTTGACGATGTATCGCTGGGTTTGCTGGATTATCAAATTGTCCAACTAGGAAAGCTTTTTGCTCTTCGGCTATTTCTTTTGCTCTTCTGACTGCGCCACTCATACCTTCGGCAGCAGGAGTTAGAACTAATTCAGCTCCTAGGTGGGAAATCATTTTACGGCGTTCAATCGATACACTTTCAGGCATGGTAAGTATCAGCCGATAACCTTTAGCTGCAGCAATAAAAGCTAATCCGATTCCAGTATTTCCTGAAGTTGGTTCTACCAATAATGTTTCATTCGGAGTAATTTTATTTTCTTTCTCAGCCGTCTCAATCATATTTAAAGCAATCCGATCTTTCACCGATGCTAGCGGATTAAAAAACTCAAGTTTTGCCAGTAGTTGAGCTTTTAGCTGATATTTTTTTTCAATTTGATGTAGGCGAACTATGGGGGTAGCGCCAATGGTTTCAGTAATACTATTATAAATACGGTTACGGAAAGTAGCTGTAGTCATGATCAATCCTTGAGTATAGATTAAGTTAAGTTATTAAGATAAAAAATATTTATGCTACGAATAGCTATCGAATGATGAATGAGTAATTAGATTAGTTGCAACAGCAACAACAAGATAGAGGAAATGCTTGTGATAGGAAAGAATCGGCAAAGCAGATATTATGCTTATCTGCTAATGTAAATGATAAATGAATATTTGTTGCCATAATCTTGATTGATAAAACGTTTGTTTACGTAAGCTATTTTATTCTAGAGCTGTTTTAGCTGTCAACTATTTTTATAGTTATTTCTTGTCACCTCAGGTTCCTAGCACTTAATTTAGTTGCTAAGTTAGACAATCCAGTTTTCAATATTTGTTCCAGTTAGATGATGCGAACCAGAATTTAGCAAACCTGATGGGATCAGGTCATAGGCAATTATAAGTGCTGCATCAAGTAATTGTTGCTGGGTACTAATGCCTAATTGTAGTTTTATTTTCTTTAAATGTTCATTAACAGTTGTCAGTGACATTTTATGACCCAGCATTGTCATTATTGAAGCAACTTCAGATGCCGAATAGTTTCTGGCATAAAAAAATAAAACCATGTGCTGTTTTCCGGTAATTTTATACTTTTGATTTATTTTGGTAGTAGGAAATGAGAATATTTTGAAAATATTTACCATTATCCGCGGGATATTTACAGTATGAAATGGACGACAATTAACTAATATGAGTTTCTGTTTTGTTATCGTTGTGATTTGAATTACTGTCCGTACAAAAATTTTGCACTCATTTTCTAATTTTAAGATGTCAAGGAAAGAACCTTGTTCTGTGTTTAAAAAATGATTTCGGTTTGACCGTATAAATACATTATATGAATCTTCAATGCTGGCATAGGCGCTAGTTTTTGCCAGTACGGTTCCGCCATCATAAGTAGTCAGATATGCTGCATCGTCAGTATTTTTATAGTAGTTAATAAATGCATCTATGTAGCTTATCAGCTCGTTATCGTCATGATGATAGGAGGCTATTGAGTTAACGTTAAATGATAACCTAGCTGCTAATACACTGTGGCTAACGATTGGATACTGTGTATGCCCCTTTAGAAGAATTAGATAGTCATCGATTAAGTATGAACCTGACTTTAGAAATCCTCTTGGCATAAGCGAAGGAAATCCTGCTAATGTAGCCTTTTTTTTAAGCTCAGCTTTATTTTTGGCACCAAATTGGATCTTTAGGTTTTCCAGATGCTCATTAACTCTGGAGGAAGACATAGTCATGCCAAATGCGCTAAGCCAAGATGATATTTCCGTATAGGAGTAATTTCTTAAAAAAAGAAATAATACTAGCAATTGTTTTGATGTTAGCTCATATTTCCCTGTCCATGGACGAATACAATATTCTTTCTTAGCATAAGAACAAAACGCTAAATCAGAGTATCTTTGCAGGGAAAATGGGCGCATATACACATAAATTCCAATACTTTCATCATCAACGATGATTGGATATTTATGTGTAATATACAGGTGGCTAAATTTATCAATATCCATGATTTCAAAAAATATATGATGCTTTTTATCAGATAGTACCTGTAAATTTTGTTGTGAAATTATTTCATGATTATCTTGATAAAATTGTAATAATGGTAAATCCGTTTCAGTCAATAGCTTACCAATTAGCAAAATTTTATTGGTTATTGAGAATTCACTGGTAAATTCATTACTAACCGCAATAATACGCTGATGATTGTCTAGAATGTAGGCAATGAAATGCATTGTTTCACTAATAAACCGAAACCCAGTAATAAAATTGGTTAACTCAGGTGTAATATTTATATTTTTTTTCAAGAGCCTACTCACTAAGAAATGATCCGTTCTTCAATTATTATAATCTAAGCTATTGTTGAACACAGTATATTCCATATCTACGTCCGCCTCCAGCAGTTTTTTTGCTACAGCTAGCAATACCACTATTGATCGCGTTTGCATTAATTTCAGTAGAATGACCAACAATGCTATTTACAGAATTAGAATCAGTTATCCAACCTGAGCAAATATCTGTACTGGTGGTCCAATCAGACTGTAATCCGGTACGTAACGAATAATTGCCGCTATTATCTATAGGAGCACTCCAGTCAAAAGGGATAACAGATTGTGAATTTGCCGTACCAATTACACCACAAGCAGCATTTACATAATCAATCCCTGGTTGCAGCACCCAATTGTTTAAAGGTACCGCCGTGCGGGTGCTACCATTAACTAGCATGGCCTTGTAACTAATATTCATATCTTGTGGTTTCGAAAGATCAGTATTACAAATAGCATCAGCAGCATCTATTGCACTAGTAAATGGGGAACCAGGAAGCACATTAGTATTGGCATAACCAAGTAGATCCCCACTTATACCAATTTCGCCATTATGTGCTGCATAAATCAGTCTACTTCCTGTCATGCAGTTGCTACCAATATTGCTAAAAGCAATTCCAACCGGAGCTGAAAAATTAGGTGATGCTGTTGTCGGTGTTTCAGTGCATACATTAAAACTGCCATCACTATTTAATGTACATTGGTACATTTTTCCAGTGCTACTACCTACATAAGCATACTGGATGCCATTAATATAAGTAAAAGCAACAGATTGCGGACTCCACGCTATGGCACCACTAGTAGGAGTAGCAATATTACATATATTAAAAGTGCCATCATTATTTAAACTGCATTGGTAGACACCATTACTACTAGCGACATAAGCATAATTGATACTATTAATAGTGGTAAAAAAAATATTCCAAGGTGTCCAGACTGGAGGATTGTCTGTAGGAGTCGCCTGACAGTTGCTTAACGAACCATCGGCATTGTCATTCTCATCTACTGTACAAATATACAATTTACCTTCATTCCCGCCAGCTACATAAGCAGATTTTGTTCCATTTGTTGAAACAGCAATTGCTATTCCATTTGGTTGCCAGTTAGCTGGTGCGTCACTACTTGGAGTATCTCCACAAGCACTTAGATTACCATTATTTCCCACGGTACATTTATAAACCTTCTTATTAAATGCATCTCCTAAATAAGCATACTGAATATTAACAGGAGGGGTAGTGGAGTAGTTAGCAACTGTTGAAAAAGTAATCCCGGAAAGCTTCCAGCTAGACACTCCACTGGATGGAGTTCTATTACAGTTATTTAATGAACCATCATTATTATTAATTGTACACTGATATGGTCCGCCATCATAGGCCGCAATATAGGCGTATAAAAGGTTATTAGATACTGCTATGGCTATACCAGTTGGATATGCAGGTCCACCGCTTGGTGGTGTTGTTACACAAGTGTCAAATGAACCATTAGTTCCAAGCTTACATTTATATAAGGCGCCCGGGCTAGCCCTATTAGCAATATAGGCATAAGCTTCGGTAGTTGGAGCTGGAGATGGGCCTGGACCCGGGGTTGGCGTAGGTGTAGGCGTCGGGCTTGGTGCTGGTGTCGGCACCACATCTGGATTTACATTCTGACTTGTACCCCCTGTACTTGTCTCTGTCTGTCCAGATGGGTTTTGGGCAGTTACCGTTACTAAGTTTGTTGTCGGTGCTACACTTGTATTAATCAACTCATACGTTACCTTGATTACTCGCTGTCCATTTAATATCTCATCTGCTACTGTTATTTTCACATTCGGACTGCTGCTCGTTACCGTTATCTGCGATGCTGTCAAATCTCCTATATTGTATAAGTAACCATACTGGATTGAATCTTTCTGTGTCAGATATACCTGATTGGGGGTTAATTGCAGATTGATATTATTACCCTGCGTAGTCAGTGTATACGTTGCCGTACTCGTACTGCTATTTGTCGTAGCTTTTAATGCTTCACTCTTCAGGTTTAGTCTCTCGGCTAAGCTACTTACCGCTGATGTAGCTAATGTCTGGTACGATGTCCGTACTTTGATATTCTGCGTCAGGTTCACTCCCTGCGGAATCGGTAACTCTATCTCTACTACATCTCCCATTTGTAGCGGTGAACTACCTGGTCCTGCGTTATTACTTGTTACCGTCTGGTTCGGGATTACATTCCCACTTTCATCTACCAACTCTATCGTATTGATTGTCCCTACATTTGGTGACTGCACTACTGCGGTTACCAAGATAAATGGTACTCCGCTTTCGCTATATTGCGCTTTGGGATAGAAATATAAGCCTACTCCATTTGCATTGGCTGATTCGCTATATGGTACTTGTTGCACTCCAATTGCTAACGGTGTTGCTGCTTCGGCTCCATTACTATCTATTGCACTTACTACCGTACCTCCTGCTATTGTTGATTCTGGTACTGAGAATTTCAGGTAACAGCTACTTTTTGCTGCTATATTTGCACAGGCTAATGCACTTGCCTGATCCATGGTTATGCTATTTCCTGAGCCTACCTGCTGCCCAACACTATACTTGATTCCACTTATCGCTACATCTGATGGGTTATATACTCCCATGTAGTTGATACCTGTCTTGTTCGCTAATGAAGGTAAGATACTTGGGGCTACAAAGATTAATTGACTATTTCCATTAGGTGGAACTGTGCAGCAGCCACCGCTTCCGCCTCCACACGCACTTAATACCGCTGCGGTTATCCCTGCTAATGCCAGATTCTGAATCCTACGACTTCTTCCATGTACGAATGTCTTTGTTGTCAGATTTTTCATGCATGCCTCTTATACCAATTATTTCTATATTTTTTATTTCTTATCTACCATGTATACTTAGTTTTGCTTTAGTAAATATGGTCATCTCTCAAAATAAACAGGATGATATTTCTTGTCTATCACCCTGCTCTCATGAAGGAATCTTTTATAATGTTGCTATTTAGAAATTGTACTGTACACCACCCAGTACCAAATTCGTTGCTCCAGCACTCTGATTTCCGCCACCAAATGGTACATAAATTGTATCTTCTACTCGTAAATCAAAATGATTACTAATCGCAAATGATCCTCCCACTCCCGACAACATTACTTTCTGATGGCAGACTATAAATCACCTTTGAAGCAAATAACTGTAATCCACTGAATATTTTAGTATTATTTTTAACTAGCTAGAATGGCTAGCTTTAATTTGAGTAATTTGGTTTATTGGTGTCGTTGTGGTAAAAAGTATTTTTACTTCAAATAGATATGGGTGGTTAAGTTTAGGTTTAGCCTAGTATGCCCCCTTAAATCTATAGAGGTTATAAATGTCGTAAACATGCAGTAAATAGGCTACTGGTTTGGTGGGTTAATAACCTTATAAAAATTGTAGCTATTAATTGCTTATTTTGATATAATATTGATATATCAAATCTACTTGGCGAAAATCCCATGAGTCATTATTACTTTATTCCACATACCAAAATTGATCAGATACTTAGCTACTTCAAGGGAAATGGCTATAAATGTCTCGCGCCACGCCATCTTGAAGGCGGTATCAGTTATGCGCCAATCAGTAAGGCAGAAGATCTGCCATGGGGCTATGTTGATGAACAAAAGCCGGGGCATTATCAAATCACAAAAACGGAGAGTCCGCAGGCATTTGGCTTTACTGTACCGACAGCATCGGTTAAGCCCATGCTATTTAAGGCAAAAGAAACGGTTTGGAAAGTAAAGCGTGATGATTCTGGCAAGCTTGCTTTTGAGTCGGTTGTGGATGTCGAAAAAATAGCTGTATTTGGTGTTAGACCGTGTGATTTACGTGGAATAGAGATTCAAGATCGGGTATTTCAGCATAATTCATATAATGATATTCGTTATAGTAAACGGCGTGAGAATCAGTTTATTATTGCGATGAATTGTGGTACTTCACATTTTAACTGTTTTTGTGTGGCGTTAGGTGATTATCCACGAGCAGATAAGGGGTATGATTTGGCATTAACCGAGATTAATGCTGGATTTGTTGCCGAGATTGGTTCGGATAAAGGTCGTGAATTATTATTGTATCTTGAAGTTGATGCTGCAACTGGTGCAGAAGTAGAGCATGCGCTTAATTTAATTGATAATGCCGCACAAATGCAGCATAAGCAATTGCCGCCAATTAAAGAGGTGGAAGCTAAGCTAATGGCAAATCTTGAACATGAGGCGTGGGATGATGTTGCCAGCCGTTGTTTGTCATGCGGTAGTTGTACTAATTCCTGCCCAACCTGCTTTTGCCATACTGAACGAGATATTCCAAACGTACTGGGTACTGAAACCGAACACACGCGGGAATGGGATTCATGCTTTAGCATTGATCATAGCTACACTCATGGCGAAACTTACCGCGAAAACCCTAAATATCGTTATCGTCAATGGTTAACCCATAAATTCTCAACTTGGCGTGACCAATTTAGAACCAAAGGTTGTGTTGGTTGTGGGCGTTGTGTAACTTGGTGTCCAGTTAAAATTGATGTGGTTGATGAAATCAACACGATTTGCAAATAAGAGAGAAGATTATGCTATATACCAATGATGCCTATACCCCGCATGAAGCAGAAATTGTTGAATTTATAAAAGATCACCACGATATTTTTACTATTCGTTTAAAATTTACTGATCCTGAACTTGATAGCAAATATTCATTTCGTCCCGGACAGTTTAATATGATTTACTTTTATGGTGTTGGCGAAGTTGCTATTTCGATTGTAAATGACCGCGATCACCAAAAAGGACGGTTTGAGCATACAATACAGGTTGTTGGACGAGTAACTAAGGGAATGATGAAACTTCAAACTGGCGATAAAGTTGGCGTCCGCGGACCATTTGGTACCAGCTGGCCAATGGCTGAGGCTAAGGGTAAGGATGTGGTAATTGTGACTGGCGGGCTTGGTAATGCACCTTTGGTGGCAGCAACCGAGGAAGTTTTACAAAATCGCAATCAATACGGTAAATTAAGGGTAATTCATGGAATTAAAAGTCAGGATTGGCTAATTTATCAGGATATGTATGAACGCTGGCATAATTCTCCAGATACCAAAGTAATGATGGCAACAAGCGCCGAAGATCCAGTAGATAATGGTAAATGGGAATGGAAAAAAGGTTTTGTGACAGCCTATATCCCTGAGCTTGATATTGATTTTGCCAATAGTGTGGTAATGACAGTAGGTCCAGAGCCAATGATGTTGGCGGTTGCCAAGGAGTTTATCAAAGCTGGCGCTAAGCCGGATAATGTATTTGTCAGTCTTGAGCGGAGTATGAAATGCGCAATTGGACACTGTGGGCATTGTCAGCTTGGTTCGCAATTTATCTGTAAGGATGGTGCTGTGTATCCATACCCAGCTTGTGAAAAACTCCTTGCCGTGAAAGGATTATAAGATGTCAACGCCTGATAAATTAATAAACTTTGCAAAGCGTCCCAAAATAGCAGTGCATAAGTTTAGCTCTTGTGATGGCTGTCAGCTAGCATTGATTAATGATGCGGTGTCTTTACTTGAATTGGCAACGATGGTTGATATTGTTCATTTTGCCGAAGCAGGACCACTAGATGAGTTTGCTGAAGTTGATCTGGCGATAATCGAGGGTAGCGTAAATACCCACCATGATGTGCATAGAATTGAAATGGTGCGCGCTAAAGCTAAATATGTCCTTTCCGTTGGTGCCTGCGCCTTGACCGGTGGGATACAAGCTCTACGCAATTTTACCGATGAGAAAGAATTACGCCATTGGCAACATGATGTTTACCCTGAAGAGACTGAGGTAATTATTGAGGGTGATTTAGCAACCGCCAAACCAATTAGCGCTTATGTTAAGGTTGATTTTGAATTACCGGGTTGTCCAATTAATACTGGGCAGATTTTACGGGCGATTCGTCAAATACTTTTTGGCGTTGAACCAGAAAAAAATGTTGATCCAGTCTGCACTACCTGTAAGCATGCTGGAGTTACTTGTGTGATGGTTGCCAAGAATGAACCGTGCCTTGGTCCGGTGGTTGCTGATGGCTGTGATGCGATATGTCCAAAGCTTGGACGTGGTTGTTATGGTTGTTATGGACCAGCGAAATATGCCAATATGGATGCAATGATAGCCAAATTAAAGGAAATGGGACTAAGTGATGAACAAATTAAGCATAAATTTCATCATATTAATAGTCAAGCAATAACATTTCATGGAGTAGTTGCTCGGACTATCTCGCAATAACTGCGTCACCTTGCCCCTTGTTAATGGCTTCATATTCCGATGCAGTTATAGTGGATACTTTATATAAATAATTATCATAGATTAGGTAAAAAATTATGAACGTTGAAAATCGCACTACCAAAATTGAAGTTCCAATTCTTGCCCGGGTAGAAGGTGAGGGGGCACTTGATCTGGAAATTACGGCTGGTAAAATCACCAAGTGTGAATTGAGGATTTATGAGCCACCACGTTATTTTGAGAAATTTCTTGAAGGGCGTGAACCAAATGAAGTGATTGATGCGGTTGCCCGGATTTGCGGAATTTGCCCATTAGCTTATCAGGCTGGATTTTCGAATGCTTATGAAGCTGCATTTGGGGTTGAATTGACACCGTGGATTCATGATATGCGCTTATTGATGTTTCTTGGTGAATGGATTGAATCACATTATTTACACACTCATTTACTGGCTGCACCTGATTTTCTTAATTATCGTTCTGGCATTGAGATGGCAAAAGATTATCCAAATGAGGTACTCCGTGGTGTCCGATTACAGCATTTGGGAAATGAAATCCTTAAACTTCTTGGTGGGCGTTCAGTTCATCCAAATGGCATGAAAGTTGGTGGATTTTATCGTGCACCGCGTGAAGAAGAAGTTGCGGTATTGATTCCGAAGCTCGAAGCTGCATTGAAAGATGCAAAGGATGTTGTTGAATGGTTTAGTCAATTGCCGTTTCCTGATGCTGAAGTTCCATTTAAAATGGTTAGTCTCCGTCATCCGACCGAGTATCCCGTTTTCGCAACAGAAGTTATTACCAGTGATGGCGAAACGTTTAATATCAATGATTATGATGAGCATTTTCGTGAGTTTCATGCTCGTCAGTCAACTGCACTACATTCAACAACAATTGCTGGTGAACCAATTTTGTTTGGACCTTTATCGCGGATTAACCTTAATTTTGATCGTTTGCCTCCACATATTCAGGAAATGGCAAATGCTACTGGAATCAAATGGCCAAGCCGCAATATGTTTCATTCAATAATTGCTCGCTCGATAGAAGGCTATTGGGCAATTGAACGCGCGCTTGAAATTTGCCGTAACTATACCTATACTGATAAACCTGCGCTAGAATATACGCCAAAAGCTGCCAATGCTTGGGGTGCTGTTGAAGCGCCACGTGGAATCCAGATTGATCATGTGCAGCTTGATGAGCGCGGTTATGCCACGGCAATCAGAATTTCTGCACCAACTTCGCAGAATTTGCCATGTATCGAAGCAAATTTACGCTCGTCCTTGGAGACATTTGGCTTAGATAAACCAGATGATGAATTACGCCTCCATGCCGAAATGGTTATCCGGAATTATGATCCGTGTATTTCTTGCTCTGCTCATTTTTTAACGCTTAATATTACGCGCCAATGATAAAAACTTTAATCCTTGGGATTGGTTCACCCTTTGGTGATGATAGGGCTGGTTGGCTGGTAGTGGAGGAATTGGAGCAAGTTCCTACAATCAGAGAAATGGTTGCAAAAAATCTTCTGACCCTTGAAGTCGCTGATCGTCCCGGAATTAATCTGATAAACTGGCTACTTGGTGATTATCAAAGAATTATTTTAATTGATATGGTTAAAACGAATCTCAAGATTCCTGGTAGTATTTATAAATTACAGGCGAACGAGATTATCGGTTTTAGTGGCATGCTATCTAGTCATAGTCTGGGTGTTTCGGCTTCATTGGCATTAGCTAAAGAGCTTGGGATTAATATTGATAATGTTGAATTTTGGGGAATTGAAGGTTCGTTAATTTCGCCTGAAAGTGAAGTTTCCCAAGCTATTCTAACTGGAGTTTCTCAAGTTTCTCAAAAAATCTTGGTTGATCCAGAGCTTCATTTATAAAGAATCAGACAAATGTCGGCAAAAAAACTACTTTTACTCCTTGGTGTAATTACTTTAGCGGTATGGTTACTTAATTTAACCGTTACACTCGGTAATGTAAAGCTGTTATCACTGGTGTTTATTGCTTTTACCCTTGGGTTACGTCATGGATTTGATGCTGATCATATCGTCGCAATTGATAATATCACCCGGAAATTCAATTCAGAGAATCGAAAAAGCTATACAACAGGCTTATTTTTTGCTCTTGGGCATTCGACAATTGTTTTTGTACTTACTTTATTAATAGTGCTTGGGGTTATTCAATTTAAAGGTTCATTGGGAAATATTGGCGATTATGGTGGCATAATAGGTACGGTTATTTCGGCTACTTTTCTGTTTTTAACTGGATTCATGAATTTAAGGTCTTTATTTCATGCTTCAAGTCATTCGCATAATCATCCACCCGCTGGTGGGATAATGAGTTTTCTTACGCGGAAAATTCTAAATCTTGTTGATCGTCCATTAAAAATGTACTTGGTTGGCTTTCTCTTTGGACTTGGCTTTGATACTGCTACCGAGATTGCCTTACTTGGTATTGCAGCTAGCTCAGCTTTAAGTGGTATTTCTATTTGGAGCATCATGTTACTACCGATTTCTTTTGCTAGTGGCATGATACTTACCGATTCATTTGATAGTATCTTTATTTCCAAGCTATATGGAAGTTTTAATACTAATCAGCAAAAATTATTAATCTATAACCGGATTATGCTTTTCTCAACTGCAATACTGGCATTTATTGTTGGTTTCTTTGAGTTAGCTAGTTTCATGGCTACTAGCAGTTTCGGGATTAGCAAGATTCTTGCCAAAGGCAGTGATTTTCTAGATGCTTATTCGGAACAAATCGGCATTGCTATTGTTGTTTGGTGTCTTATTATTTGGTGTATTTCAAAATATAGAAGTCAAATATCCAGAATATAAATTTCTGTTATTTACGGGCTTTATTTTTATATCGTGTTGTTGCTTCATCTTGATTGATTGCACCTTCGACAATTTGAGGTGTTGTTTTGTAATCTCCCTTTTGATCTATTCCTAGCTGTCCATATTCATTATTTCCCCAGCAGTATACTTTATTATCAGTTGATACACCACAGGTGTTAGCTGTTGAAGAAGCGCTTATCATTTTAAAAGAAATGTCTCCGGCGACAGCAATAGGTATATTTGATGATAAAAGCGTTCCATTTCCAAGTTGCCCATACTGATTACTTCCCCAACACCACGCGTGATATGTGGTATCTATATTGCACATGTATAGTTACTTCCCGCAGTAATGTCAATAAATTTTCTTGTTGAATAGACACTCTGTGGTGTACTGCTATTATTTAGTGTGTTGTTACCAAGTTGCCCAGTGGAATTTATTCCCCAACACCACGCCTTTCCTGTTGTATCAATAGCACATGTATGGCCACTTCCGCAGCTTGGATTAGATGGTCCATATGAGCTAGCACCTGATGTTACAATCATTTGAAATTTTGTAGCTCCGCTTAATACCTGCTGGGGAGATGATAGATATTGCTCACTATTCTGACCATTGCCAAGATCACCGCCATATTGAGCACCCCAGCACCAAGCAGTGCCTGAGTTATCTATTCCGCAACTAAAGTATTGCCCGGCTGAAACCGTAACAAATTGATGATTCCCACTCACTAACTGTGGAATTGAATTATATAGTCCTTCAGTTGGTGTTTGACCATTTCCCAATTGACCACAGTTATTCTTACCCCAGCACCATCCGTTATTGTTTGTATCTATGCCACAAGATTGGCGGTATCCAGCCGAGATATTTGTGAAAGTATGATTTCCCTGAACAGGTGAAGTGGGAAAAGCTAGGTTACTATTGTTAGGTAATCCAAGCGATCCATCTTTACCATTTCCCCAACAATAGGTTAGATTATCAATTAAATTTATTCCACAAATATGACCATATCGGGATGATATTATACTAAATTTCATGTTTGTATCGACTGCTTCGGGTGTTAAATCCGGATTTGCTTGACTGCTTGATATTGTCCATCCCCACCAGTAGGGAACATTGTTTGTATCAAGTGCACTAGTTTGATAGAATGCCGATTGAACATTAACTTTATTTAAAAATACAGTAATATCTGTACTAGCTGGTGTTGGCGAGACTTCCCCCGTTGTTGAGAAAGAAATTGTATAGTCTCCAGCTACAGTGCCGGAGTTGATTGCAATATAACAGCTAGGTGAAACAAAGCTTAGCTGACAACTATTACCATTAATAAAATACATATTGCTAGGTAGTGAATTTATCCGATAGGTTTGTGTTCCTATTGCAATTTGGGTTGATAAATTAAATACAGCATAGAATACTATGGCATTTGATATTGAATTAATTGTTGGTGTTCCATCCGATTTACTTGATAAAGTCGCAGATACTGTTGGTGTAGGAGTTGGTGTAGGAGTTGGTGTAGGAGTTGGTGTAGGAGTTGGTGTAGGAGTTGGTGTAGGAGTTGGTGTAGGAGTTGGTGTAGGAGTTGGTGTAGGAGTTGGTGTGATATTTTCTGTAACCGGGATTTTTTCTTCAACAGTATTTTGTCCATTATTATAAATTGTTGTTAGAGATGTTATTGCTGTAGGAGTATTTGGTGGGGTAAGTGTAATTTGTGCCAAGCCATATTCATATGGAAAAAGGTTGCCAGTAGCGAATTGAATTATAATATTTGGGCTATTTGAAAGTAATGCAAGTTGTGTTGCTTCTTGGTTTCCTATGTTTGCTAATGCTAATGGTTGAGAAGGGTATTCTTCTGTTAGGTTTAGAACAGCGGGGTAGCTAAAAAGTATTGCTTCATTAGTAACAGTTTTTAACTGATATGTGATTGAGCCAGTTTGAATATTTGAAACTTCCCCAGTCATTGATACTTCAGACGTCTGAATATTGAAGTCTAATTCTTGCACTGACTGTGGTAGTGTCATCATAATTGAGAATGTATCACCCAATTGTAACTGTTGGTGATTGATTAGATTATTACTAATTGGATACTGATTTGGTAATGGTTGATTGTTTTTATCAACTAAAGTTATCTGGTTTAATATTCCAGTATTTAATGACCCAATAATGCCTGATACTATAATGTACTTATTTGAATTTAAGATTTTGTTGTAGTAATAAATCGTTATTCCATTTGGTCCGGTATATGAATTCTGAATACTAGGTTGGATACCAATTAACAGAGATGTTTTTGTTGTGGTTGATTTTTTAGCGCTTGATAACTGACCGCTACTAACGCTTATGCTAAATGCTCCAGCAGTGCTTCCTTTATTAATTTCAAAAGTTAGTGTGCAGCTTGAGTAAGCTTGTATTCTTGAGCATTTTTTTATGCTGTCTGATTCAATAATAGCCTCAGAGCCAGATGCAATACTTGTATCTATATGATATTGAAGATTTGTAATTTCATAATTTGTTGGATTAAATACAACAGCATTAACTTTGCCATTATTCGTATTTGAATTTGGTAGTATATATGGAGTTATTATTTCCAATGATTCAATATTGGAATAGTTGGTATTATTTGAAGTACCACCTTGGCTACAGCCAATTAGGGCAAATGCAAATAAAATAAGTGGGGGTAGGGATAAGTTTTTATTAATTTTATTAAATAAAATGAAAATATTAAATCCATATTATTATAACAGATTTTCATAATGCTCTTTGTTAAAAATAAAGTTTATGGTTGTTGTAAAATTATTGAATCCTTGGGTTGATATTGATTAATCTACTTAGAGTAGTCAGTAATACAAAAATGCATGAATAATATACGTATTTAGCCATTTACATACTTTATGCTTATAGGTATAATACCATCTATAAAACGAATTAAGATTTGTATTTTTGATAGTTTGTAATAGATTAACATAAATATTTAATTACTGGCAAAAAGTCGGAGTTGTAGTTGTTTAATCAATTTAGCTTTTGCTATTTGTGATGATGGCATGTTAGTATTAATTGAGATATCGAGATTTTGACTAAGCATATCAACATTAGTTTTTCTGAAAAAAATTCAAGCGAGACATCCGGGTTTTCATTTAGAAATTCATCAAGATGGCATTATATGATGAAATCAAAGTTGGTGGCAATGCAACTCTAAGTCGGACATGTACTTTCAATAATAGATTGAAGGTTAGTCAAGTTATTATAAATTTTTGTCGAGCTGGTATAATTTCAACATTTGTGGAGTTAAGATTAACTAATTTTATTCCCAGACTCCTTTGGTATAAATGTAGCTAAGTTACCAGATACTTCGGTTTTTTTTGTTTATCCACAAAAGCTGTGGATATCTCTGTGGATAATTATTTTTTATTTGGCTCTATTCCTTGTTATAACAAGGTTTTGTTTGATCTGTTGATAACTTTTAATGTGCTAAAAAATTAAATATAACAATATGTTGCAAAAAGTCAAGCTAAAAAATAATTTAAAATATTTCTTGACAAATAAGCGGTGGATAACTTGATAATAAAATCAACGTTTCGGGCAAATTTTATGGAAAAAATTTCTAATAATATAATGTTTTTTCAAAGTAGTCAGCTTGGAGAGGAAAACATATCTCCGGGCTTATTTGATATTTTTTATGCACATCTGAGTGAGTCTAGGCGTAGTAGTATTTTTAGCAAATTACAAGTAATTGTACCCAATCATGCTTTTGCCGTATATCTACGTGATCGGGTGACTAAAGCTGATGGAATCTCGGCTAATCTTGATTTTGTGGTACTTGTTGGTACGGTACTTGAAAATATTTATCTTGAGAATAATCCTGATGCCCAATTATTTGATTTTAGACAATCGCGCTTTATTATTTACGAATATTTATTAAATACCAGTTTTGATGATTTAGAAGAATCTGAAGAGTTAAAAAATTATATAATAGTTGATGGAGTGATTAATAAATTCAGGGCTTACCAGTTGGCAAGCCAGTTACAACAAATTTTTCACGAGTATCTTTATTTACGAACACATGAATTAATTCATCTTGAAAAGGCAAAATTACCTCACTGGCAGAAACAGATATTTAGACACTTATCTGATTCTATTGGCAGTCGGAAATTATTTATAGATATTTATCAATATTTCATTCAGCTTGATTTAAATGATAATTCTCTCAAACTACCAGAACGTCTGTATCTGTTTGGTCTAACTTCGGTATATCCGTCGCAGCTTGAAATAATTATCAAAATTAGCCAGAAGATTCCTGTTTACTGGTACTATCAGCCGTGCTCGTATGAGTATTATGGAGACCTTTTATCTACAAAAGCTCGCTCAAGCCTTGAGCAGAAATTGCTTCGTAAGCCTGATTTGAGTCTGGATGATTTATATCTGCTCGATGGTAATCCACTACTGGCAAATCTTGGGCAGCAGTCGCGAGAATTTATTGAATTACTTCGGGCTAATGATGTTGAAGTTTACAGCTTTAATACTGAATTCAGTGAAAAAAAGCAAGCAGCTACAATGCTTGAGATCATTCAGGATGACATTCGTAATCTAAAGTATCGGGTACGAAATGAATATCGTTTGAGTAAAGATAATCTGTTTTATATGGATCCAGTCAAACTACTTTCTGGATCTGATGAATGTGTTTCTGATCTCCCTAATGGTAAAACAAGCATTAAGATAAATATCTGTCATAACAGGATGCGTGAAGTACAGGTTCTTTTTAATGAGCTATCTGATATTCTGTCTGACGGTTCCGGAATTATACCTCAAGATATTCTTATTACAGCACCGGATATAGATGACTATGCTACATATATTCGAGCAGTATTTGATAATGAAACGGCTTATACTTCATCTGGCATTCATCTGAAGATTCCATATCATATAACCGGGCATCGTGAGCAAGGTGATTACAAGGTTCTTGAAACCTTGAAGTTACTGTTAAATTTGCCTTATCAATTGCCAGTTAATTATCTGCTTGAGTTATTGATGCAGACAGAAATAAGGGATAGTCTTTTTCTTGATAATGATGATATTGAGACAATAAAAGGCTGGTTTATTGATAACCGGGTTAATTTTGGTTTTAATGAAAAAGATTACGAACCTTATGGTTATCAAAATTTTTCGGTACATAGTTTTAAGACTTTATTGCAAAATATTGTTAGTGGTGCTTGTCTTAGTGAAGATGTGCTGATTTCAGCTAATCATGTTCCCCTTTATCGGTTTGCAGAAGTGGTCGTGGTGCCTTATGACAATATTGATAGTGGGCAAATTGAATTATGTAGTAAGCTGATTGGGTTAATTGATCTTTTATTCAGGATCCGGGAATTCCTTTATCTTGAACATAACTTGTATCGTGAGTTTTCAATTGACGAGCTACATGAGGTTTTTGCTTTATTACAAGAGCAATTATTAAATAATCCTGAATCAGGACTATTATTAAATAAATTTATCGGCTCAATACTGGATATTAATTCAGAGATTAAAATAAACCTTTTAATTGTCAATCAGATAATTGATGATTATATGTCTGAAATTAAGAATAAAATCCGTTTTGAGAGTAAAATTACCTGTGCTTCATTACAGTATATGCGAAATATTCCCCATCGGGTAATTTATATGTTGGGGCTTAATTTTGGTGAATTTCCAGCAATTTATCAACCTAATCAGTTAAGTATCCTTGCCAAAGAGTGGCATCTTGCTGATCGTAACTATAATATTGAGGATAAGCAAGCTTTTCTGGATACAATACTTTCTGCACGCGAGCGGTTGATTATTAGCTATATTGGGCGAAAAGAAACTGACAACAGTGAAATTAAGCCCTCACCGATATTGAGTTTATTCATGAATGTTTTGGGGCAAAGTTTTACTAATTTCTGGGATGAGGGAGATCCTATGAAGCCTAGGTATAATTACAGAAATATTATTTATCAGCACTCATTGCATCCGTTTTATAATAACCATAGCTTCAATTATTCGGAATTTTGGCAAAAATTAGCTAGAATTACTACAGAAAAAGCACAAAATTTGCGTTGGGAATTTAGTGGAACTCAACAAATTAGTCTTACTAGTGAACAAAAGCAGATTTTATACCAGCCAAAATTAGTCGATCTGGTTGCGACTTTTTGTTATTCCAATCGAAACTTATATCGGACATTGGGAATCAATACTTTCATCAATGAAATTGAGCTGGAGGATAGAGAAAGTATCGCTATTTTTGATCGTAATCTGGCTAAAGAAATATTTAAATTTTTTGAATGTTATTTGCAAAAGGCATCATTATCAGAGTTGTCTGAATATTTGCAGGCAAAAGGAGTTCTTGCATATGATCATATCGGAAAATTACAGTTTGATTATTATGCTAGAATTTACCAATTATATAAAGCAAATTGCGGAAATAGCTTAAACAAATTTTATCTTGAGTACCCTGTGACTAAGGGCGAGGAAACCATTGACATTATACTTCAGGATGAGGTATTTGTCGAAGGTAATGCAATAATAATTACTCCAGGATTTGAGCAGATTAGTGATCGGGAATTACCCACTAAGCTGGAAGAGGTTAGCTATTCGTTGAAAATCCGGGCATTAATTTGTGGTCTTTTGTTGCAATGTGATGTTAAATTTGACGCTGGAATCAAGCCAGATAGTGTAATAATCAGGCTGATCCGTAATAATGCTGAAATTCGTAACTTTCCTGTGTATGTACAGGAATCATCAAGTCTTTTTGATATGGTTATTAAGTATTATTTGAGAAGTTTGACATATCCAGTATTAATTCATAAGTCAGCAATTGCTGAATATGCGAAAAGAATTAGCGAAGTTGATAGGAAAGGAAACCTCAAAAACACCCGTGAAGATTGCCTGCGACTTGCAAAAGCTAAATATTTGGTTGATTTTAATAATTTTGAGCTAGATGGTTTGCGTGAGGACATTATTTTCTCATCAATTGCTGAGGATTACTTTGAGTTTATAGATAGTAGTGGTTCTATTAATGATATAGCCCGGATTGCTGAATTATTAAGTCATTTACGTGGTTAATATTGGTTAAAGTATAATTTATTGGAATAATATGCTTGAAGATATTTTTCTTTATGTCAAACTTGTTGATTCTGGTGGTTTTGCGGAGGTTGCCAAATATATAGGGATAAACCAGTCTACGGTTAGTCGGCGAATAAAAGCACTAGAGAAAGAACTAGATACCATACTTATCAAACGAAATACCAGACAGTTTGAGCTTACCCCAAAAGGGAAAGTTCTTTATGATAATTTTAGGGGGCAGGAACAATACGTTGAAGAGCTGCTGTCCAAACTTTACCAGGAAACGACAAATGTCTCCGGGACACTGAATGTGGTATTGCCAGTGGCATTTGCAAGTTATGCAATTACCCCTTATCTTGGCGAGTTTATTCGGAACAATCCTAGATTTAATCTTAATATTTACTACCGCTACTCTGAAATAAATATGGTGAAGGAAGCAATTGATTTGGCAATAGTCTCTTTTCTTCCGCGTGGAGTTTCATTAAAACCACATAAAATCCATAGTAGTAAGGGTATTATCTGCTGTTCTAAAGAGTACATAAAAAAATACGGAACTCTATCTGGATTTGAACCATTAAATCGAAATACCGCTAATCAGTTGATAGATGAAGGCAAGCATATAATTGTAACGCCGATTTTACAGGAAGATACTAAACCGGGAACGACAATTATTTATAATGAAAAAACTGGTGATGAAATCAGGGTTTCAATGCCAGCGCGGCTAGCGGTTAATAATTTTTTGCATGCTAAAATGCTCGTGTTATCTGGTACTGTTATTGCTGGGCTACCAGAAGATTTTATTCGGGAAGAGCTTGCCACTGGTGAAATAATTCGGTTGTTGCCTGATTATAATATTGGTTATGTTGACTATTATTTAATCAGTAATATTAAAGAAAGTGACAGACGTTATCAGTTATTTTATCAATTTATTAAAGAGTGTTTAGATAGATTGACTATTAGACCTCTTTCCTAACCTGCTTCTTTAACTCTTATACGTTGTCATAAAGACTTCTGCGATACTCATGTACTTACGTACGTGTACACTCCGTTTCTCAAAGTCCTTATCCCCTAGTCTAAGAATGAAATAATGGGTTATGAAAGAACTCTATTGACTAAAATTGAATCAAATTTTGCATAAGTAGGGAAAGAAAGTGGTTATATGTATGATGAAATCCTGATTTTTATAGATTTGGTAAATCGTGGTGGTTTTACCGAAGTTGCTCGACATTTGGATATCAATCAATCCACTGTTAGTCGTAAAATTCAGCAAATTGAGAAGAAGCTAGGTTTAATCCTCATTAAAAGAAATGTTCGTCAATTTGAACTGACTGAACATGGTGAAAAGTTATATAGTCTTTTCAAGGGTTATAATGGCGAAGTTAGTCGCTTATTGGGGTTTCTAAATAATGCTGATGAAACTATTCAGGGTAAACTTCATGTTGCGTTACCAATAACATTTTCCCGTTATGCAATTAGTCCACATATTAGTGAATTTGCTCGGAAAAATCCC
The DNA here is from genome assembly GCF_002892535.1 of Aquella oligotrophica. NCBI lineage: Bacteria > Pseudomonadati > Pseudomonadota > Betaproteobacteria > Neisseriales > Neisseriaceae > Aquella > Aquella oligotrophica. The sequence goes on along the minus strand of NZ_CP024847.1, from coordinate 2,325,506 downwards.
AAGCTTAGGTTAAAACTTCATTTTCATCATAATGAAGTTAATATGTTAAAAGAAAATTATGATATTGTAATAACCTCGCATGTTCCACGACAACAAACTCAGAAATTGAGAATTATTCATAAAGTTAAAATTATTTTGTGCTGTTCCCGTAAGTATATAGATAATTTCGGGCTGCTATCCGATTTTACCAGTGTTGATAAACATAATTTTCTTTGTCAGTCAGTGGCAAGTAATACCATGTTTAATGAGTTATCGATGTTTAGAGAGTCTGATAATATTAAAATAGGAAATATTAAGATTAAAAGTAATATTCACCTTAGTAATTATATGCATGCCAAGATAATTATAAAAAATGGAGATTATATTGCTGCCATGCCAGAAGAGTATATAAAAAGTGAACTAGATTGTGGTGAATTCATTCGGATTCTACCAGAATATTATTTTGGTTATATTAATTTTTATTTACTTAAAAACATTGAAGATAGTGATGCGAGATTTATAAAATTCAGGGAGTTTATTGATGATTGTATGAGAAAGTATTTACTCATATCTGCTGAATATCGGGAGAATGTTTAGTTATAAATGGCAAGTATTATATGGTAAAATTTTTGTAGATGGTTTTTTTTAGGGGGCAGCATTAATTGAACAATAAATTAAGCAGAAGATGTTTATTTCTATTCTTATTGTGTACTAGTTATAATATTTATGCAGAGGATGATGCTTATATTTCAATAGTGGATAAACGTCCTAGTGATATGATCAATGTAAAGGATGTTATTCCTGAGATTCAGGTAGACATGCGTTATTTTGGTAGTTATAATTTTGTTGGTAAGCCTATTGTTGATTATAAGAAGCCAGTATGTCTTTTGACTCGGAAAGCTGCATTAGCATTGAAAAAGGCTGAAGATAAGTTGGTTCAATTAGGATTAACTTTTAAGGTTTATGACTGTTATCGCCCGCAAAATGCAGTAGATAGCTTTGTTGTTTGGGCAGAGTCAATTGGTGATACAAAAATGAAACAGGTATTTTATCCTGCGGTTGATAAGAAAAATCTTTTTCGTGGAAACTATATTGCCTATCAATCTGGGCATAGCAGGGGGAGTACGCTAGATCTTACTATTGTTCCATTAAATAGCATAATACCTCCTTATCCGACTAATAATAAATTAAGTAATTGTAATTTGAACATAAAGCAGCGACCTGCTGATAATAGTCTTGATTTTGGCACTGGGTTTGACTGTTTTAGCCCTGCATCACATCCGGATTACCTTGCTATATCACCACAAGCACGCGCTAACCGCTTGTTACTAAAGAGCTTAATGAATGAAGCTGGTTTTCGCCATCTGGATAGTGAATGGTGGCATTTTACCTTGCGTGAAGAGCCATATCCCGAGACTTTTTTTAATTTTCCGGTTGAATAGAATTATCAATAGCCGATTTGCCGATTTTTATCCTGACAAACATAATTATATTGTAGTTCTGCAATTGAACCACTACTAATATTTATTGGTTGCGTGCTATTAAAACTATAAATTTTAATTAATTTGCCAAAATCATCATAAATGGCAGTATTTGCAATATAGTATTGTTTTGTTGCACAGTCCATATTCCACCATGATAGACTGTATTTATAATTACCAAGTGCGCCACTTGATGTTTTAGGGGGGCTGTTCGTAATCGTTTTACGATCCTGAAATTTTACTTTATTATCAGTTTTGGTAATGCTGGATTCACTAACTTCGACTGCAATTTGACCATCTTGACTAGTTCCCAAATATCGCCAATTATCTGTAGTTCCACCTGGAATTTGCTTGGCTGGTACTTTAGGGACACTACTTTTTTTCCCTTTATATGATTTACTGCTAGATTTGGTTGCACAACTACTTAAGCCCAGCATTAGGCTAATAAGAATAGATATTGTATAAATTTGTTTCATTGACCCTTACCATATTGCGTTAATATCTATTTTGAAATAAAAAAAGATGCTAAAAATAGCATCTTTACAAAAGAAATTTTAAATTATTTCTTTTTCCCAGATGCAACAGCTTCTTTCAAAGATTTACCTGGTTTAAACTTAGGAGTAACCGTTGCTGCAATCTTGATCTCTTTACCTGTTTTAGGGTTGCGACCAACACGAGCAGCACGAGCAGCAGTAGAGAATGAACCAAAACCAACTAGAGTTACTGTATCACCAGATTTTAGTGCTGCAGTTACACTATCTACAAAAGCATCAATAGCTTCACCAGCTTTTACTTTAGAAATGTCTGCTTTTTTTGCTATCGCTTCAATTAGTTCTGCCTTGTTCATAAAATGCTCCAAAAAATTAATTAAAAACATATACAGACATAGTTATACCAAAGCCTGTAGGCTCTGTCAAATTGAATTTGCTAAAAAAAAACAAGATTTTCATAAGTTGCTGTTATGAAATGCTAAAAATACTGCGACAAAAAGCTATAGAATCCAAATTTTTTATGTAAATCAGCTGCTTTTATAAATTTTTTATTATTTGTGCTTTTAATGAAAATTTAGCTCAGGTTTTAATTATAGGTAGTTTCCAGCCATATTTTACACTTAGTATTCTTAATGCAACCATAAATAATACCGCAATAAATGCTGCCAGAGCATGAAGCATCATACTGCCTAAAGCTATATAAAGAATTCCTCCAAGTAGTGACACTGTAATATACAACTCACTGGAGAATACTAACGGAACCCGGTTAGCAATTACATCGGCAATGATTCCACCTCCAACAGCTGTCCATATACCCATTATGATAGCAATTGAGAAATTTTGTCCCATTAGAAAAGATTTTTCAATTCCAGCAAGACAGAACACCCCTAATCCGATGGCATCAGTGATAAGAACCAGTTTATTTAAGGTTCGGCTGGTTAACAGCCTAGTATTAAAGGAACAGAGAATGAACGTTGCAGCTCCAATCGCAATACTTAGCCAGATGTAAAAATGACTTTTTATCCAAAATACTGGAGCATTTAAAATAAGATCCCGAAATGTTCCACCGGCATTGGAAATTACAAAAGCCAGTAATAGTGCTCCGGTAATATCCATTCTTGAGTCTATTGCGCGCAGTGCGCCGCTGATGGAACAGGCGGTAACTCCGCAAATCAGAAAAATCTCAAGAAGCGTATTAATGTGGTCTATATATTGAGTGCTTAACATATGCTTGCCTTGACATTATTAATTGTTTCTAATTGCCATTTATAAATGCGCTCAATTATATCATGGTTTGCTATTTTGCTATTTGTTAGTTGTTTTGGAATATGGCTTAACTCCTTCGCAGAAGCTAATAGTATCTTTAATTCAAGTATTTTCCATTCTTCTGTATGGTCTGTACTTAGATACCATTCTAAATTATTGACAATTTTTCTAAACTCTTCCAAGTTGCGTAAGGCTCGGACTCTTTTTAATAGCTCTAAAATTTTGTGACAGTCTGGATTGATGGTGAGATTGTCATAGATATACTGAGTATAGTGGATATAATTAATCTGGCTTTTATTCAAAGTCATTAATCTTATTTTTTCGTGAGCTCTTGCGCACAGTATTGCTAAGCTTGTATATTTTTGCAGTGTTGTTGTAGCTTTATGCAAAAAATAAGTTAGTTTATCAAGTCCGAACGAAGTTGGTATTAATAACAGATTTGGAAAAAAAACCTCCAAATTGCCACTTTCAGATAAGATACTGAAGAAATTGTTTGAGAATTTGCCAGCACATGCTAATTCAAGCTCGCGCACTATTCTTTCCCGGCTGACATGCAACCCTGCTTTTTGATTAGCCATTTCTTTCAATAATAACATTGTTTCTGGTGCTACATAAAAACCAAGTGTTGCAGAAAATCGGGCAACTCTTAGAATTCGCAGCGGGTCATCTTTAAATGCTGGAGAAATATGTCTGAGAATACCTTCCCGAAGATCTTTAATTCCGTTATACGGGTCTATCAGGTTTCCCGCTGAATCCTCGGCAATTGCATTAATTGTAAGATCTCTACGCGATAAATCTTCTTCTAGTGTAATCTTTGGGTGGGCATTAATGGCAAAGTCCTGATGCTTATTCCCAATTTTTATTTCACTTCGGGCAAGTGCGTATTCTTCATGCGTTTTTGGGTGGAGGAAAACCGGGAAAGATTTTCCAACCTGCACATATCCCTGCAAGAGCATTTCTTCAGGTGTTGATCCTACTACGACATGATCACAATCTGTTGGGGTTAGACCGAGCAATGTATCACGAACATAACCACCAACTCTATAAATTTTCATTGCTTTATTGAACTACAGAACCATCACCGATATTATTATCATCATCGATGATATAGGTAGAGTCTTTGGTATTCATACGGTTTAGATAGTCAATCAGATCAACTTGTTTGCTATTACTTAGTCTGGCATCATAAACAATCTTGTTGGTGAGAACTTTCTGTACGTAATCTCGAGTGATCTTAAATGGAATCAGTTCAATCTGTACTCGATTATCTAAACTATTAAATGCCTGTTGCCAGCGGTGTGCACGTCCCGGACCTGCATTATATCCCGCAGTAGAATAGATAATATTGTTGCCAAATTTATCATATAAGTGTCCTAAATACCATGAACCAAATTTTATATTGCAATCATAGTTTTTGTAACAGTTACTTGAGCCAGTTTTCTTGGCAATATAACTTGCAGTACCTGGCATGATTTGCATTAAACCTACACCACCATCAGCGGCTAAGGCGTTAGGGTTAAAACGGCTTTCTTGTCTAGTAACTGCCATTGGGTAGCTCATGCTAATATTGTATGATTGGCTATAGCGTTTATACTGTTGGCTAAAGAGAATCGGGAAACTCAGACTGGCATATTTTGAGCCACATTTATTCCCTGCATAGATACCCATTTCATTCCAACCCATATCTAATGCAGTTTTACTAATAATACCGATATCACGTTCATTGGATTTGCCAATTATATAATAAAGACTTTGAGTTGCAAGTCTCACTAAGTAAGCATTTCCATTCTTTTTGCCAATTGTGTATAAATTAAAACTTATACTTGCATCCTCAGCATAGTCAATGCTCGATAATTTGCCACTGGGTGGGTTAGCTGTTATGTCTGGTGACTTATGTAATTCAGATTGAGCAAGTAGTGAGTAATAGCTATAATCACTAGGAATTTTCTGAAGTTCTTCTTTGGCGGCATTTTTATCCCCTAAGCTACTTAGTGAGTATGCTTTCCAGTATCGCCAAGTTGATTTTTCTTGTAACTTTGTTGGCATCGAATCTATGGTGTCAAGGACATCCTGCCAGCTGCTACTCGCAAGATATGTCCGTACGCGCCACTCATAATCATCATCGGATAAGTAATCATTACTTCCATTGTCGATGGCTTTTTTTGCTAAACTGAACATCTGTTTTGCTGCCAAGTTGGCCGCAATTTGATTAAATAAATACTGTCTGGTAAATTTGTCTGCACCTGAATTAGCTAATTCAGTATATGCCCGGTCTGGATCTTTTATAGCTAGATTGGTAATTCTATATACTATCTGGTAGCGGTTACTCAAGCTGGAAGCGGGGATACTCGAGGAGAAATTAACTTTGGCATAATTGAAGGTCGTTGCCAATTGATTGAACTGTGCGGTTTGACCATTACTTACGAGGTTATAGAGAAAAGGCTGTAAATAACTTTTACTAAGGCTGCCATCATTTAGTCTTGATGCAACTAGTGATACACACCAAAGAGGCATTTTATTACTAGTTAGCCATTTATAATTACTTTTATCTGTTACTCCGTTGGATAAAGCAAAATTTGCCGTGTCATAGCCACAAGTTTCATTAACTGAAGCCTGCTTGGTTGGTAAATTATCATAGACGGCGATGTATTGTTTCCAGCTTTGATTATTAAAAAAGTAGGTGAGGAGTTGGTGCATTAAATCTACACTAAAATAATTATCATCTCCGTATTTGTTGACTAGATTAACCGCTGGTTCTGGATTGTTTGAAGCCAGATTTGCCGCAGCATTGAAGTAGCCTATTATTATATCATTAGGATTAGTTTGTTTCAGGTAAGCCAGATTGCTGGTGCTGTTTTTTGAATAGTACTGACTGGCATTTAGCCATTGTGTGCTGGAGGCGAAGGTGCTACTGCTGATTATCATTAAACTGAATACTAATTTTCTCATCAAATTTATCAAGCCTTGTTTCTATATAGTCGAATTTATCTGCTCAAGTCAATTAGATTTTTAGTGCGCTTGACCCGATATTGCTTTAACTGTTGATAACAATACCGACTCTTTTAACGTAAATTCATATCTAGTTGACGAACATAAGTACACTATTATTATACATTATTTGTTGTATGGCTTAGGTAAAAATGTTGCATGTTTCTCGTGGGGTAGATCTGTTATAATAAGGACTTTATCGACAATATACTTAAAAGGTCATCTCTGCATGTCGCTTAAAGATTTTAATCTATCTGAATGGGCATTAAAAAATCAGCCATTAGTCAAATATTTTTTGGTCATATTATTTGTAATGGGCATTCTTAGTTATACCGAGCTGAATCAGAAAGAAGATCCTGATTTTACTATCAAGGCAATGCTGGTATCGGTCAAGTGGCCTGGGGCAACTGAAGCTCAAATGGAAGAGCAGGTGGTTGATAAGATTGAGAAAAAATTACTTGAATTGTCTACACTTGATTATATTTCTTCACAGATTACTCCCGGAGCGGCAATAATTACTGTGAATCTTGGTGATACAATTCGTGGACAAGATGTTACCGACTCTTGGTATCAGGTTCGTAAAAAGATAAGTGATATAAAGGCAACGTTGCCCTCTGGAATACAAGGACCATTTTTCAATGATGAATATGGCGATACCTATAGTAATATCTATGCGTTTAGTGCTAATGATTACAATTATGAAGAATTACGCCGTATCATTGAAGATGTAAAGCGTGAGTTTCTGACTATTGGTGGTGTCATGAAAGTTGATCTGATTGGTAATCAAACTGAACAGATCACGGTTAACCTTTCGAGTAGCCGTCTTTCCTCACTAGGGGTCAGCTTACAACAGGTTTTAACTGCGATTCAGTCACAAAATGCCGTTAATGCATCTGGTAGTTTCACTACTAAAGGCGATGATATTCCTGTCCGGGTTACGGGTAATTTTGCAACGCTTGAAGATGTGAAAGGGCTCCCCGTTGCCGTCAATGGTAAAATTTTCCGTCTTGGGGATATATCAGATGTCAAAAGAGAGTTTCAGGACCCTCCAGAAACTCTTGTGAGAAATAATGGTAAACAAGTTATCCTTCTGGGGGTAGTACCAAATAAAAATGCGGATGTGATACGGACTGGTGAAGAGGTTGAGGCTCGCTATAAGGAAATAAAAAGTAAGCTTCCGGTGGGTGTTAGCGAGGCAGTTGTAAGTGATCAGCCTCACGTGGTCAGAGAAGCGGTAAATGAATTTGTTGAAGCTCTTTTTGAAGCTATTGCGATAGTCTTGATTGTGAGCTTTATCAGTCTTGGTTTTAGAACTGGTATTGTTGTTGCGATCTCAATTCCTTTGGTATTATCGGTTACTTTTTTGATAATGAAAATATACGGAATTGCTTTACAGCGGGTTTCCCTTGGTGCTCTTATTATTGCACTGGGACTATTGGTTGATGATGCTATCATTGCTGTAGAAATGATGGTTTTGAAGCTTGAAGAAGGATATGATAAATTTCAGGCTGCTACCTTTGCCTATACCTCGACTGCCTTTCCAATGCTGTCGGGAACTTTGATTACAGTAGCAGGATTCCTGCCCGTTGGGTTAAATGATTCAACTACTGGAGAATATGTCTTCTCTTTGTTTGCGGTTACGGGAATTTCCTTGGTAGTTTCATGGGTGGTGGCAGTAATCTTTACTCCGTATTTGGGCTTTCATCTTTTGCCCGCAGAGAAGCTGAAGCAAAAGGGCGAGCAGCATCATGGCGGTGATATGTATGCGACTCCATTTTATAATAAATTCAAAAATTTGTTAAATAATGTAATTAATCATAAAAAAATTGTCGTCATCGGTACTGTTGGTATATTTGTTTTTGCACTCTTTATGTTTAAATTATTTGTTGCCCAGCAGTTCTTTCCTTCTTCTGATCGCCCAGAATTAACTGTTGATATGTGGTTGCCACAATCAGCATCCATTTATAATGCTGAATCACAGGCAATTCGATTAGAAAAAATTGTGATGAAAGAAAGCGGTGTTTCTTCTGTTACTACCTTTATTGGGCAGGGAATTCCTCGTTTTTATCTATCCCTTGATGTTCAGCAGCAAAATGCAAATTTTGCTCAATTACTGGTTATGACTAAGGGTGGTGAAGAAGAGCGCGATAAGGTACGCGCAAAGCTTCAAGGCATACTTAAACATGAATTCCCTGATATTCGTGGACGGGTAAACCTCTTAGAAATGGGCGCTCCAGTCGGCTATCCTGTTCAATTCCGGGTTTCTGGGCCAGACTCACAGCGTGTTATGCAAATTACTGAACAGGTAGAAAGCATTATGCGTGCGAATCCTAACACTCTTGGGGTTAATGTTGACTGGGGTGAGGATCTACGTTCAATGCGCGTGGTTGTAAATCAGAGTAAAGCGCAACAGGTAGGAATATCCTCAACGGATCTTGAGCAGCAAATTAATATGCTATTATCTGGCTCTACGATGACCTATTACTTTGAAAAAGATGAGACGATCCCATTAATAGCTCAACTGGATAAAACCGAGCGGGTGCAAGTAAATAATCTTACCAATATGATGATTCAGACTGCAAATAACTTTTTTGTTCCAGTGGGACAAATAGCTAAAGTCGAATTTTTTTCTGAAGCTGGTAAGAAATTTCGTCGCAATCGGGTACCAACTGTAACCGTTAGGGCAGATGTTGTTGATGGTGCCGAAGGAAATGATGTCGCTTTACAGATTTATCCAAAATTACAAGAGCTTGAAAAAACTTTACCTCTTGGTTACCATATCCAAATTGGTGGTAGTCTTGAATCATCTGCTAAAGCTAATGGACCGATAGTCAAAATGTACCCAATTATGGCGCTTGTGGTTCTTACTTTATTGATGCTACAATTAAACAGCTTTAAGCGGACTATGCTTGTTGTTGCTACAGCTCCGCTTGGAATGATTGGCGTGACTCTGTCATTGATATTACTTGATCGTCCGTTTGGTTTTGTTGCGACATTGGGTGTAATCGCATTATTTGGAATTATTATGCGAAATTCTGTTATTTTGATTGATCAAATTGAATCAGACATAAAATCAGGCGAGACTCCGCTTGAGGCAATAAAAATGTCGGTTCTTCGCAGATTCCGCCCAATTGTTTTAACTGCAGCCGCAGCAATTCTTGGAATGATTCCTCTGGTTAAAAGCGTATTTTGGGGACCAATGGCTGTTGCCATGATGGGAGGGTTATTTATTGCAACTTTACTAACTCTAATTTTTTTACCTGCTCTATACGCGTGGACATATAAGATTAGTGAAGTGTCACCGATGGGGAAATTTGAATGAAAAAGAAACTACTAATAGCACTGCTCCCAGTTCTTTGTTATAAAGTTAGTGCTTTTGATCTTGCCTTTGCCTATCAGGAAGCGTTAACTTATAATGCAGATTATTTGAAAACTATTGCCAGTAATGACGCGGGGCAGGAGCAAAAAAATATTGCTATGGCAAAGCTATTGCCACAGATCAATGCTACCGGGACTTTAAGCGAAAATTACTTCAATCAAAGTGGCAATTATGCCTTATATAATCAGGGACTTGTCAGTGCAAGTCTTACACAGGTTGTATTTGATTTTAGCAAATTTTCTTCTTATAGTAAGGGTAAATATGCTGGAATGGTAACTGAGCTTCAGCTTGAGAATGCTAAACAACAGTTGCTAGTAACAGTTTCGCAGGCATATTTTGATGTTTTGTATGCCAAAGATACACTAACTGCAATTCAAAAAACTAAAGAAGCCCTAGAAAAGCAGATGAATCAGGCAAAAAGAGCTTTTGAAGTGGGGAGTGTTACTATTGCTGATGTTAATGATGCACAGGCAGGTTACGACTCTTCTGCTGCACAGGAAATTCAGGCAACTAATGAGCTTATTAATAAGAAAAATATTTTCAGAAATTTAACCGGTCTTGATCCTGAGAAAATTCAGCCAATTAAAGATTCAATTAATCTCGAAAGCCCAAAACCAGCTAATGCTGATAGTTGGTCGGTAATGGCTGAATCTGGCAATCTAAATGTACGCGTAGCGGATAAGCAAGTTGCCATGGCTGATGAAGATGTAAATATTGCTATCTCTGGACATTTACCGACGGTTAATGTTGTTGGTAATTATCAGTACCAGGGAACTGGAAATCTTGATAGTAGTACTCTAAATACCAGTAATGATGGCAGTAATGTTCCTGGTACACCATTATCTAGTTACTCTGTTGGTGGTGTTGGTGCTCAGTTAAATGTGCCTGTATATCAGGGTGGCGGGGTTAATGCCCAAGTGCGTCAGGCTCGTGCCAATCTTGTTGCTGCAAAACAGCAAATGGTTAGCGTAGAACGGCAAACTGATCAGAATACTCGTAACACATTCTGGCAAGTACAAAATGGCGTAAGTATTGTTAAAGCCCAGCAGACAGCATTGAAGTCAGCAAAAACTAAGTTGGACTCTGATCAGCTTGGTTATCAGGTTGGAGTTCGAAATAGTGTCGATTTGGTAAATTCCCAGAAAAACTATTATCAGACTTTCCAGACTTATCAGCAATCGCGTTATCAATATCTGATGGCTCGGGTGCAGTTGCGCTATTTAAGTGGTTCAATAAACCCAGATTTTGTTAAACAGATTAATCAAAATATTAAAAATTAAATTACATAGAAAATATTTATGTTACAACCAGTAGTCTTTGGACTTAATTATCAAACAGCAGATTTTGAATTACGGGATCGCTTGGCGTTTGCTAGCGAAGAAGTTAGCCATGTTCTTAAACGATTAAAAAAATCCGGCATTGTAAATGAGGCTTTGCTGTTATCGACATGTAATCGGACCGAGTTATATTGTACTGCAAAAGATATTGATTTTGTGATTAATTCCTTATGTGATATGCATAGTGTATGTCCGCGTACAGTTAGGAATCATAGTTATATTTTGCACGGTGAAGAATGTGCCCATCACTTGTTTCGCGTGATTTCCGGGCTTGATTCGATGGTGCTTGGCGAAAGTGAAATTGTTGCCCAGATAAAGGGGGCAATGGATCTTGCTCTTGAGAGTGACTCACTTGGTAGTCAGTTGTCTGGTTTATTTCAGATGGCATTAGCAATTGAGAAAGAAGTGCGCTACCATACTTCAATCAATAATGTGGCTATTTCGATGGGACATGCTGTTGCTAATTTAGTTGAAAGTGCTCTTAATAAGCTTCCCAACTCCAAAGTGTTATTTGTCGGAGCAGGGCAGATGATGCAACAGATTGCACCGCATTTCAATTATCTTAATCTGGGGCAAGTGACTGTAGTCAACCGAACTCTAGCTAATGCTGAGACTCTTGCTGTAAAGATTAATGCTAATGCCGTTGATCTTAATCGGTTACCAGAAATCGTGAGCGATTATGCCGTTTTGGTATTATGCTGCTCAAGTAATCATCTACTCATAAACGAAAATATTTTACTTACTGAAATTGAAAATAATATTCCAAAGCTGATTATTGATTTATCAATGCCACTTGTTGCTGATAAGAATTTAAAAAACCATCAGAATATACAATTAGTAACAGTAGATGATATTGCGGCATTGGTTGATGTTGGTATTGAGAAACGCAAGCTGGCTGCGGCTGCGGCAGAAGAAATAATCTCTGGTAAACTTGATGATTACCGAGCATGGCAACGTAAGCGGGGCTTATCGCCTTTAATTAAAAGACTACGTGATGATAGTGATTCCATTCGTAGAGAAAGCCTTGCTGCTGCAGAAAAACAGTTATTAAATGGTGAATCACCAAATGATGTAATGCGCCAGTTATCGATTCAGCTAACTAACCGCTTACTACACATGCCAACAGTAAAATTATGTAGCAGCAATGAACAGCTACAAGATAATTTGATTGATTTGGTAAATTATCTATATGGATTAGAGGCTAATTAATTGATATGAAGCAAAGTGTAATTGATAAATTAAGTATTTTGACCAAAAGACAACAGGAGTTATCTGATTTACTTTCTACTCCAGAAGTAACTGATGATATGCAGCAATTTACCAAATTAAATAAAGAATATGCTGAGTTAACGCCAGTTGTTGATAAATTTAAAGAGTATCAGAAATCTACCGATGATTTGAAAACTGCCGAAGAGCTATTATCTGATCCGGAAATGAAAGATTTTGCTCAAGCGGAAATTAGTAGTGCCAAAGAGCGAATTGAGCAATTAGAGCTTGATTTACAGAAGCTTCTATTGCCTAAAGATGCCAATGATGACAAAAGTATTTATCTTGAAATTAGAGCTGGTACTGGTGGTGATGAATCAGCATTATTCTCGGCAGATTTATTTCGGATGTATTCAAGATATGCAGAACGGATGGGATGGCAGGTTGAAACTATTTCTGCCACTGATTCCGATTTGGGAGGCTATAAAGAGATAATTGCCCGGATTATTGGCGCAGGTGTCTATGCACGGCTTAAATTTGAATCAGGCGCGCATCGAGTACAACGTGTACCAGTTACAGAATCTCAGGGTAGGGTTCATACTTCTGCTTGTACGGTTGCGATTATGCCCGAAGCTGATGAGGTCGCTGAGGTAGAGATTAACCCAGCTGATTTAAGAATTGATACTTTCCGTGCTTCTGGTGCGGGTGGTCAGCATGTAAATAAGACTGATTCTGCAATCAGGATTACCCATCTTCCAACTGGGATTGTGGTTGAATGTCAGGATGATAGATCTCAGCATAAAAATAAAGCACGTGCAATGTCGCTCTTGGCAACTAAGATAAAAGATGTTCAGTTACGCGAACAGCAAGCTAAGGAAGCGGCAGAGCGTAAAAGCCTGGTTGGTTCCGGTGATAGGTCAGAGCGGATTCGGACTTATAATTTCCCGCAGGGACGAATGACGGATCATCGAATTAATCTTACTCTTTATAAGCTTGAATATATCATGGATGGCGATCTAGATGACTTAACCGGAGCGCTTATTGCAGAACATCAGGCTGAACTTCTTGCCCATATGGGTGATAATAACTAAAGATTGATAGTATTAATGAGTAAAGATTGCCAGATAGTTGCCTATTTTGATTTTGATGGAACTTTATCAAATAAAGATACCCTTATTCCATTTCTTATCTATTGTGTTGGTATAGTAAAGTTTATTGCCTATTTACCAAGACTATTTCCTGTTGTTATTTGCTATTTGTTTAAAAAAATTGATAATCAGGAAGCAAAACAAAGAACATTGACGATAATTTTAAAAGGGTGGAAGGAAGAAGATATTCTTGTTAAGGCAAAAAATTTTGCAACTACGCATCTAAATAAGTATCTTGTTCCTGAAACTTATGCAAAACTCGAGTGGCATCGTGAACATAAGCATCGAATAATATTAGTTAGTGCTAATCTAGCAATTTACTTACGCTTTTTTGCTGAGCTTCATAAGATTGATGATGTTATTGCGACTGAAATTGAAATCGTCAATGGAGTTGCTAGCGGGAAATTGGCTACGCCAAATTGTTATGCTATGCAAAAGGTCATACGAATTAAAGAGTATCTAGAGTCAAATAGTTTAAAATTTGACTACGCTTATGGCTATGGTAACTCGCGTGGCGATCATGAGATGTTATTATTTGTCAATGAACCGTATTACGTAGTATCTGGTGAATTTGAAGATTATCATCAATTAAACCATTCAAAATAGAGTATAAGTTGACTGATATTATTATTGATGCTATTCATAAGCTAGGGATTGAATTTGTTGAGAATCAATTATCTGCATTAAATCAATACGCAAGCATGCTTATAAAATGGAATAAAGTATATAGTCTTACAGCTATTAGTAACCCTCGTCAGATTAAGATACTCCATCTGATTGATGGGCTAAGTATCGTTCCGCATTTGCCAGATAATAACGGCTTTGTGCTTGATGTTGGTAGTGGGATGGGTGTTCCAGGTATAATTATTGCTATAATGAAACCAAATCTTCATGTTACTTTGATTGATAGTAATTCGAAGAAAATTGCTTTTTTGCGGCAAGTAAAGATAGAACTTAGATTAGCCAATCTTGAAATTGTAAATAGCCGGGTAGAGAAATATGATATACAACGGTTTGATATCATTACCTCGCGAGCATTTGCGGATTTAAGCCTTTTTATCTCGCTCACTGAGCATTTATTAAATGATTCAGGCTACTATTTAGCGATGAAATCACAGCAAGCTTCAAATGAGGCTGATAAATTAAATAATTATTCTAGTGAAATTATTAATTTGCAGGTGCCATATCTTGATGCACCACGCGTATTGGTGAAAATAAAAAAATTATGAAAAATATTATTGTTGTCGGAAATCAAAAGGGTGGTGTAGGGAAAACTACTACTGTCCTTAATCTTGCTACCAGTTTATCTTTATTCAGAAAAAAGGTGTTGGTTGTTGATATCGATCCACAGGGCAATGCAACTACTGGTGCTGGGGTTGATAAAAATAATTTAAAGTATAGTGTTTATGATGTTCTGATTAATGATGTTCCAGTTTCAGAAGCTACTGTTGCAGCGAAAGAATGTGGTTTTGATCTTCTTGGTGCAAATCGTAATCTTGCTGGTGCAGAAATTGAGTTGGTAGATCTGGATAATCGTGAATTTCGGCTACGGAATGCACTAAGTAAAGTTGCTGCAAATTATGATGTTATATTGATTGATTGTCCGCCATCATTAAGTTTACTGACAATAAATGCGTTATCTGCAGCAAAGCATATTCTAGTACCTTTACAGTGTGAATATTATGCATTAGAAGGGCTTACCGACTTATTAAATACGATTGCCAGAATCCAGTCAAAATTAAATCCAGAACTTCAGTTATTAGGCATTATCCGGACGATGTATGATAAGAGAAATAATCTTGCCCAGCAGGTTTCAGCACAGTTGGTTGAGTATTTTGACGAAAAAGTCTTTTATGCTAGTATTCCAAGGACAGTACGCTTGGCAGAAGCACCAAGCTATGGATTATCTGCAGTTGCTTTGGATTCTGAGTCAGTTGGTGCACAGGCATACATTCGTTGTGCCAAAGAGTTATTAAATAAGCTAAAATAGAGAAATTATATGGCAAAAGTAAAAGGATTAGGACGTGGTCTTGATGCATTATTATCAGCAGCAAAGGCTGATATTGATATCAAGCAAAAAGATACCTCCGAGGTAGTAACTAATCAAAGTGGACTTACCGAACTTAAAATTGATAAGATTCAGCCTGGTAAATATCAGCCAAGGCAGGTTTTTGATCAGGAAGATTTGGAAGAGTTAGCGGTGTCAATTCGGCATAATGGACTAATTCAGCCAGTAATAGTTAGATTAGTTGGCAAAGATCGCTACGAGTTAATTGCTGGTGAACGGCGCTGGCGGGCAAGTCAGATTGCTGGGCTTGAAGTTATTCCGGCTATTGTCCGTGATTTTAGTGATGAAGAGGCACTAGCCGTATCTCTGATTGAGAATATTCAGCGTAAAGACCTGAATATTGTTGAAGAGGCTCAGGGCTATAAAAGGTTGATTGATGAATTTGGTCTAACTCACGAAGCTTTAGCTAGTGTTACTGGTAAGTCACGTAGTAATATCTCAAATATCTTACGCTTATTAAACCTTAGTCCGGAAGTACTGGATTATCTTATGCAACGTAAACTGGACATGGGGCATGCCAGAGCATTATTGCCGCTATCTATGGAAAAACAGCTTGAATTAGCTAATGAAATAATTCTCAAAAAATATACTACCGCCGAAGTTGAAAATAAAGTCTCACGAATCTTGCACGAACAAAAATTTGGGACTGAGATTATTCGTGATAAAACTAAAAAAGATCCAGATATTGCAAGATTAGAAGAAACTATTGCCGATAAACTTGGCATGATGGTTAATATCAAACATAATCGTGGTGGACATGGCAAAATCACGATTAATTATGCAAGCGTTGATGAACTAGAGGGGTTTCTTGAGCTTTTTAGTTAATAATTGTAGAAGGCGGCTTTCACTGAAATAGAAACATTCAAGGAAGCCTTGAAATATAAAGGGTAAGTTCCGATTGTTCCTGAACTTTAAAAATGATCTATTCGGCAGATACAGAAGAATTAGCCTTGGATAATCTTGATGAATTTGCTAAAAAATGGGATGTAAAATATCCGGCTATAAGCAAATCATGGTACAATCGTTGGAATCATTAAATACTTTATTTGGCTATACTAAAGTCGGAAAGCAATTTATATTCCCCGTGCCATTGAATCATTGAATATGACTTTGCATAAAGTGGTAAAAAATAAGCGGTCATTTCCTAATGATACGGCTGTATTTAAGATTTATATCCGGCAATCCAAAAAGTACTTTGGCCATAAATTGTTTGCAAAAATCATCTATTATTACGTATAATTCTACTAAATCCATCATTGCTTCCGTCATTGTTACTTGTTTTGTGAGAAATTCATTTTAACAATTTAGAGCATGATGGATTCTTTTATTTATTCACATTACCTTATCCCAAGTTCGCATTACTAGTTTAATTGTAGATACGGTACAGCAAGCAGCCTAAGCAAAGCTATCTTTTGAATCATTAAAAATATAAAAGACAAAAATGCAAAACTTCATTTCGTAAAATAGATAATTTGCTTAATTTGTATGAAGCACAACAAATTGGGTATTCTAACCTTCCTATAGTGTGACTAGCCGACATTGACTTGTATAAGTTAATTTTACTAAAATACTATTTGCAATGGGGTTTGAATGGAAAAATATCAATCCTGTAGGCAGTTTGTTTAAAAGGAAAACATTATGAAGTTAAATATTTTAAAAAAGCATGTTAAGACAGTTGCGTTATCATTTATAATTGTCGTTAGCCTTAGTGCTTGTAATGGTAATGGGGTTGGCGGCGGAAAGTCTTTAGCATCAGATAATACAGAAATACAAATTAAAGCTCAAAAATTGGCAGATGCTAAAAGGACTGAGCTAACCCGGTTTTACGCCGCACAAGGATATAAAATTGATTTTGCAGACTCACTGTTAGTAGGGCCACAGTTTTATGCTGCAGAATCAAATAAAAGACCAAATACTTTATATAATTTAAAAGTTCTCAAAGTTTCTGATAATGCCTTTACCACTGTATATGAAGCAAATGTAGTTTGCGGTAGTAGTTATGAAGGTTGTAAAGTCAACATTGATAAAAGTAGGCTTCCGGCTGATGAATACGCATTAGAATTGTCACAGGATGGCAAAATTATAGCTGGGGGATTATTTTATGTAAGCAGTGCGGCGGACAGCACTAATTTGATTCTTGATGCAACTAGTACTGGCACTTTCATAAAACGGACTTACTTAGGACCTCAAATGATGAATAGTAGTGATGAGATTGATGAGCTACTCATCCGGGACGCTTTTGATAAAGCAGCAAGAAATGCAGGCTATAGTGGGAAGTATGACTTAAATGAAATGATATATTTTTACTATAATTATCTGTTAGAAAATGGAACTTCTCCAACAATAGTCGTTACAAAAATGGTAAATACAATTAAAGCAAAAGCGGTAAATATCCCTGTGAACAAAAGTATTGCTGATTATCAAGCAAGTATTGCCAAAATCCTAGAGTTAAGCAATAAAGCCTCATTTGCCCAAATGGCTGAAACAATAAAAAAACTGACTGAATCAATTAAAAAATCCGGAAATGAATCTGGAAATGTGCAGATGGTGCTAGATGCACTGGTGAGTTTTGTATCGGGAGGCTCAATTAATGATATCTCCAAGAAAATCGGGCATTTATCTGCTGTAATGGAGTTTCTGTCTAAGGTTAATGGAAGCAAAAATGCTTTAGCTGAAATGAATGCCTTAATTACCTCATTAAGACAAATTCAGGCAGAAGAATTATCTAAAGATGATCAGATAAATAACTATCTAAAATCCATATCGGATCAATTGCAAAAAGCAGATGCCAAATCAGAAATTCGCATGTTACAGAATAATATTAATACTATTAACGTTACCGCCAATGTCTTAAGAAATACCTTAGGCTCTTTAGATCTTGATTCGTATATTTATAAAAATACCGAAGTATCCCCGAAATTAACCTTTGATCAATTAACTATATTATATGCTGCAAATACCGGGGATGGGATTTTTAATATAAAAAGTTTAAAAGAAATTCAAACTGCGGTTGATCAGATAGTTATGGATAAAGCAATTACTAATATTGATGAGTTTCTTAAATCAGTTGATTCTCAGTACATAACAAATGTTAAAGATGGGGTAAATGTTATTCCATTACGTAGAGCCCATAATCTAATTTTGAACGATTATAACCTTGAGCTTCAGGCTGTTTTGGCTGATGCCGAACTAATCCAAAAAAATGCGCTATTTCTGGAATACAAATACCCATATTTTAAAGGTAAAGTAGTTCCTACAGAGAAATTGGATAGTGCTTGTAACCTAGGTACAGCAGAGGAGCAATATAACTGTAAAATTAAAGATATTTCAATTCGCTATAAGAGCTATCGTAATTTTATAACCAATAAATTTAAAACCCACTATATCAATGTCTATCAAGATATTTATGGGGCTGAACGCTTACAATTGCCTTCTGACAATTTTAAGAATATGGCATGTAATTTGCTAAGTCTTACTTATGAAGGAACGGCTGGTAAAGGTCAAGGTATAGTTAAAACGATAGGTGCTTCATGTTTAAATGGTGTCGGGCAAGAAGTTAGTTCAATTCTTGATGTACAAAAGGATGATTGTGATTATAATAGTGCAATAACTACATCACTGCTTAATATTGATGGTAAGTTATCCTGTAAGAGCACAGTCAACAAATTAAGAACCGAAAACAGTATAGCATCTGGATACCCCCTTTATGGATATATTGAAAATTTAGATGACAAAGGCAAAGAATGGTATTTATCACGTATTGGTAACAAAGAATTGCCAGTTAACTTCGTCGTATATGGTGCCGAGGTGACTACCACTGCAAATGACTTTATCAACGGTATTGGTATTACAACACCCGGAGCAAATATTAGCGAGACACTCGATACAAACTTTGATGGTCGTAATTTAGGCGTCGTTAATATTAATATGCTTGGCATGAAATCTGTTTTTAGGGTTTCCTATCATAAAGAGATCACAGCGGATGGCAAAACTGAATTCTATATTCCAATTACCCTAGATATCAATGGAGCTTACTTTCCCTTCTATTTAAAAACAGAAATGACTGGAAGTATGCGACCGAATGGATATAATATTCGTAGTGTAGGATTTAAATTAGCATGTATGACCAATAATTGCAAGTTTGAAACATCAAAACACATGTTTTATGATGATATTAGCGTTAAAGGTAGTCGGGATGGTGTTAGAATAACTTTAGATTATTGTGGCAGTGACAGCAACTTATCTCTAGGAAGAAAGTCCTTGATCCCTGAAGATGGTGGGCGTCATACAGGAAGTATCTGTCTTTACACCCGAAAACTATGAAGTTTCAAGCCAAACGCCTATTAATATAGGTGTTTGGCAGTAAACAACGTTGAAGAGAGTTGATAGACTGTTTTAATCCCGGTTGTCTATCAGCTGACGGTGGCCTATGCTCGACACATCAGTTAGATGGTAGCATGAGCAAGAAAGGTATTGCTGAGATAATGCTGTAGTATAGAGCTTCTTTGCTATCTTGAAAAAGGAATATAACAAAGAAAGGGTTCGCACATACTTGAATGGTGATTCACCGATAGAGTTTGAGTTGAAATATTGGTCATAATTGGTGGCTACTACCTAGTCTAGACTCATAGTTTATATGAAAGAACAGTTATGTATTCTTACGACGATATATTTTTATTTATTAAAATAGTAGAGCTGGGCAATTTTATCAATACTGCTAAAAGACTTAAGGTAAGCGTATCTACAATTAGCAGAAAAATTAAACTTCTTGAAGACGAATTAGGCATAAACCTTGTTCGCCGCAATACTAAAGAATTTGAATTAACTGAACAGGGAAAGCAAATGTATAATTCATTTAAAGGTGATTTGGTGAATTTTGATAAAAAAATATCTGATATTGTAAAAGTAGAAAAAAACAATCCTTTTGGGACAATAAATGTATCCTTACCGCCTGTCTTGGCGTTAAACTTGATTACCCCTTACTTGCCTGGGTTTTTAAGAAAATATCCTGAAATTAATTTAAATATAGCATATCAGTCAAAAGAGGTTAATTTAGTCAAAGAGGGAATTGATGTTGCTATTGTAAATCATATACCAGCGCAGCAGACAGTAAAAGTTAAAAAAATTTTTACTGCAACCATTAGAATATTTTGTACTAAAGAATATATTAAAAAATATGGGGAGCCTAAAACTCTCGGTGAATTAAAAAAACATCTAGTAGCGGGGATGATGCTTGAAAATTATGTTATTCCATCTAATATAGAAGCGATTAATCAGTATACAAAAAAAACTTATATGTTTGAAATGCCCAAAAGAATAACAATTAATAATGCTACACAATCTTTATTTCTGCTACAATCTCATGAAATAATAGCTGGGGGATTTGATTTTATGCTTGATTTTTTAAATGGTACGAGATTCTTTGAGGAACAACTAATTCCAGTGTTACCTGAATATTATTTTGGCAATCAACCATATTATTTAATTAAGCATCCGAATGAGAAAGACTTAAAGATCAAAGTTTTTTGTGATTTCTTAGAAGCTTTATTAAAACAAATTAAAGCAAAAGTATCATCAACATATAACGTGTATGATTCGTAGACATGTTTCAAGTAATTTTTAAATATGTCTAGCTCTTGGCGTTAGCACTGATCATATGGTGCTAGAACTTACGCATTGACAACAAATATGTTATTATAATTAAAGATGAAATTAGCTTGGGTCAAAGATGAAAAAAAAGTAAGCCATCAACAGTAAAATGTAATGAAGAAATATATAACGAGTATTTAATGAGTGAACCAAATAATGCGAGTTATCTAAGAACCAGTTCAAAATCTTTTTAACATCAAACTAATAAAAGCCAGTATCACCATTGTGACTCACTAGATGGTTTCACTATACCCAGATTTTTTTGTAGACTATAGTCAACAAGTAGTCTATTATACTTGTTGTCAGTAACAATAATATTTAGGCTAGTATTCGCAGGCAGTGAGCGTAAATAATCAATTACTAAATGATCATTAGATACCGATTTAAGCTGACTTAGTGAATCTCTTTGCGGGTTAAATGACGAGTATATCGGTAACAGACGAAATTTATTCTCATTAGCTGTTACAGATTCCTTTTGGATAGTCTGCTGAATCATGGTTAGTTTTTTTATTGTATTATATTCAGCTTCTGGAGGTGTATCCATAACTTCAGATTTGTCCCATATATCATAATATTTAGTCAGCATTGAATTTGAAGAAAGCAGAATAATACGATGTTTACTGCTCCAAATATCCTTAAATGTCAGCTGTTGCCAATCTTTTTTTGGCATAAGATATGAACCAAATTTAGTTTGTAGGTAGTTATGAAAAATATTTAAATCATTACTGCTTAACGAACCATAATCAGTATAGATGTTATCAATATCAATCAAAATTATTTCGTCTTCATTGCTACTTATAAAGTCAGATATTTGATTTAAGTTATTTTCAAGGGTGTCTGTAAGGTAATAATTGGAAGTATAATAATTTGCACTTTGAATACAGACATTAAATTCAAGATATCTTATTCCGTTATTTAGTTGTGAACGTACACTATTGGTTTGAGTATTTAAGTAGTTGACAAAATCAGTATTACTTATTTGCTGCGGGTTAGCCTCAATCATCGATTCTATTTGAGCGTTATTACTTAGTGGTGGGTTAGTCTCTCCTACACAGACCACCAAAGTTCCTTTGGTATTATCCAAGCTGTATGCATTTGAATAATGTGACCCAGGAATAATTACCTGTGTAAGTTTTTTTGTCATGAGGGCTTTTTTATTGTCCGCCATCCAGCTGGAGTTAATCGTATTACTACTTGAGCAAGCAACCAGATTAATTTGGTAAATTAATGCTAATAATAAACTGTTTCTTAAATTCATCAATATTCCTAAGGTATATAACCCTTACTTAAATAAGTTTCCAGAGCATAACTAGATCCCAGCATTGCCGGATATTTGTGTGTGATGACATATACTGGCATTTTTTCGAGAAATGACCGATAACGCCCTTTATCTTCAAAGCGGCAACGAAAGTCAGACTTAATAAAGTACTCAAGGATTCTAGGGACTATTCCTCCACCTATATAAACTCCACCAAAAGCATTAGTGATGCAGGCTAAATTGGAAGCGGTAGTTCCCAGTATTCTACAGAAATGATCAAGAGTCTGCTGACAAATATAACATTGATCATTAATTGCACATTCGGTAATCTCGCTTGGGCTAGGTATTTTATCTATGGCAACTTCTTTAATGTTGCAGATTGCTTCATATATAAGCTGTAGTCCGGGACCTGATAAAAACCGCTCTACCGACACATGATGAAATCGTTTATGAACGAACTGCCATAGTTCAAACTCTTCTTCACTGGCAGCAGCAAAGCTTGAGCGTCCACCTTCAGCTGGAATAGCCAGATATTGTTCTTCTATAGGGTGTTTTATTAGCGTTGCCATACCTAATCCAGTTCCAGGACCAATTATTGCAATGGGTTTTGTTGGATTTAACTCCATTCCTCCAACTTTTACCAGTTCATCTTTAGGAATATGTGGTATTGAAAGGGCAAGAGCATGAAAATCATTAAGGAATATCAGGCTTTCTAAATTTGCATCTTCCTGTGTTTGTTTCATTGATGATAGGTGCCATGGGCTATTTACCATAAATAGGGTATCATCAACAATTGGTGATGGAACGGCCAATGCTGCATGTTTTATCTCACTGTGATTTGCTTCTGAGAGGTAGCTAGTTATTGCACTGGCTAGGCTTGGATATTCATTACATTGCAAAACTTTTATGTTTTGGTATGTATATGGCGCAATTTCTATTGCAAACCGTGCATTTGTACCACCGATATCACTTACAAGACGCGGATAATTATGTTGCATTTACTTGCTCCTGTTTTATTCAGACCAAAAGATTTTTGTATCAGGACGATTTGATAATAACAAGCCAATAGGAGGCTGCTTATTTTGTACTTTTAACGCTTTCTCAAGTACCTCTAGTTTTTTATTGCCATTAATGCTTAGAACTAAATGAGGGATTTTAATTAGAGCAGACATATTTAGACCAATTCGCTGATAATTTGCGGTAGTTGGATTAGTAATAATATACCTTTTCGTAGTACTTAGATCACTAGCTGCTTCTAATTCATTGCAGCATGGAAAAATTGAAGCAGTATGTCCATCTTCACCCATTCCAAGAATGGCAATATCTATTTCAGGCATATTAGCGTTAAGGTGATCAACAACTGAATCTATCGCCATATTTGTATTACTAAGCCCGATAAATCTAGCTTCTCTAGCCTTGTTTTGTAGGAGATGCGTTTTAACTAAGTTTTCATTGCTATCTTGGTTGTCAATAGCGATAAATCGCTCATCTACCAGTGTGATAGTTATTCTTTTCCAGTCAATATCCTGCTGGCTTAATTTGTCAAATAATCCTATTGGGCTCTTTCCGCCTGAAACTGCAATACATAATCCAGATTTTGTTTCAAGAAGTTTCGTTATTAATTGAAGTAGATGATTTATAATTCCATTTATCTGTGATTCTGCCGAGTCATATTTATTCATGTATTAAATTCCGTAGTTTGCACATGACCTTGGAAATCATGTCTTTATGTGATATTGATAAGCTGATTTATCGAAACAATATTTTAACTCAATACTACACTTCTAGAATGTAAATAATATGTTGCTCCGCACATAGAGGTGTCTTGCTGGTTTATTTCAGTAAGAGTAACTTTGGTTTATGATATAATTAGCTGGCGCATCTTTGTGATGTTTGAAATAGTTAAAAATGTAATGAAAAATATCTAAATAAGAGTTCAAATATATAGGAGTACTCTCAATGGGGTTTTTGCAAGGAAAAAAAATTCTGATTACTGGGCTTATCTCGGATCGTTCAATTGCTCATGGTGTAGCAAAAGCATGTTTTCAACAGGGAGCTGAGCTTGCTTTTACCTATCAGAATGAAAAGCATAGAGATCGAGTGGCTGGCTTTGCCAAAGAATTTAATTCAGACTTGGTATTTCCCTAGATGTGGGAGTTGATGAACAAATTACTAATTTGTTCGTCGAGCTTGAAAAAAAATGGGATGGTTTGGACGGTGTTCTACATTCAATTGCTTTTACACCTAAAAATGGATTAGTTGGTGATTTTGTTGATAACGTAGATCGTGAAACATTCCAGATTTCAAATGATATCTCTGCTTATAGTTTTATTGCACTAGGACGTGCAGCAAGAAAAATGATGCAGGGACGAAATGGTTCTTTATTGTGTCTTACTTATCTTGGTGGTGAGCGGGTTTTGCCAAATTATAATATGGCTGGTGTTGCTAAGGCTGCGTTAGAGTCAAGCACTCGCTATATGGCTTTTGCTATGGGTGGCGAAGGTATCCGGGTAAATGCGGTTTCTGCAGGACCAATCAAGACTCTTGCTGCTAGCGGAATTGGTAATTTTGGTAAAATTCTTGATCACATGTCGAAATTTGCACCATTAAAACGTGGTGTAACTACAGAAGAAGTTGGTAATACTGCAGCATTTTTATTTTCTCAATTAGCTAGTGGTATTACAGGTGAAGTTCTATATGTTGATGCTGGATATAATATTACAGCAGGTGGTCTTGAAGGGTAATTTTTTGGTGAGGTTTTGCAAGTTGCAAAATTTCGTTAAATTAAACTATGAATAATCAACAAATAATTGCAATTGCAAATCAGGTGTTTGAGGATGAAATAGCTGGTTTGCAGTCGGTGGTGAATACCATTGATGAAGCTTTCTGCCAAGCAGTACAACTAATTTTTAATTGTACAGGTAAAGTTATTGTGTCAGGAATGGGCAAATCTGGACATATTGGTAATAAAATAGCTGCAACACTGGCTTCCACTGGTACAGCAGCCTTTTTTATGCATCCGGCAGAGGCTTTGCATGGTGATTTGGGAATGATTGAAAGTAAGGACATTTTAATTGCCATTTCATACTCAGGTGAATCAGATGAGTTGACCACGATAATCCCGATTGTGCAGAGAAAACAGGTTAAAATTATTGGTATTACGGGAAATAAAGACTCTACTTTAGCCAAGCTTTCTTCCTGTGTGCTACATATTGCAATTAATAAAGAGGCGTGTCCATTAAATCTTGCACCTACAACAAGTACTACTGCTACATTAGTATTGGGTGATGCTTTGGCAGTGGCTCTTTTATCGTTACGAAATTTTAAGCCAGAAGACTTTGCTCTTTCTCATCCAGGGGGTAGCCTCGGACGCAGACTCCTAACTTATGTTTCAGATGTTATGCATGTTAATGAACGGTTACCGGTGGTTAATCCCGAAGCAACCCTAAAAGAAGTTGTGATTGAAATCAGTAAAAAGGGGCTTGGTATGGTCGCAGTTATTGATTCTCATAAAAAACTGGCTGGGATCGTCACGGATGGTGATCTTCGGCGTATTATGGATAATGATGTTGATATTCGGACTCTGACAGCACAGCAAATAATGACGAAGAATCCCAAAGTTATCGGACCGGATGATCTGGCTGTTGATGCATTATACTTAATGGAAAAATACCAGATAACAGGAATGGTAGTTGTTGATAGTAATCAAGAAGTGGTTGGAGCATTTAATATGCATGATCTTTTTAAAGCTAAGATAGTATAGTTTTGGAACTTAAATGACAAAAAAACAAGTAATTGCAAAAGCTCGCAATATTAAAGTAATTGCAACGGATGTAGATGGTGTATTAACAGAAGGATTCGTTTTTATCAAGGGTGATCATGAAGAGCCTTTTGGGAAGTTTAATATTCAGGATGGTTTAGCAATAAGTCTTGCGCATAAAGGGGGACTTAAAATAGTTGTCATTTCTGGACGTAAATCTTTGGCAACAGAAGCGCGTTGTCATAAGCTTGGAATTGATTTTGCTTACACTGGAGTGAATAATAAGCAAGAAAAATTATACCAAGTAGCCAAAGAGCTGGACATTTCTTGTTCTGAAATTGCTTACATTGGAGATGATTTGATAGATTTACCAGCGATGGTTGTTGCTGGTTTAAACTTTGCTCCAGCAAATGCTGTGGACGATGTTAAGAAACGCGTTGATTATGTTAGTAATATCTCTGGTGGGAATGGTGTTTTAAGAGAGGTTGTCGAGCTTATTTTAAAGGCTCAGGGTAGCTACGATGTTATTCTTGCTGAATATCTAACTAAAAATTAACTGGTAATAGAGTTAAATGATTCGGTTAAGATTAAAATATCAATCATCAAGATTGTTTAATTTACTGACAGTAATCATTCTGGCTTTGTTATGTATATTGTTAAACTATCTTACCCGAATCGATTTTCACCGAATTGAATTACCCAAAGATAAACCAGAGTTTTCATCAACTGGAATAGAAGCTAATTTATATACTAAAGATGGTAAATTGCTTTATCGGGCTTTAGCAGAAAGTGGTTTACAATATCCAGATAACAGTAAAGTCTTTTTATATAATCTGAATATGCTTGCGTTTAGCGAGTCAACTAGCTTGCTGCAAGAAAGACTTACCAGCAATGATGGTTGGATTGATACGGAAAATTCGCTTGGTTATCTTGGTGAAAGTGTTGCCTTAACCGTAAATAATATTGATCCTAAATATATTATTAATGCACATACTAGACACGTTCATCTGGATGCAAAAAAGCAGTTTATCTATAGTTCGGAGTCTATTTTGGCAACAAGAGGAAAAAGTGTAATGACTGGTAATGGTTTTAGTGTTGATTATCTTAAAAAAATAATGACTATAGAATCGAATGTTAAAATAGTTTACGTGAAGTAAGTTCAGCACGTTCTTGCCAAATTGTTTGAAAAAATTTTGTATATTACTATAAAGTAAATAAGCAGATTAAATTTATGAAAAATAAGTATTTATTGTTTGTCTTATTGTTTATTATTGGTACTAGCAGTTATGCTCTCAAGACTGATGCCAGTAAACCAGTAGAAATCACAGCTGATCATGCTACCTTTGATCAGAAAAATATGGTTTCAGTTTTTACTGGGAATGTCGTAATTACTCAGGGGACACTTGTTGTTCACTCTGAAAAAGGAACTGCAAGTCAGGATAAGGAAGGTTATCAAACTATCCAATTATTCGGGAGTCCGGTAACATTTTCACAGTTAAACGATGATGGTGAAAAGACGGAGGGACAGGGGAATAATTTTCAATATACCACCAAGACTAATCTAGCCGTTTTAAGTGGGCGTGCTAGGGTTAAAAAGGGTGATAATCTAGTTATTGGCGATAAATTAACATATAACACGCAAAGTCAAATTTTCACAGCCAATTCAACTGACGCTAATGGTGTCACGACTACCAAAAGTGGACGGGTAACAGTTATTTTGCAACCAAACCAGAAAGCACAAGATGGAAATAAACAAAGCGGAATCAACCTCCAGTAGTTTTCTCGAAGTCAAGCATTTACGAAAACAGTTTAAAAAGCGGGTTGTTGTAAAAGACGTATCTTTTGAAGTCAAAAGTAATGAAGTAATTGGTCTCTTGGGGCCTAATGGTGCGGGGAAAACAACCAGTTTCTATATGGTAGCAGGATTACTAGCTAGTGATGGTGGTGATATTTATCTTGATGGTGAAAATATCAAGAGTACCCCAGTTCATAAGCGCGCTAATCTAGGTCTTGGTTATTTGCCACAGGAAGCTTCGATTTTTAGGCAAATGACTGTTGAAGAAAATGTTGCTGCTATCCTTGAATTAAAAGGGCTTGACCGGAAAACCATTCGTAAGGAAGTTGATCGCTTGCTTGAATCGCTCAATATTGACCATTTGCGTGATGTGAATGCGATGGCTTTATCTGGTGGTGAGCGTCGTCGCTGCGAAATTGCGCGCGCACTTGCCAATTATCCACGGTTTATTCTTCTTGATGAACCCTTCGCTGGGGTAGATCCGATTGCCGTTAGTGATATTCAGAAAGTTGTAGCGTTCCTGAAAGATTTGGGGATTGGCGTGATTATTACTGATCATAATGTACGCGAAACGTTACGTATTTGTGATCGTGCTTATATCATCAGTGAGGGTAAAGTTCTGGCGCAGGGAATACCCGAAGAATTAGTTAATGATGAGCGAGTAAAACAGGTTTATCTTGGTGAGAATTTCACCTTATAGTTAATTATAAAGGGGTAATTATGGTTAAATATAAATGGTTTAGCCTTGGTGATGTAAGTAGCTCGGCAACCATCGTCTTTGATAATCTAACCAATATGGCAATCATTGCTTTTTTGTTGACAAAAGTATTTGGTATGCCAGCAGACATAGTTTTGCGGCATATAATACCAGGCTTGTCAGTAGGAATTGTTGCTGGAAATATTATTTTTATCTATTTTGCATTTAGGTTAGCAAAAAAGCTTGGACGAGATAATGTTACTGCTTTTCCATATGGCTTGGATGCACCCAGTTGTATTGGTCTAACTTTATCTGTTGTTGGTCCTTCTTTTCTCCTGTTTAAATCTCAGGGGATGACTCCTGATACTGCCGCAATCACCAGCTGGTATGTTAGCTGTGCCTGCACTTTTTTTATCGGTTTTGTCAAATTTGTATTCTCATTTTTTGCCCATAAAATCAAGCATGCACTTCCAACTGTGGCATTACTTGGCGGTTTGGCTGGAGTAGCTGTAGGCTTAATTGCTTTTTTCCCTTTACTATCAATGCTTGAATTACCTCTAGTTAGTTTTATGGTCTTAGCGATAATTGTGATGGTTTATTTTGCTGGTTATCAGATGCCTGCGAATTTACCTGCAATTCTAGTTGCAATAGTTATTGGCACTATCGCTTATTATATTTTCCAAATTTTCCTGACTGGAAATATGCATTTACCAAGTGCTTCAAATATTCAGCTATCATTACCTAGCTTGGCTCTTGGACTTTTTAGTCAATTTGGGCTTGCTGCTAAATATTTTTCAATTGCGCTACCTTTTGCTTTACTAGTCATTTTTGGTACAGTTTCAGTTGCTGAAAGCGCTAAGGTTCTTGGCGAAGAGTATTCACCAAAAGATCTTTTGATGGTTGATGGAATAGCGACCATGTTAATCGGACTTTTTGGTGGTACGGCGCAAACTACTCCTTATGCTGGATTCCCTGCTTATAAAAAAATGGATGCTCGCTCTGGGTACTTGATTATCAATATAATACTGATTGGCTTTGGTGCTTGGTTTGGTTTTGTAAACTACATTATTGATTTGGTACCTGATGCGATTCTTGCACCTGTTCTGATGTTTATTGGTATTGAAATAGCAATGCAGGTATTTATTGTCTGTGATAAAAAATATTATCCAGCTGCAATTATTGGCTTATTTCCATCAATTGCGCGGATGGTTGAAATCAAACTTTCTTCAAATCCAGATCTGGTTTCGATGAGCAAATTAAATGAGATTCTTTATACAGTAAATAATGGTAAATTATCTGATATTGCCGGGATAGTAACTTTTGGTAATGGCTTCATTATTACAGGTACCTTATTTGCTGCGATTGTCTATTATCTAATAGAGCGAAGAATTATTGCAGCTGTAGTAACCTGTATTATAATGGCAGTATCTTCGCTATTTGGAATTATTCATTCGGTTAATCTTGATGGCTCAATGTATTGGGTGGGTAATTTACCTAAGTCCCAGCAAATTATTCCTTACGAAATAGCTGGAGGTTATCTGCTTTTTGCGGTTGTCGCAGTTTTATTGTGGGCATATAACCGTGGTAAGCCAATAAATCTACATCATTAATAGTTGCTTACGTTAATAATAGGCTGTCTTTGTGCAGCCTTTTGTTTTTCCTGATTTTATAGATGAAAAAATTATTAGAAAATTTCCTTGAATTTGATTTTCAAATAAATCTGATTGCACTGCAAACAGCCATTTTTGGTGGAATATTAGCAGTAGTATATTACCTTACTTCATATAATACTGGCTTAATGGCTGCAATAATGGGCTTATTGACTAACTCGCTGATGTTAACCCAAAATTATCACGGACATAATTCAAAACAAAGGTTATTTTTCGGACTAGTTTTCAGTTTTATTTGTTCTCTAATGTTTGGTCTTGCGACCATTGTTTCCTCATCAATTACCCATTCAACATTAATTATTTTATTTCTAATTCCTTTACTATCGATATTAAGTAGTCACCAGTTATTAAAGTCGTTTGCTTTTTATCTTGCCTATGCATTTATTTTAGGGCTTGGATTTTCAGCCCCGAGTTATTTGGTAGCAATAAAGTATGGCTTATTTTTTGGTTTTGGTTGTTTATTATTGGTAAGTGGTGGATTTATCCGTTTATGGTTACGTAAGAAGCTTTTTCATGCCAATGAGTCGGTTGATTTTGTAAAATATAGGCTTATTAGTTATCCAAAAAAGAGAGAAGCTATTTTTATTTCAATTCTTACCATTGCTGTAATATTGGGTAATCTAATTGCTTTCTTACTACATCTTTCTCATGGTTATTGGTTACCATTAACTGCATTACTAGTTATGAAGAATGAACATCAAATTACCTTAAAACGCGTTTTAGAGCGAGTTATTGGAACTATTTTGGGAATAATAATTGCTTATATTCTATTAACCAAATTCAGTATGATCGGATTGTCTCTTGGGATAATGGTATTTTTTTATCTTTCAATTATTACACTTAATAAGCATTATGTGGCTTTTTGTACCTCAATTACGCTTTTGGTTATGGATATTCTTTTCTTATCTGGAGAGGAAAAAGGTATTTTAAAAACTAGATTGCTAGAGACTGTTATTGGTGTGATAGTTGTTGTACTTGCGAGTTTAGTTGTGAAAATCTGGATTGATAAAATGGATACGAAAAACAATGAAAGTTAGTATATTAAATATCGCTAATAAAATGCCTGATTGGGTAAATACTGCTTGTAAAGAGTACCTAACACGGATTAATCATGGTAAATATAGCTGTAGCCTTGTGGAAATAAAAGCCGATAAAAACCCGAATAAACCGGCATTGGTAAATATGGAAGCCGAAGCTAAAAAGATTGAAGCACAAATTCCTAAAGATAGTTTTGTTATTGCTCTTGACGAACGTGGTAAAAATCTTGATAGTATAAAGTTTGCTAGCTTTCTTGAAGAAACTGCGTTAAATTACAGGAATATTACGTTTATCATCGGTGGGGCAGATGGAATTCATCCTGAGTTAAGGGATAAGGCTGATGCGACAATTAGTTTGTCAAAAATGGTATTTCCTCATGCCTTAGTTCGTGTGATCATTCTCGAACAGATTTATCGTGCAATTTCCATTTTAGAAAATCATCCATATCATCGTGAATAAAGTTATCGTAGTATTTGAATTGGCATCTGAAGAAATGGCAAAAAAAATCACTAATATTTTGCCAGAGGCTTTATTGTTGCTCTCTTCAGAGATACCAGCTGATATTAGTATATATTTGAAGTTAGATGCAGATGGTCTATGGTTATATAGCGAAAGCTTTGCACCATTTCATCTTGATTTATTTTATGCTGAGTTTATTGCCAAACGAAGTAAACTTATTGCTAGAGAGTTATTAGTCCGCGCAGCCAATCCAAAAGGAGGAGCTAAGGAAACTAAGCGAGCACTTGATTTAACTGCTGGACTTGGGCGTGATAGTATTATCCTTACTCTTGCTGGCTATCAGGTGATTATGCTTGAAAATAATCCGTATTTGGCGGTAATCCTTAATTATCTATCAATCAAATTTGCCAAGCAGTTACCAAATTTGCAGGTTATTTATGCTAACCATAATCAGTTCTTAACTGAATCGACTAATTGTTATGATTTGATTTATTATGATCCAATGTTTGAAGATGGTAAAATGGCTCTTGCCAAAAAAGATATGCAATTAATTGATTTGCTGGTTAAATCGCATCCAACTTTGGAACAAAATGATAAATTGCTCCTATGGCAATTACTAAAAACACATTGTCAGAATAAAATTATTGTTAAGCGAGATAATAAGCAGCAACAAGCATTTGCCAATATCGAGCCAACTTACTCCATAAAAGGTAAGACCGTAAGGTTTGATGTTTATCAATGTTAAATAGGTAAATTATGAAAGTAGTAATCAAGGTAGGAAGCCAGACAATAATTTCGCCTGAAGGTGAGGTTCTTGAAGATGTAATGGCAGATGTAATCCGTCAGGTTGTAGAACTGCAACAGCAGGGTCATCAGGTAATACTGGTAAGTTCTGGGGCAGTTGCACTCGGGAGGGTAATCAGCAAAAAAATTGTGGGAAAAACTTACGGAAGTAGTGTAGCAGATAAACAGCTACTGGCAAGCCTTGGACAGCCTCGCTTAATGGCTATTTATGCAAAAATTTGTGAAGAAAAACAGCTAATGGTAGCGCAGTTACTTCTTACTAAGTATGATTTTCAGACTAAGCGTAGTTATACCAATATCCTTCGCTTACTCCAAAAAGGTCTTGATCAGCCAAATGTGTTGGTAATTATCAATGAAAATGATAGCGTGGCGGTTGATGAACTTATGTTTACTGATAATGATGAATTGTCTGGGATAATTGCCGCACAGATTGGTGCCGATAAGCTACTTTTATTAACTAGTATTAGCGGTGTGTATGATAAAAACCCGGAAAATCCGGATGCTAAATTAATCCCGGTGATTGGAGTTAAAGATAAGCTTCCTGAAGTTTCGGGGGCTAAAACGGCTCTTGGGCGCGGTGGGATGGCAAGTAAGCTTAATACCGCTCGTAAAATGGGTAATGTTGGTGTAATGACACATATAGCATCAATTGCTGAAGAAAATGTGATCGTCCGATTGGTTAACGGGGATGTGGCTATTGGTAGCCGGGTAATTCCTGAGCACAAGAAGTCGGGTCGCAAAAAATTCCTAGCTTTTGGACAGACTGGGGCGGTAGCTACTATCATGGTTAATGACGGACTAGTTAAAGTTTTAGCTAGTGGGCAGCAATGTATCAGCATCCTTCCTGTTGGTGTAGTTAAATTTACTGGAGAATTTGCTAAGGGTGATCTTATTGATATTGTTACTGAGAAAAATCAGAAAATTGCGACCGGAGTTGCGCGTTATAACGCAGCTAAACTTAAAGAGTACCTAGGTGGGAAAAATCATCCACCATTAGTACATTATGATTATTTACATGTAAATTATGAGGTATTTGCCGAATGAATAATATAGCGGATAATTTTCGTAAAGTTCGTGAGATAGGCTATGAGACTCAGGATTTAACTTCGGAGCTACGTAATAAAGTTCTTCTTGATCTTGCGAATTTGCTTGAAGATAAAACCAATGAGATAGTAAAAGCTAATCAGCTTGATTTGGATAAGATGGCAAAAGATGATCCAAAATATGATCGCTTACTTCTTAATCAAGAACGAATAATTGGCATTGCTACTGATTTACGTAAGGTTAGTAGCTTAGCTTCACCTGTTGGTCAGATTCTTGAAGAAGTCTCACGATCAAATGGTTTATACCTCAAAAAAATTAGAGTTCCTTTAGGAGTAGTTGCGGTAATTTATGAGGCGCGCCCAAATGTAACTATCGATGTTTTTGCATTGGCATTTAAGACAGCAAATGCTGTAGTATTAAAAGGTGGCAGTGAAGCCCAGCATTCAAACCAGATACTGGTCAGTTTGATTCATCAGAGCCTTATTCAGAGTAATATTGATCCGGGGTTGGTTTATTTAATGCCGCCAGAACGTGAAGCTGTTCATGATCTATTAAATGCAGTTGGTTTAATTGATGTTTGTATTCCGCGTGGTAGCCAAGGACTGATAGATTTTGTCCGTAAGAATGCTAAGATCCCTGTGATTGAAACAGGAGCTGGGATCGTTCATACCTACTTTGATAAAAGTGGTGATGTTACAAAAGCTAGTAAGATTATTCATAATGCTAAGACTCGGCGAGTAAGCGTTTGCAATGCACTTGATACTTTATTGATCCATCAGGAGCGACTTTCGGATTTAGCGATGTTAGTTAGTAATTTGGCGGAGAAAAATGTAGAAATCTATGCTGATACTGAAAGTTATGCTGTGTTAGATGGGAAATATCCGGCTTCACTATTAAAGCATGCAACACCTGAATCATTTGGCACCGAGTTCCTTGATTATAAATTATCTATAAAAAGTGTACCTGATTTAGATAGCGCCATCAAGCATATAATGAATCATACCTCTGGACATAGTGAGGCAATAATTGCTGAAGATCAAGTTGTAATTGACAGATTTCTACGAATAGTTGATGCTGCTGCGGTTTATGTTAATGCTTCAACTGCATTTACTGATGGTGGTGAATTTGGTATGGGTGCAGAGATCGGTATTAGTACCCAGAAGCTGCATGCGCGCGGACCCATGGCATTGCCGGAATTAACCAGCTATAAATGGCTGATTTATGGGAATGGACAAATTAGGTAATTCGAATAATGCAGATACTATTTATTGCTGGGCAGAACGATGAAGAGCGCCTGCGTTATAAAGATTTCGTTAGCCGCTGGTTAACTGCTTTTGATAATTATGTCCCAGAACTGAAGATCCATGTTTATCCGGATGATAATTTTGATCCAGATGATATTGAAGTGGTTCTGATTTGGAAGCATCCTTATGGCTTACTAAATAAATTCAAGAATCTAAAAGCAATTCAAGTAATGGCAGCAGGTGTTGATCATGCACTTGCTGATAAAGAGTTGCCAAATGTGCCTATTGCTCGGATTATTGATCCTGATATGGCTAAGGATTTGGCACAGTATGCAGCCGCTTATGTACTAAAGATTATAAAGCGGATTGATCATTGGCAGCAAAAGCAAAAAGAGCATCGATGGACAAAACAGCCACCATTTAATTTTAGTCATCTGACTATCGGTATAATGGGCTTGGGGGCAATGGGGTAGGCAACTGCAACCATGCTACTAATCTTGATCTACAGGTTATTGCTTGGAGTAAATCTTCCAAAAAAAATTGAGCGAGTTGATTGTTATGCTGGAGACAAAGCGCCAGACTTATTTCTGGCAAGGACAGATATTCTGATTTGTATGCTACCATTAACTGATGCAACCCGAGATATTTTAAATCTGGAACTATTTAGGCGGCTAAAACCTAATGCATATATCATGAATCTTGGTCGTGGTGAACATCTTGTTGAAGAAAGTAAAATATCAGAGAAGACGATTAATCCAAATCGAATTAAAAGTTTGGGTATAAGCCCACTTGCTCTCCCAATGATAGTTGGTCCGGCTGCAATTGTAATGGTAATTCTCTATTGACAGCAGCATACAATTTTAGGTAAATTTCTGATTGTTGGGGTCTTGCTACTGGTAAGTATTTCTGTAGTTGTCGTATTTATGCTAGCAAATTATATTGCTCGCGCGCTTGGATATATGGGGGTTATTGTCCTTACTAAATTAATGGGGCTTATTATTGCGGCAATTGCGTGTGAAATGATTGTCTCTGGATTGAAGGCAGTTATACCAATTCTAGTTCGAGCTGCCAATTAAAGCTAAGACTAATTGATCTTTATTCTAGAAGTTAAAGAATAATCTGAGTTTCAGATCATTAGCTGTAGCTTAAATGCTATATGTTGTTATTTATTTGTAGCAAATTTAGTGGTTTGAATAGAATCTTTAATTCAGGCATGATATACTATGATAGATATATCTAATCTGATAGAAAGATTTTTCATGAAAGCTTACATAACATGCGGTTTCAAGGGTTTTGCTTGTTTGTTATTCAGTGCTACTATCCTATCCGCATGTAGCAGTGGTGGTAGTTCAAATAGTAGTGCTCAGTATAAACCACCAATAGGTCCCAATTCTTATCCTGCATTACAAACAATGTTTACCCATTCTAAAACAGCTTATTCAGGAGCCTTTGCCCCAAAATCTTCAAATAACAACTGTGGTATAAGTGATGATGCAGCAGCCTCTGATTTGGCAATAACGACAGGTTTTATCAGTATGGTGCCTGTAGCAGGACCTGCTTTAGGTGCTTTGACAGGGACAGCTAGTGTTGTTTTATCTCTAATGGGTGGTTCATCTCAAAATTCATGTATGCAATCTGAATTAAATGTTATTAATCAACAGCTGGCTATTCAGGAAGCACAAATTCAAAGTATTGAATCTGAACTTAATCTGACAGACAACACATTTTATGTTGAAAACTACCAAAATGCTTCACAAATTGTGGCAGCCGACAATCTAACTTTTCAAGATGCAGTATCTAACTTTTCTGGACAGCCAAATAATGCTGAAGACTTAGGTTCTATGACTAATCTTATGATTGATATAAAATTTTGGAATTCTACTAGCGCTGCGATAGCTATGCCTGCTAATTTAGCTATTTATATGGAAAGTAACCCTACTTGGCTAACTAATACTTATATTCCTGGTGTAGCAAGATCTGGAGATCAGGCAAACTATCAAACTAATTTAATAAGTCTTGCCGGAGTTAATTTGTCTACATCATGTATAAATTCTGGTAATGCACCTTATACTTGCGTTAGCCAAAACCCACTAAGTTCAGAGATAGTTATGTATCAGGCTCTTTATAGTGCTCTTACTGAAGATATATCTACGCAAGGATATAATAACTATATTCCATTATATGATAATTATAATAATACTTTGATGCAGGCTTATCAACAAACAATTTTTGCCTTGCAGCAAGCCTATTTTATGGAGTATCTGAATAATCAGGTTAATTACAATAATGCGGTTGAGTGTATTGGTCAACCATCTTCATGTTTACAGCAGACATTATCTTATGGTAATGTGTCGGGTACATATTTTGTGGTCGGTTATAATCCTGTAGCTACGAGTGATGAAAGTAGTGTTTATACAAATACTTACGTTGCAGCACAACAGCAGTTAACTTTACTTTTCGCTGCCTACATGAATCAAGCATATATTAACACACTAAACTATATGGTTTCTGATGGTGTTGTTGGTGCTCAGACTTATCCAACTGGTCCAGATACTTTTGTGGTTAATGGTACGACTGTTACAGATGAAAATCCGGTTAATTATGCTGCTGATCTGGGTAGTGATACAGTTGCCCCTATGGCATACTTGATTAATAATATCCAAACTTCATCTGCCGCAGGGGCACAGGGATATACTGGAACACTAGCTAGTTCATTGCAAAATCTACAAAAAGAGTCTTCCATTATGCTTTATCAATACTATGGGCTAAATAATGTTCGAGTATGGGCACAAAGTGTATTTTCTGCAAATTCGAGTAATATGGCAGAATCATTGCAAGCGATTGCTGCTAATTATGAGAGCGCACCACAGTTATTTATCAATGGTAGCGAATCATTTATTGCTTTCAATCAGTCAGTCGTACCAGGGTATTTGGCAACACCAACTGGCTATCCTCTGGGCTTAAATTATCAGCAAACTAATCAGTCACTCATGCCTTATTATGTTCCGGCGAGTGCTTATCCATTAGCAAGCGGAAGTCTAGCAAATAATATCAATCTCAGTGCGTGTAACCCATCAGCTGTGGGTGCAATTCCCGGTTATAACCTATACTGGTACGTTCCAAATGGAGCTAATGGCACATTTTCTTTAGGCACAAAAGGTGTACCATATTTAATGTGTGGTAATTGGCAAACTGGTTATTATCAGGAGGATGTTGCTGGTAGTATTAATAATAACCTTGTTGCATATGCCGGATCAGTTGAGAATTTTGGCTATCTTGCTGCGCATTTGTTAACTTATGTGAATCTTGCACAAAATTCATGGACATTTGTTTCATTTAGGAATAATCCTGAAGGCACTGCTAGTAATATAACTTATATGGCAGCCAGCAATAGCGGGAATTTTGGTATTGATTGGTATGATGGTTCTAGCCTGACTCCTGGTGAATCTTATGCATGGATTAGTGCTGGAGGCTTTGGTAATGCTACCAGCAATAATTATATTACTGTTGTTGCTGCAGTTCAGACAACTTTTCCTGATGGTTTTATTGCATCATTTGGTATAAACCCAATTCAGAATAGTAATGGTTACTATACTAATACACTAGGGATATCCTATAACCCAAATATTGATATAGTTCAGATTAATGGTATCAGCCTGAACAGTGAAAATGCACGTTGGAATTATCCTGGTAATCCTGATGGCGATCCATATAATTGGGCTGTAGCTTTGTTAAATATGACGTTATATACACCAACACATCCATCACCGAATAACACTTATGTGAGTGGTTTATTACTTAACGGTAACTTACTTTTTGTTAACGGTGCACCAATGACTGGAATTTATCTTTATGACTACGAATATAGTTATCAAGATACTTATTTGAGTTTGAACCCAGTTTCTTATACTGGACCAAACATGCCATCCCCCTACGGTATAACTTCACCTTATTGTTCATGGGATTTACAAGATTATAGTGGTGGTTATGAAATGACCATATTTGCTTGTCAGTTATCTTCATACTGGTAACGGCAAAAGTTTGATTAATTTTGATGGTTAATTTTATGGGATTTATAATTTATGAGGCAGAAAAAATTGAAAAATAGTATTGTTTTTGGAGCTCTAGTGCTCACAGGCATCGTTCAATCCGCATTAGCTTGTACAGATGTAAATATTCAAGCTAAAAATGGCGCTGTTGTAGCTGGACGTACGATGGAGTGGGCATATGAAATGAAGTGGCAATTATTGTATTATCCGAAGGGCAGTAAATTTAAATTATCATCACCATCTGGTAGTAATTTACCTTCTAGAGAAATGACAGGTAAATATGATGTTTTGGGTATTGGTTCTGGACTTGCTGGGAATACTCTTCTTGAAGGACAAAATTCTGAAGGTTTGGGATTAAGTGGGAATTTCCTCCCGGGATATACAGAATATGAGACAGTAACGAAACAGGATAAGAATTACATGTCTATACTAGAATTTGGACGCTTTATTTTGGCAAATTATAAATCTGTAGCAGATGTAGAGAAGGATGTAACAAAATATAAAGTCTTTGGTGCTGATGTACCGGGAATTCCGGTTAAGCCAACTGTTCATTACTTGATTACTGACCGAACAGGAAATTCTATCGTCATCGAATTTATAAATGGACAGATGAAAATATTTGACAAGAGTATTGGGGTAATGACAAATGCACCAAACTATGACTGGCATTTAACAAATATTCGAAATTATGTAAATTTAACTAGTAGTGGTGGTAATGTGGCAAAAGTTTCATCTCTGGGTGATGTTACAGGTTTTAGTCAGGGAACATCTTCTTTTGGGCTTCCTGGTGATTATACATCTCCATCAAGATTTGTCAGAACAACATTTCTGAAATATTACTCGACTCAACCAAATGATGCAAAGGGTGCAGTGAACTTGGTTGATCATATCTTGAATACCGTTGATATTCCGATTGGGGTTGTCTCAGATAAGCAAGGTTCTAATACCTACAATGATTATACACAATGGATTGCGGTTAAAGACTTACAAAATAATCAGCTTAATTTTTCTGACTATACACATAGAAGTAATTTTATTGTAGTTGATATGACGAAATTAGCTGGACAGAAAGAAATAGTTTATCCCATAAATAAACTTATTTATCCAAATAATGATATAACTTCAAGCTTAATGAAATAAGTAGTTCTTAGTTTTGATTCAAATACTGTAAAAAAACTGATAGAAGTAATCACTATCAGTTTTATATTTCTATTTTAAGTCTATTAGGCTATTTTACGGATTACTCCATGTGCTTTGTCAAGCTTTTTCTGGGCTTCTTCATAACTACAGTTATTAATGATCATAACAATTGCTGATTTTACATGGTTGTGAGCTAATTCAAGGTACTCTGATGCCGTAGTGAAGTCAACCTCGGTTGCTTCCATGATGATTTTTTTGGCACGTGCCTGTAGCTTCTCATTTGATGTTTTAACATCCACCATTAAATTTTTATATACTTTCCCCAAGTTAATCATAGCTGTAGTGCTTAGCATATTGAGGATAAGTTTTTGTGCTGTTCCAGCTTTCATCCTCGTTGAGCCGCTAATGACTTCTGGGCCAGGGCTGATTTCTATTTTTATGTCAGCATAGTTACTGATTACACTATTTTTATTACAAGCAATTGCAATAGTTGTGCAGCCAATACTGTTGGCATATTTTAAGCCACCGATAACATATGGAGTCCGACCAGATGCGGCGATTCCACAAACAATATCTTTTTCGGTTAATGTAATTTCTTTCAAATCTGCAAATCCAGCGCTTTCCTGATCTTCTATACCTTCCTGTGCTTTAATAAAAGCTTCTTTTCCACCAGCTATTAATCCTACAACAGTATTGTAATCAACTCCATAGGTAGGAGGACATTCAACCGCATCAAGGATACCTAATCTACCACTAGTACCAGCACCCACATAAATCAGGCGTCCTCCCTGTTTCATTGACTGGGTTATTGCATCAACAGCTTTGGCTATTACTGGTAACTCCTGTCCAATTGCTTCTGCTACTTTATGATCCTCTTCATTAATAATTTTTAATTTCTCTATGGTTGGTAAAATATCGATATTAATTGAGTTTTGATTTATTGTTTCTGTTGCTAAAGTTTTAAGTTGTTCAAGAATTTGTTGTTGGTTCATAAGTTCCTACCATTTATTTAACTACCGCAATTTTACCGAAATTCCTCGTTTGCAGTGCATCAATTATTTACTCTTTCAAGAATGTTCAATGATGAATTTGCGGAATGTTTCCTGAACACTTGCTGCTTCTTTTGCAAAGAAGAAGCAGTAGTGAGTACCATATTCAATCCAGATCTTTGATTTTTTCCTGCTTTTCAGCTGCTCATAGGCAAATACTCCATGATAAAACTTTACATCGGAATCATGCGTTCCATGAATAATTAGTGCTGGACACTTGATTTTTGCAAAGTTATCCCAGTTTGCATTAGCTCCTTCTTTCATATCATTCATTGTACCAAGCTGACGTGGTGCATAATCAGACATGCTATAGATTAGCTCAGCGATTACTTCCAGTTGTTCTTGTGATTCAACAATCTCTTTCACTCGCTGGTCAATTTTTTGTTGATCTAGATATCCTTCTGCCCGAATAAGGTTTTTTATTACTGTTTCAGGGAAATAAACTAGGCTTTCCTTAGTAAACCATAAACTAAAGTCGGTAAGAAACATATTTTGGGCAATTTTACCAGTTTGTTCGGGGATTAAATATTCTCCGGCGATGGCATCAATAGCAACAATACCCTTAACTCGCTCTGGGTATCTGCTGGCAAATGTATATAGTGATAATCCACCTGCCGAAATTCCTATAGTGATGATAGACTCAATTTGCAGATAATCTAGTAATGCCGCTAATGCATCAGCCTGTGCTTCTTTTGATTGCCCCGTTTCCAGTGGAGTCCCCAAATATCCAGGACGCGAAGGGCAGATCATCTTATAGCCTTGTGGTATATAGCGTTTGAATAATAAAATTGACTGATCATAGCCCCCAACTCCACCATGAAGAAATAGTAGCGGAATCCCCTCACCATATATGGCAAACTGCATTTTTCCCATTGATAAATCCGCAATTTGGGGAGGAGGAATGTCAAGGGGAGAATGGAGTTTATTTTGTAAAAATTGATAAACCGGGTTTAGCATGGTCATATCCTAATTGGTTGATATTACTTATCATGTTATTTTAGCAGGAAGCTTGATTAATTTGTGGGTTAATATTTATTGATGTGTTCTAGGCATGAGCTTATAATCCATGCAAAAATGAATAAATGTTATACAAAAATGTCTATTTCAATCTTATATGGCAGTTTGGTAGAATCATGCAATAAATTAAGATAAACCAGTAACTGTTCTAGAGGGAAAAGAGAATGAAAATGAAGCAGATGAAAAAAGTAAGTTCGGCTTTAGTTATAGCCGGAAGTGTAGCCTTGGCAGGTTGTAATGGCGGGACAACTGGTGGTGGTCAAAATCTGACTGGTGCACCAATAAGTGCAACCGCAGTTAAAAGTTTGTTTGCAGCAAACAGCTGCTTAACGGGGAAATTAAATTTCCCCGGTAACTCGACTTGGTATCTAGGTGGTAGCATAGATATTATCAACAGCTGTAACTCAGATCTGGATTTAGCTGGAAATACCATTAGCTTTACCTCTCAAGACAGCAAAGGTGGCAAAGTTAATGTTGGAACGCTTAATAACTGGTGGATAAATGGTTCTGCCTATAAACTAGTTTTTACCCCAGGAAATGGTAATCAGCAAATAGGTACTATTAGTGCCGATAATGGTAATGCTATCATTAAAGCTAACCAGACGATATCATTTACTGGCGGATTAAACCTGAATGGTAACACTTTTAATATTGATTTAGCCCAAAATTCATTTGCAGTTAATGGTGCAACACCGACTCCTACACCAACGCCTACTCCGGTTCCTACGCCGACACCGACACCGGTTCCAACACCAACACCAACTCCAAGTGGTGACTATCCGGTATATCCATCGCAGCGTGGAACATACACTGGCGGTACTCTAGTTTATGGTACTGATGGTAAATTATATGAGTGTTTATCTACAACAGTTGCACCATGGTGTAATAGCAGTGATGGTGCATGGGCGTATGCCCCTGGTTCAGGTAGCTACTGGTCACAAGCTTGGAAGCTAGCATCTTCACCGACACCCACGCCAACTCCAACGCCTACTCCAGCTGGTAGTATCAATATTACAGTTGATACTAGCGAAGCTGGTTGCAGTGGTTCGGCATGTGGTCGCGTAACTGTGAGTATTCTTAATTCAAATGGTACAGTAGTTAATAGTTTTAGTGTTCCTTCTTCTGCATTGGGTGGAACTTATACTCAGCAAGTTAATAATCTTGTTGCTGGTAGCTATACCGTAGCAGGTAGCGTGATTAATAGTACAACCGTAAGCTATAAGCCTTCGGCTACAGCAGCAGTTACTGTTGGTAATACTTCGCCAGTAACCGTTAAATACGATAAGGTAGTTGTACCAACTGGTAAAGCTACTATTTCCCTTGGTAATTATGTTGCTAATTATACGGGGACTTTGACTGTACAAATTTTGGATCAAAATAATAATCCTGTTAACGGCGGAACCTTTACAATGAAACAGGGTGATTCTGTAACCACTGCTGATTTACCTGTGAGCGATGCTAATACTTCTTATCGTGTAAAAGTATTAACTGGGATTGCTGATCCTTTACAGGGCTTATATTATGTTGAAAGTGGTGAACCTACTTTGACAATTGTCAAAGATACAACGAAACCATTTAGTGTTCCAATGGTTAAGTCTAATGTCTCACAAAGTAGTGTTATTCTTGCTGTAACTGGACTAGAAGGTAGTGATAAAGCTAGTGTTACATTTAGTGACGGGGCTGGAAAATATAGTTATGTGAACTATTCTAATTTAGCAAATGGTAGTGTTACATATAAAATTGAGAATAATCTAAATTTAGGTACTACAATTACAGCTAGCGGTAGTAGTAGCTATGCTGTGAATCCAATTACTGATACTGGTTTAGTGACTTCGAATAAAACAATATCTGCGGCTTTTCAGAAGCAAGTAGCACCTGTGGTTAAAAAAATCAATGCAACCTATTGGGCAATGTGGGGTAGCAATACTTCCTATGATGTAGGTGGAACTTATCCATCTGTTGCTGTGGATGCGCCAAATATTGATTCTTCATATAATGTAATTATAGCGTC
This sequence comes from Aquella oligotrophica, assembly GCF_002892535.1. Classification (NCBI taxonomy): domain Bacteria; kingdom Pseudomonadati; phylum Pseudomonadota; class Betaproteobacteria; order Neisseriales; family Neisseriaceae; genus Aquella; species Aquella oligotrophica. The sequence goes on along the minus strand of NZ_CP024847.1, from coordinate 2,281,479 downwards.
GTTTATTATTACTGATAGTAATGGTAATTATATTTTGTCAACATATGATCCAGGGTCAACTAATCCTGTTAAGTATTATACCGATGATCAGATTATTAACTTTGTTAAACAAGTGAAAGCTCAAGGGCGTAAGATTATAGTTTCTCTTGGTGGTGAAAAATTCCATCTTACTATGAAAACTGACGCAGATGTGGCTACATTTGTAACCCAAGTAGACAAGATTATTGATAAATATGGCTTTGAAGGTATCGATCTTGATCTTGAAGGTGGTGCAACTGCTGAAAATCCAGTATTACTGGCTAAAGCGGTAATGCAGGTAGTAAATAACTATCGCGGAAAAGGTCAAGATTTCTGGTTAACTATGGCGCCTGAGTGGGTGTATGTTATCCCTTATGGTTATGGCTGTGGGCAGTGGGGTAGTCATAGTTATCATAATGCATTCTATGCAAAACTAGTTAATAGCTTAGGTATAAACAATATTAACTATATCTGGCCACAGACTTATAATCAGGGACCTGCAAATGGCGTGTGTGGTTCATCTGAAAATGAAGTTAAACCAGGTTCTGGTATGGATAAATTTGTTGCGGCATTAACTTGGGCTGCTACTACAGAATCAGGTTTTGCAGTGAATACTCGTGGTATGACTGGTGATATTATGCCTATTATTCCTGCAAACAAGTTTGTAATTGGTATTCCGGCGACATTGGGTGCTGCTGGTGGTTATATGGCATATGTTATGACTCCTGCATTGATTTCAAGTTCATGGCAGGTTATGAAAAATACTTATGGTATATCTGCTGGTGGATTCATGAATTGGGCTGCCGATTGGGATAATACCAATTATACCAATAGTACCTATAACTTTAGTCATACTCCTTGGGAAACAGGTAGAGCAGTTGCTAATACTATTAAGTAAGCTGTGTATCTCATTTAAAAGCTACGGTTTTCCGTAGCTTTTTTTATTGTTTTTTTATATGGAATTTTAATTCCATGACCAGCTTTCATATTCCATCTGCTAGATAGAAATTTTAACTATTAATTATTGTTGGTCAAGGTATATCTGACTGTGGTAAAATTCAGCTGTTTTTTAATATTTTATGAGGTCTCTATGGAACAGCAACAAAGACCAAAGTACTTGGATTTGCCAAAACTTGGCTCCAAGATGTCGATTACTGCTAAAGTTTCAATTTTACACCGCGCATCAGGTGTCCTGATGTTTCTCGCGATTCCCTTCGTTTTATATCTTTTTCACAAGTCACTAACCAGTGCCGAGTTCTATTCCAGTTCTTACAATGTAGCAACCTGTGCCTTTATGAAGGTGGTTTATATTGTTTTAATCTGGGCAATAATGCATCATATGTGTGCTGGAGTAAGGTTCTTGTTCTTGGATATGCATAAGGGTATAGAAAAAGGAACCGCGCAAAAAACGGCGCGCTGGGTTATGGTTGTAAGCTTATTGCTAACTGTATTTCTTGGAGTGTTAATATGGTAAAGCAGCGTCGTGTATTGAGTGCTGGTTATGGAATAAATAGTTGGTTGCAGCAGCGAATTACTGCGGTGATAATGCTGGTTGGCATAATTGCGGTTTTTGCTTTTCTTATTTTGGCAAATGAGGTAATTGACTCCAACTTCATTAGCTGGCAACAGTTTTTTAGCTTTGTTTTTGTAAAAGTATTTGCTCAAATCGTTATTTTAGCTGTGATTCTGCACGCTTGGGTCGGGATTCGCGACTTATGGATGGATTATGCAAAATCTTTTGGCTTACGTCTGGTTTTACATACTTTGACAGTCTTGTGGTTATTGGGTAGTCTTATCTACTCGGTAGAAATCTTGTGGGCATAGAAAAGGATAAATTGATGAGTGTTCCTGTATTAAAATTTGATGCCGTAGTAGTTGGTGGTGGTGGTGCTGGTTTACGTGCTGCATTACAATTATCCGAAGCTGGGGTTAAAACAGTAGTATTGTCAAAAGTATTTCCAACCCGCTCTCATACGGCTGCGGCACAAGGCGGTATTTCTGCTTCTTTTGGTAATTCAGAGGAAGATAACTGGCATTGGCATATGTACGATACGGTTAAAGGTGCCGACTGGCTTGGTGATCAAGATGCTATCGAATTTATGTGTAAACAGGCAACTGATGCCGTTGCTGAGCTTGAGCATTATGGTATGCCATTTGATCGTTTAGAAAATGGTAAGATTTATCAGCGACCATTTGGTGGGCACATGGCCGAATTTGGTAAAAAACCAGTTCGTCGTGCTTGCGCTGTTGCTGACCGTACTGGGCATGCGATGTTACATGCTTTATATCAACGTAACGTTAAACTGCAAACTCATTTCTTTGTTGAATGGATGGCATTAGACCTTATCCGTGATAAAGATGGCGATGTAGTTGGTGTTACAGCTCTTGAGATGGAAACTGGACAGGTTTATATTATTCATGCCAAAGCGGTTTTATTTGCTACAGGTGGAGCAGGGCGTATTTATCAGGCATCAACTAATGCATTCATCAATACTGGTGATGGTGTTGGTATGGCTTTGCGTGCTGGTTTGCCAGTTGAAGATATTGAATTTTGGCAATTCCATCCAACAGGCTTAGCCGGTGCTGGTGTATTAATTACCGAAGGTGTACGCGGAGAAGGTGGCTATTTGTTAAATGCCAATGGTGAGCGCTTTATGGAACGTTATGCTCCGACTGCCAAAGATCTTGCTTCACGTGATGTTGTTTCCCGTGCCATGCAAGTTGAAATAAATGAAGGTCGCGGTTGTGGTAAAAATAAAGATCATGTACTATTAAAGCTTGATCATTTGGGTGCTGAGGTTATTGATCAGCGTTTGCCGGGTATTCGTGAGATTTCGATTCAATTCCTTGGTATTGACCCAGTTAAACAGCCAATTCCGGTTGTTCCGACTTGCCATTATATGATGGGTGGGATTCCTACCAATTATAAAGGTGAGGTAATGGATGGTGTTGATGAGAAAATCGTCAAAGGATTCTACGCTGCGGGTGAGTGTGCATGTGCTTCGGTTCATGGTGCAAACCGTCTAGGGACTAATTCTTTGCTTGATCTGGTGGTATTTGGGAAGTCAGCAGGTAATAGTGTGATTGACTTTGTAAAAACTTTGGAAGAGCCTAAGCCATTGCCCGAAAATGCAGCAGAATTTACATTGGCTCGCTTGGCTAAATTAGAAGCAAATACTGGTGATAAGCTTGCCGATGTGCGCCATGATATGCAGGTATGTATGCAACAGCATGCATCAGTATTTAGAACTCAAAAAGTTTTAGATGAAGGTGTTGAGCGGATTCTTGAGGTGTACAAGCGTGCTCAAAATGTCAGTATTAGTGATAAATCAAAAGTATTCAATACCGCACGAGTCGAAGCCCTTGAATTTTTGAATACAATTGAAGTTGCGGTTGCAACAATGGTTGCTGCTCGTGAACGGACAGAGTCACGTGGAGCACATGCGCGAGAAGATTATCCTGATCGTAATGATGAAAAGTGGATGAAACATACACTGTACTATAGTAATGGTAATCGTTTGGAATATAAAGAAGTTCATACCAAACCATTGACTGTAGATTATATTCCACCTGCAAAACGTGTATACTAGGAGAATATGATGTCTAAAAAAATGAAATTTTCAATTTATCGTTATAATCCAGAAGTTGATAAAAAACCTTATTATAAAGACTATGAGGTAGAACTGGGCGATCAGGATAAAAAATTATTAAATGCTTTAGTGAAAATTAAGGAAGAGCTGGATGATTCGGTTTCTTTCCGTCGCTCATGTCGTGAAGGGGTTTGTGGCTCCGATGCGGTGAACATTAATGGACGGAATGGATTGGCATGTCTGACTGATCTTGCTGATTTGAAAGAGCCAGTAGTATTGAACCCAATTCCGGGCTTACCTGTGGTTCGTGATTTGATTGTTGATATGACGCAATTTTTTCACCAATATCACTCAATCAAGCCGTATGTGATTGATGAACGGCCAATGCCTGAGCGTGAGCGGTTGCAGTCGCCAGAAGATCGCAAAGATCTTGATGGTGTTATTGAATGTATCCTTTGTGCCTGCTGTTCAACATCATGTCCATCTTTTTGGTGGAATCCTGATAAGTTTCTGGGGCCTGCAGCGTTACTCCATGCTTACCGCTTTTTGGCAGATAGCCGTGATCAGGCAACTAATGAACGTTTAAATGATTTAAATGATCCATATCGCCTATTCCGTTGTCATACAATCATGAATTGCGTCGATGTGTGTCCTAAGCACTTGAATCCAACTAAGGCTATTGGCAAAATCAAGGAAATGATGGTTGCCCGTATTGCGTAATTTGAATATATAAGTATTTGGGGATTGTATATTTTTTAAGGCTATTGTGAAAGTCATGGATTATATATCTATTGAAAAAATGAAGTGGCGTTCGCGTCGGTCAATTCTGGAACTTGATCTTTTTTTTGAGCGCTTTATTAATGAAGGCAGGTTTGCCCGAATGAATGAGGTGCAATTGGGTTACTATCAACAATTGCTTGAATTTGAAGATGGTGATCTATTACAGCTTTTTCAGGGGAAAGTCCGGTTGGCTGATCCTCTTTTCCAGATGTTAATTGATGAAATAGCTCAGGTTGATTTTTATAAGGAAAGTACTATGACAGACGTTAAAGAAAATAAGGTTGAGACTCAGAATCAACGCGTGGTTAAAGTTGACTTTGGTAATGGACAGACCGCTGAATATCCAGTTTATAAGGCTACTTTGGGGCAGGATGTAGTTGATTTTGGTGCCTTTGGTAAGTCAGGTTTCTGGAGCTATGATCCGGCCTTTTTGGCGACAGCAGCTTGTGAATCAAAGATTACTTATATTGATGGTGATAAAGGACAATTATTCTATCGTGGTTACCCGATTGAGCAATTAGCTGAACACTCTTCGCATTTGGAAGGTGCTTATGCGCTACTAAATGGTGAGTTACCAACCAAAGCTCAAAAAGAGGAATTTGAAACAGCCATTCGTTATCATACTATGGTGCATGATCAGTTTTTAAGCTTCTTCAAAGGCTTCCGTCGTGACTCACATCCAATGGCAATGTTGGCTGGTGCAGTTAGTGCCATGGCAGCATTTTATCCTGAAGCTTTTGACTTCAAAAATGCAGAACACCGTAAAATTGCGATTATTCGTCTAATTGCTAAAATGCCAACAATTGTGGCGATGTGTTATCGCTATGGTCAAGGTTTACCATTTATGTATCCACGTAATGACCTTGATTATTCGTCAAACTTCTTATATATGATGTTTGCAACGCCATGTGAACCATATGTACCAAATCCAGTAATTGCTAAAGCTTTTGATCGTATTTTGTTGTTACATGCGGATCATGAACAGAATGCTTCAACTTCAACCGTGCGTTTAGCTGGTAGTTCTGGTACACATCCGTTTGCGGCTATTGCTGCCGGGGTTTCATGCTTATGGGGTCCTGCGCATGGTGGTGCTAATGAAGCGGTATTGAAAATGCTAAATGAAATTGGTGATGAATCACGTGTTGATGTATTTATGCAAGGCGTTAAAGATAAAAAATATCGTTTGATGGGCTTTGGTCATCGCGTTTATAAAAACATGGATCCACGTGCGAGCATTATGCGTAAAACTTGTTATGAAGTGCTAGACGTGTTGGGTAAACATGATGATCCACTCTTCAAATTGGCAATGAAACTCGAGAAAATTGCTTTGGAAGATTCATATTTTATCGAGAAGAAACTTTATCCAAATGTTGATTTCTATTCAGGTATTATTCAACGTGCAATAGGAATTCCAACGGAAATGTTTACTGCTATCTTCGCCTTAGCACGGACAGTTGGTTGGTTAGCTCAATGGCAGGAAATGATTGAAGATCCTGATCTTAAAATCGGTCGTCCACGCCAGCTATATACTGGTTATGCTGCTCGTGATTATGTAGCTGTGGCAGATCGTAAATAGTTTAATCCGTATACAACAGGCAGATTATATATTTCTGCCTGTTGTTTTTTCTGAATCAGGTAGATGAAAAAATATTTAATTGGTCTAGTTGTTTTTATTGCTTCATTGTCCACTGTTTCCTGTAATAGTGGCGGAGGTGGTAATAATTCTGTGACTCCATATCCATATCAAACTTCAGGTAGCTATAACGGTATTTCTTATTCCCAACTGGGAAATCCACCGGGATTTACTGATTATCCGGAGGCATATTTTCCTACATTTACTTCTTCAGCGGCTATGAGTAGTAAAATTGCCTATGGACGGAATACTCAAACAAATATAACTAACCTTAGTGCGTATGTAAGAATGGGGAAATATATTTGTTCAGCTACTCCAATTTATTACAATCCTAAAGAGAACGTTACTTTTCTAGTTGGGGCTGCACATTGTTTTATTCCCGCAAAACCGCTGGCAGACACATTGACAGCTAATGATTTGGTAGCCAATAATCTAGTTTCTGTTTATAATGGTGTAAGTCAAGATACTGGGTGGTATGAGTCCTTTCCTACTACTGCCGTGTATCTGATGAAAAATTACTGTTATGGTGCTACTTTTGATAAACCTGGTGGCTGTCCTAATTTTACGGCTGGAGATGGTGTAGCTGGTGGACAGGGTAATGATCTGGCAATAATCCAGATTCCTGGTAAATATGCCAATCCTGAATCATATCCTACAGTAGTGCCAGAGAGTGAATATCCACAAGAGCTTAGTATGGCTCCAATACTTTCAGTTGGCTATGGTTTGAATACCCAGACACCTGCAAGCCCAGATAGCGATTTACCTCGTGGTACAATGTTTTATGTAGCGAATTATTTTTATGATAAGACTGATACTAATGGGTATCATTATTTATACAATAGCTTCTTCAATAGCGCTAGCAATGGCTATGCCGCACTGATATGTGGTGGTGATTCTGGTGGTGGGGATTTATTCTGGACTGGGCAAAAGTGGATATTACTATCCGAGCATACGTATGGTCCAGATGATGCTTGTGGGACTTATTATAATTATTTGCCAAATGCGGCAACCAATGTTGGAAGCTACTATAGCTGGATAGAAAGTATTATAACCTCAGCAAGTCCACAAGATTGGTGTAATGCTGCGGGTAATAATTGCGTAACCAATTATGGTTTATAATTACTGATATTTTTTAGTTTCAGAGTATAAATTTCAGGATATATTTGCAGATTTTAATGTTGCGAATGATGAAATTGGTATAAAATTAATTCTTCTATCTTTTGATAATAATATTTTGACTAATGCAATTTAACTTACGGGTGAAAAAATGCAAAACATGCGCGATCAGTGGAAATCCTCTTATCTTTTTGGTTCAAATGGTGATTTTATAGAAGAGCTATACGAGCTTTATCTTGAAAACCCTGAAAATATCGATAGTAAATGGCGAAGTTATTTTGATTCAATTCAAGATGGTTCTACCCGTGATGTTAATCATAATGATATAAAAGAGAAGTTTACGATTTTAACTAGTAACCCACTGGCTCTTGCTGGTGGTAGTGAGGTAATGAGTAGTGCACAAACTGCTGTTTACGGATTAATTGCTTCTTATCGGACATTTGGGCATAAATTTGCCAAACTTGATCCATTAGAGCGTGAAATTATTGAGCGCCCGGCTGAGTTAGATTATAAAACTTATGGTTTAGCCAATGAACTTGAGAATGAATTTTTTAATGATTATGATCTTAGACGTGCAAAAAAAGCTAAATTAAAAGATATTATTGCTCAATATGAATCTATCTATTGTGGTTCTGCAGCCTTTGAATTTACTTATATTAGTGAATTAGCCGAGCAGGAGTGGATTCGCAATTATATCGAAGAAAACTATCCTAAATTTAAACTGGATAATGCTGAGAAAAAACAAATCCTTCAAAAACTTACTGAGGCTGATGGTTTAGAGAGATTTTTACATACCAAATATGTTGGGCAAAAGCGTTTCTCCCTGGAAGGTGGGGATTCTTTAATTCCACTGTTGGATAGAGTCATAACTAAAGCTGCAGATAATGGCGTTAATGATGTATGTCTTGGGATGGCACATCGTGGTCGCCTAAACACGCTAGTAAATATTGCAGGTAAAGCGCCACAGAAATTGATTGATGAATTTGATGGTAATTACCCTCATTATGACTTTGTCACTAGTGGTGATGTTAAATATCACAAAGGTTATGCCTGTGAATATACTACCGTAAATGGTAAAAAAGTAAATACTTCTCTAGCTTATAATCCATCGCATTTGGAAGTGGTAAATCCGGTAGTGCAGGGTATTGTTCGTGCCAAACAAGATCGATTACATGATAATAAAAATCAAGTTATGGGTGTTTTGATACACGGGGACTCTGCGCTGATTGGGCTAGGAACTAATCAGGCGGTTTACAATATGTCTGAAACTCGTGCTTATGGTGGGCTTGGTCTAATTCATATTGTAGTTAATAATCAGGTTGGTTTTACTACCTCACGCCGCAATGATAATCGTTCATCGCGCTATTGTACCGATATTGGCAAAATGGTTGAATCACCAGTGATTCATGTCAATGCGGATGACTTACGTGCGGTAGCTTTTGCTGCTGATTTTGCTATTGATTTTAGACACAAATATGCACGTGATATCATGATTGATTTGGTTTGTTTCCGTCGTCATGGGCACAATGAATCAGATGATCCAACATTAACTCAGCCATTAATGTATGTCAAAGTAAAACAACATCCGGGAACTCGTTCGCTATATGCCAAGCAGTTAATTGCGGAAGGTGTTATTACTGAAGCTGATGAAAAGGAATTGGTTGATAATTATCGTAGTAGTTTTGCCAAAGGCGAGCATGTTGCTAAAGATAAAATGAAGCCGTTACCACGTTATTTTATTGATGTTAAAGCAATGTTAAAAGCTAAGTGGACTGATGAAGTTAAAACCAAAGTTAGTAAGAAAAAATTAGCTGAATTAGCCGAGAAAGTAACTCGTAAACCAGATGGTGATTTCAAACTTCATCCAACGGTTAACAAACTTGTAGATACTCGGATTGCAATGGCAGCCGGTAATCAGCCAGTTGATTATGGAATGGCAGAAACTCTTGCCTATGCCGCATTGCTTGATGAAGGTATCAGCATTCGCTTGACTGGTGAAGATATTTGTCGTGGAACGTTTACCCACCGCCATGCCGCTTGGCATGATATGAATCGTAAACGTTTGAGTGAGGGGATTTATTACCCGCTTAATAATGCGAAAAACAATAGTTATTTTGAGATCTATGACTCTATCCTTAATGAAGAAGGTGTTCTTGGTTTTGAATATGGTTATAGTCTTGAGGCTGTTCCAAGCTTAGTACTTTGGGAAGCTCAATTTGGCGATTTTGCCAATGGCGCGCAGGTAATGATAGATCAGTTTATTGTTTCAGGTGAAGCTAAATGGGGTAATCTTAGCCGCTTGGTACTTATGTTGCCACATGGTTACGAAGGACAGGGACCAGAGCATTCATCAGCAAGACTTGAACGTTTCTTGCAATTAGCTGCCGAAAATAATATTCAAGTTGTAATGCCTTCAAATTCGGCACAAATGTTCCATTTGTTGCGTCGTCAGGTTAAAGGTAACTACGTTAAACCGCTAGTTGTTTTTATGTCGAAAAAGCTACTACGCTTTAAAGATGCATTATCTCATGTAGATGAGCTGACTGAAGGTAGTTTCAAATTTGTGATTGGTGATGAAGTTGCTAAAAAAACTGCTGAACGAGTAATTTTATGTGGTGGTCCGGTTTATTACGATTTGGTAAAAGCTAGGGCTGATTATAAGCTTGAAGATAAAGTGGCAATAATTCGTGTTGAACAATTATATCCATTCCCGACCGAGTTTATCAAGGCTGAATTAGCTAAATATACTAAAGCTAAAGTATTTATGTGGGCACAGGAAGAACCATATAATCAGGGGGCATGGTTACAGATTCGTGAAGATCTGGATAATTGTCTGGATGGTAAAGGAAGATTTGTTTCTGCTACTAGACCAAGAGCTGCAGCTCCAGCTTGTGGTTCTACGCACATGCATAATGAGCAACTGCAGGATCTTTTAGCTACTGCATTTGGTAAAAAATAAGGCATGACTGTTTCTAGTATTAACCGATTGGGTTGGATGGCACTAATTACCCTAATACTGGGTAGTGTCACCTCCTCATTCGGGATTGGCATCATAATCTCGATTATCAGTTTGATTATTACAACTATGCTGTATAAACGGATCGATGATATGGGTTATGGTACTAGTTTATTTAATTTTAGTATTTCGCAATATCTGATTGCGGGTGTTCCAACTGGGTTAATGGTTTATTTCGGTGTTAGCCAGTACACAGATAAAAGTCATGGGGTTATGTTTTTAGTAGCAATAGTAATTCTTGCGCTACTATTATTTGTTGCAATACTTAACTATTTTATTGCTAAAAGCTTGCTGATAGTAGCCGAAAAGTGTGATAATGCATGGTTTAAGATAAGTGGCATTCTTACCAAATTTGGTGCTTATACAGTGCCTGTTTTAATTGGTTTTATGCTACTGATTCTTGCGCAACCTATTTTTCTAATTGGTTGTATTACATTTAAAGGAATTCAAAAAACTGCATGAGTAAATTAAATAAACTGGCACTAGTCGCCCTGATTTTCAATATACTTGGATATTTGCCAAAAATTGGACATGTATTTAGCCTTGTTGGTTTTATAGTTGGTGTCCTTACCTATCGTGAGCTTGAGGTGCTTGGTTTAATCAAGGGGGCATGGAAATCATTTATTGGCATTACTGTTTTAAGTATTGTTGCAGTATTTTTTGCTGTTATTGGTTATTTATATCAAGATAAAATTTCAGTATCTTTAACCATGTCGGTAGTTGCCTATGCAGTTGGTTTAGGTGCTACTTGGTGTACTTATAAACTAATGAAACAAATGGAAGAAACCGTTGCAGTTACTGGAAATAAATCATTCAAGATAACATTAGTAACTCTTAGAATAGCTGTTTTTACTATGCCTATTTTGGTTGGGTTCTTAATTCAGGGAATAGCACAGCTAATATTCCTGATTTCAGCTATTATGTATAAACCAAGTCAAGTTCAAAATGATTAATTTTTATTTAGGAAATAATTTATGAAAATTGAAATTAAAGTTCCTCAGCTGCCAGAATCGGTTAGTGAAGCGGTATTACTTAACTGGCATAAAAAAGTTGGTGAGTTTATCAAGCGCGAAGAAAATTTGATTGATTTGGAGACTGATAAAGTAGTCTTAGAATTGCCTGCGCCTGAAGATGGTGCACTAGTTGAGATAGTTGGTAAGCCAGGTGATACAGTTACTAGTGGTCAATTAATTGCTTATCTTGATACTTCAGTTAAACCAGAAGCCGCAGCTCCAGCTGCTAAAGCTGCAGAGCCAGTGGCACAAGCTCCTACTCAGCAAGCTGCTGCAAATGTTGCTAGCTCAACAGAAAAAGTAGCTGCAATGCCTGCTGCAGCAAAAGTTGCTGCTGATAATGGAGTTGATCTAAAGAACGTTGCTGGTAGTGGTCGTGGTGGTCGTGTACTTAAAGAAGATGTTTTAGGTGCTATGAGTGGTAAAGGTTCACGAATTGAAGAACGTGTACCGATGAGTCGCCTACGCAAACGTGTTGCCGAAAGATTACTTGAAAGCCAGCATACCAATGCTATATTAACAACATTCAACGAAGTTAATATGAAGCCAGTTATGGATTTGCGTGCCAAATATAAAGATCATTTCGAGAAAAAGCATGGCGTAAAATTAGGGTTCATGTCATTCTTTGTTAAAGCTGCGATTGCAGCAATGAAGCAGTATCCAATTGTAAATGCTTCGGTTGATGGTGAAGATATTGTTTATCATGGTTATTTTGATATTGGGATTGCAGTTGGTTCACCACGTGGGTTAGTTGTGCCAATTTTGCGTAATGCTGAAAATATGTCAATTGCCGATATCGAGAAGCAGATTGCTGATTTCGGTAAGCGTGCTAAAGATGGTAAACTTGATATTGAAGAATTGACTGGTGGTACTTTCTCGGTTACTAATGGTGGAACTTTTGGTTCAATGATGAGTACACCAATTATTAATCCGCCACAGTCAGCAATTCTTGGTATGCATGCAACCAAAGAGCGGGCAGTAGTTGAGAATGGTCAGGTGGTAGTTCGTCCAATGATGTATTTGGCATTATCTTATGATCACCGAATTATTGATGGACGTGAAGCAGTATTAACTCTGGTAGCAATTAAAGATGCACTAGAAGATCCTGCCCGTTTGTTGCTTGATCTTTAAGGTTGTTAAAGGCAGGATTTTCCTGCCTTTTTTAGCAGAAAAATATGCAGCGCAAATTTAAGCAGATTATTGTTATATTTTTTGCCATATGGTGGCTTATTGCACTATGGACGGATATTGTTGGTGGTTTGGCACATCTGGGTTATATTAAGGCTACTTGGGCACCCGATAATAATTATCCATTTCTAGTTAAATCATTAAGCATGTACCATTTACCGGAATGGGTTTCTGCATTTTTGTATCTTTGTATTATCCTTTGCTCAGCAATTAGTGGCTGGTTATTTGTCTATGCCGTATGTACTATGAAAAAGCCGCTATGGCTAAATAGAGTTAATCTGGCATTTGTTTTTAGTCTGAGTTTTTGGTTATTGTTTTTTTTGGCAGATCAATTGATAATGAATTTTGAGCTGGAAGAAAATCATATGGTACAAGGTGGGTTTGAGTTGTTATGCTATCTGCTAATAAATATCGTGCCGGATAATAAACCTTTTGTATAAATCAAGGTTCATTATCCGGGTTTGTTGTATTGATCTGTAATAAATATAAACAGGTCAGTTGATCTTATTGTGAGTTATTTACCAGTTCCTGCTGCACACGCATAAGCACTACCGAGATCTGCACATCCAGTTGTCTGATTATCATTATTTAAAACATTACTAATCCAAGAATTAAATTGGCGAACATCAGCTGAAGCATTTGCAACATATGTTTGACTATATACTCCACAGTTCATTCCGACTGGTGAGATAGATGAGTTAGCTATTTGACCCCAAGAATGAACACCAACTAGATTCCAATTGCTTCCATCCCAAGCAAAGTCTCCGCCACCAGAATCACCATTACAGATAAGACCATAATAAATATTATTAAATAGATACCCATTCATAATAGTCATTGATCCCGACCATGTTCCATAACTATTTGTACCAAAATACTGTGTGTTTATATAATTTAACTTACTATTTAGAGAGTTCTCGCTATCAATTGTGCCATTCGGATTAGTTGTGCCATATCCTAAAACTAATAAATTAGTTTTAGTGCTAATCAAATTAAGATTTGAAGGAGCTAATTTTATGTTTGATGCAACTGTTACTGATTTGCCAAGCTGAGTTTGTACCTTCAATACAGCAAAGTCACCATTCATATAAGATATATTGGAATCATCACCACACAAATAGATACCTTCGTCATCTAAATAATTATATGCGGCTCCTTGACAGTATTGGCTTGGAACATAAACAGCAAGAATTTGGGCATTTAATTGATCTAGCGAAAGTGGAGCGGCATTAGTTCCCTGATAAATCCATGCCTGATTATGTCCTAGTGATTCTACGTAAGTATTAATGTTTGCTGCTGTGGTTGGCGCTCCTGCTGGTTTTGGTGTCGTTGTGCCAATAACACAATGTGCGGCTGTAAGAACAAATGTTACACCTGTGTTTGAATTGTATTGAATTGGTGTGCCAGAACAATTATTATAAAACCCTGATTCAGGGAATTGATTATTTTGCGGATTATATTTTTCTAGAGCAACAGCCATTTTTTGCAAATTGTTTGTTTCAGTTGCAGATTCAACAGAACAATTCCCTGCATATGCAATTTTTGAACTATTTGTCCCTGTAGGTAGATTTGATGGTAAACATTGATAACTTGCTGGTAGAGCCTGAGCAACTGGACCTGTAGTTGTTGTAGAGCTGCTACCACTATTACAAGCAGTTAAGATTAGGCCTATACTACCACTTAATATTGTTAGTCGAAATAAAGAGTTATTCATAGTTTCCTTTTTCTTTAAATTGGTTTTCTAGAGATTTTATATGTCACTATTATATAATTATAGGCATTTAATTGTACATAGCTATTTATGAATAATGTTTATCCCTGCCATTAATAATTACCATGAATTTTTAGGTTAGTCTATTATCCGGGCATAACAGTCTTGTATGAACTTAACAAATGATTGTTGAGGATGGGTGAGAGTATGAGATGGAAGAATTAAATAACAAGTAATCTCACGGAAATAGTATTCAGGTAGGATTTTTATCAATTTTCCAGTTGCGAGTTCGTTTTCGAGTAGTGAATCCCATGCCGTTATCATCATTTTATGTGAGCTTGCTAATTCATACGCATTGATTAGATTATCGATATATATTCTTGGATGGGGGATAGTGCCATTTTTTGTCTCTCCCGTAATAGTATTTACTGCAACAAAGTCGTTTGTATAAGAACCATCAACACTCAAGAAACCAACAGTTGATTTACTTATTGCAATATCTAGGGTATCAATTGGACCATTGTTAGCCAAATACTCTGGTGTAGCATATAATTGAATATAAAATTTCTTTAGGAGAATTACTTTGTAGCTTTTTGCGGTTGGTTCATAAGTAGTTACTGCGGCGTCAAATCCTTCTTCAATTAGATCGATGTAACTTGAACGGTATGATAAAATAAGATCAATGTCTGGAAACTCCTCCAAAAACTGACCTAGATAAGGCGCAATAATGTTTTTTGATAATAACACTGGTAAGGCAATCCGCAATATTCCTTTTGTATCAAGACCATAATTTTGTCTTACTTCAGAAATCGTGTTTTCAAGATAAAGTTTATGATTCTTGAATTTTTCATAGAGAAAAGTTCCGGCATTGCTGATACGAAGATTATTGGTGGTTCTTATAATTAGTTCAGTTTTAAATTCTTCTTCAAGGTTGGCTATTCTGCGGCTTATTGTTGACTGCGCTACACCAGTAATATTAGATAGTTTGCTAAATGAACCAACTTCAATTAATTTTATAAATAGCAAAATATCATCATACATATTTTATGCCTTATAAAAGAAAAAAATTATGAAAAGAACTAGCGAACTTTTTAAAATTATACCACATAGGTTCGTTATTTCGTTGGCTTCTTTTGCTGAAAGAGCTTATCTGTTTAGTATAAATGAGTATGCTATAATTATGGCATGATTAACCTCTATTAGGTAGTGATTTTTAATTGCCTTGAGAGCTGAATATAGTCCTGATATTTATAATGATAGGAAAAATATGCAAAACTTTGACGTTGTAGTAATTGGTGGTGGACCTGGTGGTTATGTAGCGGCAATTCGTGCTGCACAACTTGGCTTTAGCACTGCATGTATCGATGGCTATCGCCGCAAGGATAAATATTCACTGGGTGGTACTTGTCTAAATGTTGGCTGTATTCCTTCCAAAGCTTTATTACAGTCCTCGGAAAATTATGCTGAGTTGACGCATAGTTTTGCTGATCATGGTATTAGCTGTGATAATCCAAAAATTGATGTTAAGAAAATGATTGCACGTAAAGAAGATATAGTTAATAAAAACTCTAATGGTATTTCTTTTCTTTTTAAAAAGAATAAGATTACTGAATTACATGGCTGGGCAAGTTTTTCAGCTAATAAAGATGGTAAATGGGTAATTAGTATTGATGATCAGGGCAAAAAAGAAGAAATAAGTGCAACTCATGTAATTGTTGCCACAGGTTCTAATTCTCGTCATTTACCACAAATTGCAACTGATAATGTAAACATCCTTGATAATGAAGGTGCTTTAGATTTAACCGAAACACCAAAAGAGTTATGTGTGATTGGTGCTGGAGTAATTGGCTTGGAAATGGGTAGTGTCTGGGCACGCCTTGGGGCAAAAGTAACAGTTTTAGAAGCTTCTGATAAGTTTTTAGGTGCTGCGGATGAACAGGTAGCTAAAGAATTACACAAAAATCTAGTTAAGCAAGGTCTTGAAATAAAAACTGGAGTTAAAATAGGTGAAATCAAGAATGCTAAGAAAAAAGTAACGGTTAACTATGAACTTGGTGGTGAAAAACTGAAACTTGAATGTGATAAATTGCTGGTTTCAATCGGGCGAATTCCAAATACCAATGGACTAAATCCTGAAGCGGTAGGGCTTAAACTTGATGAGCGTGGTTTTATCGTAGTTGATGCTGATTGCCGGACTAATTTACCTAATGTATGGGCGATTGGTGATGTGGTACGTGGGCCAATGTTGGCGCATAAAGCATCAGATGAGGGTATTATTGTTGCTGAGCGTATTGCTGGACAACACCCACATCTTGATTTTAATACGATACCTTGGGTTATTTATACTAATCCAGAAATCGCTTGGGTGGGTAAAACTGAACAGCAATTAACTGCTGAAGGTATAAAATTCAAAAAAGGTGTAGCGAGCTTTATGGCAAATGGACGTGCACTTGGACTAGGTCATAATGTTGGTTTTGTCAAAATGCTGGCATGTGAAGAAACTGATCGTATTTTGGGTGTACACATGGTTGGTCCATTTGTCTCTGAACTAATTAGTGAAGCTGTAGTGGCAATGGAGTTTATGGCTAGTAGTGAAGATCTAGCGCGGATTATTCATGCACATCCATCATTGTCTGAAGTAACTCATGAGGCTGCATTAGCTTGTGATAAGCGTCAATTGCACGGCTAACCTGATTTATCAAAGCAGTTAACTTTTTAGTTAGCTGCTTTTTTTAGCAAATTGAAATTAAATATCATGATATTCCTGATTTACCCATACTAATCCCAGCCTAATTCTTTTGGTTAATTTTTATCAATCATCTATATTATTCTGTACGATATTTTCATTTTTACTTTTCTGTGATGTTCATCTACTAAATCTGTACACTCCATTTTTTCAAAGCTCTTGTTACTAGTCTAGGATTGAAATAATTGTTTATAAAATAGTGGGTTATTCTTCAGCTGTGTAAAAACACAGTAGTAATTATTTGTCCTTAAAAATATAATTGAGTCCTGAGCACAAACAATTTTTAACAGGAACACTAAAATGATTAATGCAACAAATAATGGAACTCTAACAGGATATAAAGGATCTGTTTTTTATTTTACTGATAATCCTAAATTTACTCAAAATGCATATCAGTTTTTTCCGGAAGGGATACTATATGTACAAGATGGTAAAGTGGTTGAAGCTGGTGATTATAATAAATTGCGGGCAAAATATCCAAATGCTGAGATTGTTGATTATACAGGTAAGTTAATTACACCAGGGTTAATGGATTCTCATGTGCATTATCCACAGATGGAAATGGTTGGATCATATGGGGAACAGCTAGTGCAATGGTTAGGAAAGTACACTATTCCTACAGAAAGAAAGCTTGCTGATCGTGAATATGCCGATAAAATTGCGAATCTATATTTGGATGAGTTAATAAAACATGGTACTACCAGTGCAGCAATTTTTGCCACGATCTCACCTAATTCAACGGATGCGTTATTTGAAGCTGCTTTGAAACGTAATATGCGTGTTATTGGTGGAAGTGCCTATATGGATGTAAATACACCAGACTATGCTTGTTTACCACCAAATGAAGTGTATGATTTTAATAAAACTTTGATTGATCGTTGGAATGGTCGCGGTCGCACTAATTATGCCATTAGCCCACGTTCAGCTTATTTGTTAAGTCCAGCGGAAATGGAAGCAACGCAAGCTTTGCTAAAAGATTATCCGGACATTCATATTCAAGTTCATCTGGCTGAAAATAAAGAATCAGGAGACATGGTTACCAAGCTCTTCCCTGGATTAAAAAACTATACTGAAGTTTATGATCATTATGGATTAATGACGGATAAAACAATTATGGGGCACTGTGTTTGGTTAGATGATGCTGAGTTTGAATTGATTGTGGCACGTAAGTCATCATGTGCTTTCCTACCTACTTCAAATTTATTTCTTGGTAGTGGTTTATTTAATTTGCAGAGAGCTAATAAGCATCGAGCTACAGTAGGTATGGGTACTGATTATGCCGCTGGAACTACATTATCAATGCTGAAAACTATGGGTGAGGCGTATAAGGTAACCCAATTACGCAAGGCTTTTGCTGAGGATCCACGTTCGGTAGAACCATTGGATCCATTAGAAAACTATTATTTAACAACTCTCGGTGCTGCTCGTGCTATGTCAATTGATGCATATGTAGGTAGCTTCGAAAGCGGTAAGGAAGCTGATTTTATTGTACTGGATTCAACTAGTACCCGTGATTTGTCTGTACGTGCTGAACAAAGTGAAGATATTCGTGATTTGTTATTTGCATTTCAGATTATTGGTGATGATCGTTCAGTTGCGCATACTTATATTATGGGTAATAAAATGAAATAAATTACTGTCAAAATAAAAAGGGGTATATATCGGATGGTAGATATATGCCCACAAAAAAATTATAATAGGAAAAAGATATGAAATCATTAAGTTATTGTCGCTGGTTGTCAACTGAGTTTTTATTCATGATCAGCATTATGTGTTCGGTATTATTTGGTGCTTATGCATTACCAATTCAGTTAGCAAATAATTTGGGTAGTACTGAGCTTGCAATATTATCTGGAACATTTTTTGCTGTTTTTGCATTTTCTCAATTTTATTCAGGTTATCTTATTAATAAGGTATCTACTAAACTTTTACTGGGTTGTTCTGCATTACTTGCGGCAATTGGTGTATTTATTTTCGCAAATACTCATGTTTTTAGTATTCTTATTCTTGCTCGAGTAATTATTGGTTTGGGGCTAGGGTGTACTTTTGTTGGAGTATTATATATTGTTGAAATGGAATTTAACCAGCAATTTGCTTTCTTTGCTTCATTAAGTCAAAGTGTTGGCAATGTGGCTTCCGGATTAATTGCAATTTTTGGTAGTGGTTTGATTAGTACTTATTCATATCAGGCTGCATATAATCTGATTAGTATTTTTCTACTGGTTTCAGCTATCTTGATCTTTATCTTTTTGCCAAAACAGATTCAGTTGGTGACAGAGGTAAACCAGGGTTCTATTTTTACAAACTTAAAAATTATTTTATCCAATAAACGTTTTATTGCTGCGACAGTTTATTTTGGTGGCATTTTTGC
Source organism: Aquella oligotrophica (assembly GCF_002892535.1). Lineage (NCBI taxonomy): Bacteria > Pseudomonadati > Pseudomonadota > Betaproteobacteria > Neisseriales > Neisseriaceae > Aquella > Aquella oligotrophica. The sequence continues at coordinate 2,262,297 of NZ_CP024847.1, read as the reverse complement.
AACGATTTTGGCTTATGCAGATTTATTTAATGTTAAATATCGCGAAGTAGTATTTAATATGAGCCCTACAAAAGCAATTATTTTAAATGGAACAATTCCTTTGGGAATTGCGATTGGCGGTATTATCGCTGGAGCTTTATCAACAAAATATAAACGCAATCGTTTGATTGCAGCCAGCTTTAGTTTGTTATTGTTAGTTGCGATGATAGTTACATTATATGTAAGATTCCCAACAGATGAGGCTTATGCTATTAGCACATTATGCCAGATTTTATTCGGTATTGGTTGTGGCGGGAGTATGCTTGCTTTCCAAGAGGTTCAAGTAGCATTCAAGGAGGTTTATTTACGTCCACTTGCAAACTCTATTATTTTGACCATTTCCTACTTGTTTGCTGGTTTAATTCTACAACCTGGGATAGGAATGATTATTGGAAATAATTCATATAAATTACCGAGAAATTCGGTAGTGACATCGCATAATTTGCTAGATCAACCAATTATTCAGCAGGCTTGGCATCATTATAATCTAGGTCTATCTGCTCTGGTTGTTATCTTGGCGGCAAGTTTTATTAGTAGTCTATTCTTTACTTCAAAAATTAAATAAGTGGGATAAGGAGTAGGTCAAAATATTATTTTGATATATTTTTGTTTGCTAACCTAATGCATGGTTATTAAGGGGGTAAATAAATAATTAATTTTGCTGCCTAACTGATATAAATGTGTTAATCTTAAAGTCTGTGTATCTCGGATTCGATGTAAATCATCTTTCGGCGACACAGACTTTTTTAATTTACGGGCTATTTCTTGTATTTATGATTAGGTCTCAACTAAAGGGAGAGTTATGTGAAACCAGTTTTGACTTCAACATTATTATTGTTGCTTGCAATAATAACAGGTGTAAGTGTTGCTAATCTTTATTATCTACAGCCATTACTGGCAGAAATCAGTATTTCATTTCAGGTAAACCCAACCACTGTTGGTAGTGGGGCGATGTTAACTCAAGTTGGTTATGCAATTGGAATGCTATTTATATTGCCTTTGGCTGATATTGCCAACAAAAAACGCTTAATTTGTACTGTTGCTCTTGGTGCAGTAATAATATTGCTGATTATTGGAATTAATCAAAGTCTATGGGTATTTTTAATTGCAACCTTACTCTTGGGGATTTTTTCTGTAACACCACAATTAATTATTCCTCTGGGTGCTGAATTGGCTGATGCTAAGGCTCGCGGTGCTGCCATTGGTAAAATTATGTCTGGATTATTTGTTGGAATATTACTCTCTCGAACAGTTAGTGGTTTTATTGGTGAGTATCTTGGCTGGCATATGGTATATTTAATTGCTTCAGCTTTGATGTTGCTTATTGTCTTGATTGTTATTTTTTACTTGCCTAATTACCATAACCCACAGCCAATAAAATATCTGGAGCTGTTTACTTCAATTTTTCAGATAGCAAAAGAAGAAAAAACACTTCGGGATGCTTCCTTGTGTGGGGCATTAACTTTTGCTACTTTTAGTATTTTTTGGACTACATTACCGTTTTTGTTGGCTTCACCGCATTATAATATGGGGCCTCAAGTGGTAGGTGTTTTTGGATTGGTCGGCGTTACCGGGGTTATAGCCGCTCCAATTGTTGGAAAAATGGCTGATCGCCGCAGCCCTGAAACTACGATTTCTGGGGCAATAGTTATTGTTATTTTAAGTTATTTATGCTTTCTTTTCTTTGGAAAGTACATAGCGGGTTTAATAGTAGGCGTGATTTTACTTGATTTGGGGATTCAATCTTGTCAAATTTCTAACCAAGCGCGAATTTTTGCTTTGTCAGATACTGCATATAATCGGATAAATACTTTTTATATGGTAAGTTATTTTTGTGGTGGTGCATTCGGTTCATGGTTAGGAGCATTCTGTTATACTCACTGGGGTGGAGTGGTATTAGTATATCAGGGTTAATATTATTAGTAATCGCATTGGGGCTTAATCTTAAACAAATTCATCAGATTAAAGCCTAGCTATATTTTTTGATATTAAATGTGGCTATAGGATAAAATAAGATTCGTTTGTCAAAGAAATCTACAATAGAATGATGAAATTATGCTTCGGATTCTAAAATCCTTATGATGATTTTTTTCAGCCATAAATTTTAGTAAAAAGGTTTTCAAGATGAGATCTAATGCGGAATACCTGCAAGATGTTATAAGTAACTATCGTAACCTTGATGAATTAACCACATTGGCTCCAATTGCCATTTATGATTTAAATCAGATGGTCGCTTTTAGTAGTAAAGAGTACAAACGAGCTAGGGGAATTCAGGCACAGGAAGGTAATTGTGGACTACCTGATGAGCTTGGTCAATATTTCCAATCACAATCGATAAAAGAGCAGGAAGAAATAATTCGTAGTAGGATACCTAGTTACTCAATCAATTTCAATTATTATGAAGGGGTTGTTCAACCATATACTACAAATAAAAAGCCACTAATAAATCCGGATAATGATGAAGCTGCTGGATTGTATGTTGAATTACGTAAAATATTATATACAAATCTCAAATTCAGCCTGCTTAAGGCTCTTAAAGTTTATGATTTTTCAGTTAATGCTGATTATAGGAAGTATAACCTTAGTAAGCGTGAAAAACAAGTTATCTTTTTATTCATTCATGGACTAACTAGTCAAGAAATTGCCAGCGTTATTTCTACCGCAGAAAATAAGAATATTTCTAAAAGTGCAATTGATGCTGTTTTTGCCAATCAGTTGCGAATTAAATTTGATGCTTATACTCGAGATGGCTTATATGATAAATTAATCAGTTTGGGATTTTACCAAGTTATTCCGCAGGATCTGATGGTAAATATAAAGTTGCCAGCTGGGCATATTGATGTCTATTAATTATCTAAATTAAGTTTAATTGTTTTTGTTGATTATGCTAAAAAGAACAGGTCATTATATTAAACCTCTTTCCTAAGCGGTTTCTTTAACTCTTATTCGTTGCCATAAAGACCTCTGTGATACCTCATGTACTTACGTGTACATTCCGTTTCTCAAAGTCTTTATTTCTAGCCTAAGAGCGAAATTATGGGTTATGAGAGAGGTCTATTCTTCAGTCATACTTAGGTTCATAAGTATTTGCATGGTTTAATAACCTGTTCTTTTTATTGGTTTTATCGCACTGACGCCTGGTAAGGGTAACCTTGATCAAAAATTGCTTGCCAGTCTTGTTGGTAAAGTTGTGCCAATTCTGGGGTATTATGATATATTTGGTAGTTTTCAGCATTTTTTGTTTGTGCTGATGCTGTGTAATTATAACTTCCTGTTTCTACAGTATTACCATCAATAATCATATATTTATTGTGCAATAGTTCATATGCGTTATTTATTTTTACCTCAATCCCATTTTGAACCAATTTATCAAACCCGGCTGTGCTATAAGCTTGAGTGCCTTGTGAATAATCTGCTACCACTTGTACCGTTACACCACGATTTTTGGCTTTGATTAAATCATCAATTAGTGCTTTATCAGTAAAAGTAAAGATTGCTATCTGGATAGATTGTTGAGCGTTATTTACTGCTTGGTAAAATGGTGAATCTTGATAATATCCACCTTTGGAATAATACGAATAATTGCTCAAACAGCTAGCCCCCAGATTACTCATCGTTGCCGGACATATTATGGCACTTTCAGTATTAACTAGATTATGCACGCTATCGATGTCAGTATTATCAATTGATAAGCTATAAATCTGTTTCCCAGCTATTTCGGTTTTTGTGCTGGCTACGACATTTATACCTGAATTATATGGTTGTTCAGAATATTGTGATTGACTAGTCTGATATACAGTAGTTGCCTGATTGGCACGAATCTCATTCCAGCGTTCGCTATAACTGGCGGCAATATTACTATTATCGATCCAGATTGCATTATTAGCTTGTCTGGTTGCTGCAGTAGTTGAATAATTAAAGCTGCCGTACTCAACAGATTTATTGTCAATTACTATGAATTTATTATGCATGATTGCATACGCAGATGCAATATATACTGGAATATTGTTATTTTGCAAAACGGCAATCATTGAATTGGTATCAGTCAAATTTGCTTTATCAGCAATTACTTGTATATCAAGTTGTGGATTATTACGTTTTGCGCTAATTAGGGCATATGCGATATCTGGATTATTAAAATCATATACTGCGGCACGAATTGATTGTTTTGCACTAGTAATCGATGCTACAACTAGTTTGGTAATTCCGGCATTACAATTAAAATATTCATCGCTATTCCATAAACTATCCAAAGTTGAACTTTCGCTAACTTTCATTATTGGTGCTATTGTTGTAGCATAGATATCCTGAGCGTTTGGGCATTCATTTGGACTATGCTGGCTACCTGATTCAAAGTATGGTGAAAAAGCGATCTGTAAATTTGCTTTTTGTGCGCTGAATTTAGCTGCAAACCCAATTGTAGTAGGGTCAGTGATAGAAGTCGCAATCATACTTTTTAGGGTGGTATTGCTATTTATTGAAGTTTGGTTTTGTCCGGATGAGTTGCTGCTACCCACACAAGCAGTTAATGTAACTAGTGGCAAAAGTGCAATAATTAGTTTTTTCATAATACTTCCCTTGATTATTTTGTTTTAGATAGGAGGTATTATAACTATATGTTAAAAATATTAAAACTGGGTTTTTACGCAGGCGATTGTGTCAATATAGTTGCCAGTTATATTTGGGGCGAAATTAAAAGTAGCAAAAACTGGGTTACTATTAAATAAAGCAAAGGGGGCGGAATAGCTGTTATTTTAGCCGATTCAGATAGCTAATAATAATTCTGTCTAATGCATTGGCAAAGGAGGCTTTATCCTTATCATTGTATGGTTGGGGTCCACCTCGGATTTCAAGACTGTCGCGCAAGTGTGTCAATAAATCGCGGGTAGCAAGTTCCTGCTTGATATTTTCCATACTATAAACTTTACCGCGTGGATTTATCACAATTGCTCCCTTATCAATAGCATCACTTGCAAGAGGGATATCTGCTGTTACTAGTAAATCATCTTTATTTATTAGTCTGACTATTTCATTATCTGCTTCATCAAAACCTTTATTTACCTGCATCATTTTAATCTTGGGGCTTATTGGTAATTGTAGGATTTGATTGGCAACCATTAGTAATTCTATCTGGTTACGGATGGCAACCCGAAATAGTATTTCACGAACTGGTTTAGGACATGCATCTGCATCTACGTATATTTTCATTTATGTGATTGATACTCTTTTAATATTGAATAAAACAGGCTTCAAGACTATTGTTTGCAATTAGTCTAATTTCATCCGGGGTAAGCTTCAACGCAGTTGTTAATGCTAGATAATTTTCATTAAGATAACCACCAAAATAAGCGGGGTCGTCTGAATTAATTGTAACTTTTACACCGTATTCCATGAACTTGCGTAATTGGTGTTTAGCTAAATCTGGTACGCTTTGTAAACGCTGATTGGAAAGAGGACACATGGTTAGTGCTAAATCATCTGCGGCAATTCGTCTGATTAAGCTAAGATCATTTATTGCATTATTCCCATGATCAATCCGATGAACGCCAAGTTCATCTATTGCTTCCCAAACATAACTAGCGTCGCCTTCTTCTCCTGCATGTGCTACAAGATATAATCCGGCATCTCGTGCTTTTTGAAATACTCTTTTAAACAGTGAGGGTGGATGACCAACTTCAGAAGAGTCAAGACCTACACCGATAAATAAATCACGATAATTCATTGCATTGTCAAATGTTTTTAAAGCGTCAGACTCTGGCAAGTGACGTAAAAAGCACATGATTAAACTAGCATTAATACCCAGATTTGCTTTGGCTTCATCTATGGCGCGTTTAAATCCATGCATGAAAGTATCCCACTTTATATTACGTGATGTATGTCCTTGTGGGTCAAAAAATATTTCAGCTTGGGTAATATTTTGACTAGCAGCTTTATTTAAATAGGCATACATTAAATCATAAAAGTCATCTTCACTTTGTAAAACAGCCATTCCCTGATAATATAAATCAAGGAACGACTGTAAGTTATTGAACTGATATGCTGACTTAATTTCTTCAATGTTTTTATATGGTAGTGCGATTTTATTCCTTTTTGCGAGTTTAAACATCATTTCTGGTTCAAGACTGCCCTCAATATGAATGTGTAATTCGGCTTTAGATAAATTTTGGATTAGATTATTCATTTAATTTCCAGCATTAATAAGAACTATTACTGGAGTTTATCATAATTAAATAAATGATACACGGACATAATCAATTTGTCTCGCTACAGATAAAATGAGTATAACACTATATTCGAAACTTAACAAAGAGGTTCTTAGACCTCTTTCTTAACCATTTCTTTAACCCTTACGTTGAGAAAGACTTTTATTATGTATGCGTATGCTCTTGTTTTTCAAAGCCTTTATTTCTAGTCTAGGGACAAAGTAATTGCTTATGACAGAAGTCTATTGTTAAATTATTTTTTGCTATATAGTATTTCTATTGCTTTATCCATAAATAGAACAGTTTGCTGTTCATAACCAGGGATTAATCCAGATGGAATATCGCCTGATTTCATTAGTTCCCACATTTTTCTTCCTAAATCAGACTTTTCTTCGTATTGATTATTTGCCGAGTTCATCCATCGTTGCGCTAAATTCTGTACTTCAGAAGAAGCCGGGTCTTTGCTTATTAATGTTTTTGCTTCAGCAAATAGTTTAATCCATAATTGCTCATTATCAACACGGCTTTGCTGAAAGCTGACTTCATTAAAAAAGTTGATTTCATCTTCAGAAAAATTACGTAAAGACCACTCTTTAACAATGCTATTATCTGTCATTTTAAATACCTCTAACATTTTGGCAATTGACTGCCATTCAATTTCATTATTTTTAGAATACAGATTAATGCTTTCTTTAATCAAGATTAACCCTTGATTAAGCCTAGCAATATTATCCTGAACAATTTTTGCCTGTAAATTTAATGAGTGCAACCAGTCTAGTTGATTGGTGTTAAGGATGGTTCTAATCTGTTTTAAATTAAAACCAATGTATTTAAGGACACTAATTTTCTGGATAACCTGTAAATCTCCATAGGAGTAGAAGCGATAACCAGCTTCATTTTTATGATGCGGCTTCAAAATATCTTCATCATCATAATACTGTAGAGTACGAACAGTAACACTAGTTAATTTACTGAATTCTTTGATAGTCCAATATTTATTCATTTCTTTCTCCTGACAGTAATGTAAATTATCACGTAACGTGAGAGTCAAGATATTTTTTTAAATTATAATATTTTTATGCTTTGAAGGGGGTGATTTAGTGGAGATTGTAAAAAGATGTGCTGAGTAGGCTTCTTGAATCTTCAAATTACTAATTTTATCTGCTGATACATTTATTATTTGTGTTATCACACACCTGATTTTTATCCATTCCATTAATAATAGTATTTATCCAATCATAATAATACCCAACATTGGTTGATGCATTTGGGAGGTAATTATATGCTTTGCCACAACCATCCTGAGGTCCATAACTATGGGTTGCCAGTAAAATCCACTTGCTACCATCCCAAAATAAATCGCCTCCACCCGAATCACCACCGCAAGCAAGGCTCATATAACCATTACTGCTATCATAATAACTACTATATAGATAGTGATAACCAGTGGTATCTGTTTTACGGTAGAGATAATTGGTTACGTAAAAGGTTATTCCAGCATGATTCATGTCTTCGGTAATGCCACTTCCAATTGATAGTACTGGTGCCATTGTATAGGCTTCAGGAAATTCACTTTGTGGCGCAAGATGTGCATAATTATCAGGGTTGCCAACTTTGCCTAAAGTATAGATGAGTGCTATGTCGTTACCTTCTGCTCCATTTCCGGCATCTTGTCCCGGATAAAAATTGAGGCAGCCACCGAGTCCATTAAAGGTATTGTTTTTGCAGTAGTCTGAATATACATAAACGGATTGTGCTTCGCTGGCTTGCCATTGATTATTAAAGGTAGTCTCAATTGATAATCTGGATGGGTTTATCAATTCACTCGGGTCAATTATTTTTTTATCAGATTTTTTGGTTACTAGGCAGTGAGCAGCGGTAACGAGCCATGTACCGCTTCCATCATATTTAATAGGCGTAGCACTACAGATATTGCTATTAGCTATGTTTAATAATACATTTAAATTCTTTATCTCTTCAGAGCTGGCGTTGCCGTAGGCAATTTTTGCACCAAATGGTGTACCATTAATAGAATCAGGTAAAGCCAAAACTGGTGGTATGGGGTAATCTTTAGCTGCGGGGTAGGGGTAAGGATCTGCATTTATGCTAGTCATGGGAGGAGTAGTTTGGCTTATCCCAGTACTGCCACCGCCACCACCGTTACAGCCAGTAATTGCGATTCCATATAGCAATATTTGCCAGAATTTATATTGTCTAAACATTTTTTCCCCTACCGCGATGGAACATGAAATTGTTCTGCTATGTGTAACTGTTCTAACTAAGATCATTGTACATTAAAATTACAATTTACTGTATTTGCCGATTGGGGATTATTAATTTAATGGTGAAATTAACAAATTTTAGTTTAAGTGAGGTATAATTTTGAGATTTGAAAAATTGTGCAATGCGATTTTACTGATCATTTTATCTTGGTTTCAGATTGTTTTGATTGTGCCTGTAAGGCTTAGTCATTATCGCTTCACTAATTGTATTAGTGATTTAATACAACATTGCTAACTAGCTTTCATTTACAAATAAACTGGAGATTTGCCGTTTGGGCTTTATTTCTTCCTGACTATTAGTGCTACTTACCGCGCAGAATTTTCTTTGTGTCCCAGTCAATTATTGTTGATGGCTTTTTATTAAAGCTGGTAATTCCTGGTAATACCATTAGCTGTTTACCAAATTGACGTTTACACTCTCGGTAATTGCGAGTCGATTTAAAGCCAGACTTATTGGCGGAAGTAGAGACTAGAGGTAGATTTAGATTTTTGCATAGCTGCTTTACTAATTGGTGTTTTGTTACCCTTACGGCAATCTTTTTGTGTTTGCCAATCAGATTTTTGGGTACTTTATTTGTAACTGGGAGGATTAAGCTAAATGGTCCAGGCCAATACCGATTTAGCTCGTTTTCATCTCTATATAAGATGCTTGTAGGGACTAATTTCGTTAATTGCTTCTTGCTCCCTGCAATTACGATTAATCCCTTTTGTTTATTGCGTAATTTAATCTTAATAATCTTATCTATTGCCTTGTGGTTAAATGGGTCGCAGCCAATTCCATAGCAGGATTCTGTTGGGTAAGCAATTAATCCACCATTTTTTATGTGTTTGCGAACTTTAGCAATTAGATTATTTGAGTAAAAATACATATTACATCATTTTTTCAATTGGTACAACCAGAATCGAGCTAGCGCCAATACTTTTAAGCTTGGCAATTGTATCCCAGAATACACCTTCCTTACTGACAACATGCACTGCTACTTTATTATCTGTGCCATGCAAATGTAGTACCGTTGGTGACTCACAGCCGGGGAGAATATCTTTAAGTTTATTTACTGCATCCTTATCTATGTGTAGCATTATATACTTGCTGTCTTTGGCATCAATGACGCTATTAATTCTAAACATCAGTTCTTCTGCTTTGGCTTTTAGTTCATTCCCAGCCGATTTGCGTCCGATTAAGACAGCTTCACTCTCAAGAATGATATGGGTTTCGAGCAGACCATTTTCTTTAAGTGTGGCACCAGTTGATACTAAATCACAAATTGCATCCGCTACAGCGATTTTAGGGGCAAGTTCGACTGAACCATGCATCTGAATAATTCTGGCATTAATATTGTTTTTGTTTAGATAATCTGCAAGAGTTGCTGGATAGGAAGTTGCAATTGTTTTGCCATTATAATCAGCTAGTTGTTTTATGCCGGAACCTTCCGGTGCAGCAAGGCTTAATCGGCAGTACGCAAATTGAAGTCTGGCAATAATCTCCAAATCATTACCCGGATTTTCTAGAGCGTACTCCATATAACCGTTTTCACCAACTATTCCAAGGTCACTTGCATTACTATCTACGAAGCCAGGAATATCGTCATCACGAATCATAAGGAAATCAGTATTCATTTCTTTTGATTGAATAAGATAATGATTTTTGGCTGGTTTTATTTTGAAACTACACTTGTTAAGTAGCTCAATACTACCTTCAGATAATTTACCTGATTTCTGTAATGCAATTCTTAATCGGTTTACACTCATTTTATTTTCCAAGATTAACTGTTAATTAAATTTAAAACCTGCTGCTGTAGTTGTAAATTGGCGCAAGCTAGACACTGTCCATTAAAATCTTTAGTTAGTGTTTTGCCTTGCCAGTCGCTGATGATTCCTCCTGCTGCAGTTATAATCGGGATTAAAGCCGCAATATCATAATATTGTAAGTCAGCTTCCATTATAATATCAATATGACCTGCCGCAAGTAAGCCAAAAGCATAGGCATCACCACCAAAAGATGTAACTCGCACCTGTTTACGCAATAATTCAAACTTAGATTGTTCATAGTCAGTCGTAAACATATATGGTGTTGTAGCATTTAAGCGAGCATTATTTAAAACCGACTGTTCTGCTGTAGAAATTATTTGTCGATTCAGGTACGCTTTTTCGCCTGTTTTTCCACTAAATCGCTCTTGATTGATAGGCTGATCAATTATTCCATACATGGGACTATCTTTTTTTAGTAAAGCGATCAAAGTGGTATAAGTCGGTTTGCCCGTAGAAAATCCTACCGTACCATCTATCGGATCAATTACCCAAGTATATTCTGAATTACCATCATGATTGGCAAATTCTTCCCCAATTATTCTATGATCTGGGTAATTAGTGCAAATTAGACTACGTAGATGAAGTTCAACTTCTCGGTCTGCTATAGTTACCGGATATTCACCACTTTTGGTTTCAATCTCAATTTTATTGCGAAAATATTTTTTACTAATTTTACCTGCTTCGTCTGCAAGGTAGTTGGCAAATTCAATCAAGGTGTCCGGGTTTTGCATGTTTATTCACATTCAATAGTTTTTAAGATAGTTCTCATGTAGTTAGGTTTAAGTTCTAAAACTTGACTTCGAGACCGCCCATTAGGAAGTTCTGGGTACTAGCATTACTTATTGCATAATCTTCAATATTAATCCGGATATAAGGCAAAATAGGAAATGCAACCCCAACACCATAAAGAACCGCGCCGCTGGTAGAACCATAGTTATTAACATAACTCATCCCAAGTCTTCCATAAATATCAACAATAGGAATTGGCAACACACCTTTAATTGCTGCATCCCAGTATGAAGTACTAGCTCCAGTAAAACCAGCTTCAACACCAAGATAACGGTTAAACATATAACCTGCATTAGCATTATAGGCAAACTGATAATTACTACCTGTATTTATACCGGCATTGGCATTGATATAGACACCAGCATCATCTGCATAAGCAATTCCGGCAGTAGCTGCCAGGATTATCGAAATCAATTTACGCATTCTTGCTCCTTTTTATATTATCATTAAACAATCGTTTTTTCTTCACCCAACTATTACAAATCAATTATTTTTTGCCGAATTAAGCCACTCAAGTAAATCAGGATGAGCCAAAATTGCATTGCAATAATCAACTACAGCTCTATTATCAGATTTATATCCATAGGTTTGAAATCTCAATACTACAGGAGCAAACATGGCATCCGCAATACTAAAGTCACCAAATAAAAATTCACCATCTTGACCAAATTTAGAACGACAGTCAAGCCAAATTTCTTCAATTCGCTTGATCTCACCCTGAAGTTCTTCAGAATATGGTAAATCTTTCTGCACAAAAAGAGCAAACGGCATCATTTTACGTAGTGTGGCAAACCCACTATGCATTTCATTGCTTACTGAACGAGCAATTGCTCGAGCGGCTTCATCAGTTGGCCATAATTTAGCACTTGGCGATACCTCTGCTAAGTACTCGCCGATTGATAATGAGTCCCAAATCAATAAATCATTGTGTTTTAGTGCTGGAACTTTGCCAGATGGGCTTAATTGTAAGATTGCAGCTTTAACGTCTTGGCGCTCAAGATCAACAATAATCTCAGAAAATTTAACCTTACAGCGCTTAATCATTAGCCAAGCCCGTAATGACCAAGAAGATAAATGCTTATTACCGATAATTAGTCTAAACTCACTCATCCTTTACCCCCTGATAGTGTAATACTGTTGGAAATGGATCGTAAAAATGATGTAGTAATTTTTTCCACTCTTGATATTCTAACGACTGACGAAATCCTATTTCATGATCAGCCAGAGTTTGCCACCAGACCAATAAGACATACTGATTATCATGTTCAATACAGCGTTGCAATTCATGGCGGATATAGCCATTCATCCGACTAATTATTTTGCTAGCTAAACGAAAGGCTTTTTCAAACTCATCCTCTTGCCCAGATATAATCGTAAGATTGGCAACTTCAAGTATCATGAGTTATTTCTCCATACCCATATATGATGATATATTTTCTTGATTATGATTCAATGGCCAATATTTATTAAATTTTTTAATAACTTATAATATGCTCGTGATCAAATAGAAGCCCCTATTTTACACTATGCTCTTAAGTCCTTACAACATCACTTGGTTAGTTTCAGATAGCCTTTGGGTTGTGTGAAATCAATTTCGCCTCAGATCATGATATAATCCTGCCGTTTTGACGATATTTATAAAGGAATAAAATGAAAACGCATGAAATTTTGACTGCGATTTATAACGATAAAGATGTATTGAAAAAAGTTAAAAAATCAGTTGAAGAATATTCAATTAATTTGCGTTCAATGGAGCAGTTGCGCCAAGACAGCAAAGATATTGAAAAACATGTAAAGGATGCTTATGGTATAGGCGCAACAGTTTTTAAAAAAATTGTTAAATCAAGTATGGTGCAAAATGATAATGTAGATGAATTAATTGAAGAGTTACAGATGATTCGTGAGATTGCCAAAAGCGAATAATTAATTATAGCCACAGGTAAATATCTATTTACCTGTGTTAAAAACTTGCAGTAGGCTATTAAGTGCTTTAAAAATATAACCTTACTTACATTTTTGGTAAGAGATACTTAGTTTTTACATAAATTTGGCTTTAATATCAGTTGATGATTCAATACCTATCTTATCAAAATTATTTTCAATAAAATCGGTAGCCATTTTTTTACCATTTTCAAACATATATGCCAAGTAATCCGGATCCGTATTTAGTTTACTTGAAACACCTAGGTTTTGAACGATGCTCTCCGCTTCAATCGTGTGAATGAAAACCCGTTTATGTTTATCGCTGTCTAATTCACCATTATCGATAAGATTGGTAACAAAGTAAACTGCGCGTAGCTCACGCATTAGGCTTGAATTAAATGAAAGGGTGTTGATACGATCTAATACTTCACGGGCAGAAGTCGGGATATGTTCAATATTTACCGGGTTTATCTGGACAATAAGGATATCCTTGGATTTTGTCTCGCTGATTAACGGAAATAATGGCGGATTCCCAATATAACCACCATCCCAATAATGCTGCCCATCGATTTCTACTGCTTGAAACAAAAATGGTAAGCATGCAGAGGCAAGTACCGCTTTTATCGACACATCTTGATTTGAAAATACTCTTAGTTTGCCATTACCCACATTAGTTGCGGCAATAAATAATTTACAAGCTGGAGAGTTATGTAGTCTTTCAAAATCAACTGTTTTAGCTAGGACTTCTTCTAGTGGATTGATATTAAGTGGATTTAATTCGTATGGAGAGAAGATTTTAGAAATAAAATCATACATCACATAATTTGGTGAAAAATCCATATTTCCAATACTAAACATTTTATCAAGCATGCTTGGTTTTAGAAAACCTTTTTGTCCAGCCTCTGCAATTCTTCCCCAAAATTCTGCTAATTTGTCACGCGCAGCTTGATTCCCGCCAATCGAAAGTCCATAAGCGGTAACGGCTGCATTCATTGCTCCAGCACTAGTCCCTGATAATCCTTCAATTTCAATTCTGCCATCTGCTAATATGGTATCTAGTACGCCCCACGTAAATGCGCCGTGTGAACCACCACCTTGTAATGCCAAATTTATTTTTTTCTTTTCTTTCACTGATTAATCCTGTTAAAAAATATTAGTTTAATTCTTCTAATGTATATAGTTTGATCTTGTCTGCTTTACCGCGAATTTCCTGTTCGCCCATAAATTTTATTTTCATCTTATCTTTGATTGCTAGCGCAGTTTTCTCACTAAATAGTATCGGAGTATGAAGTTCTTTGGTAAGCTGTTCAATCCGCGAAGCAGAATTTACCGTATCTCCTATGGCTGTATATTCTGAGCGTTTTTCTGAACCAATATTACCGATCACCGCTAAACCAGTATGTATCCCGACACCTATTTTTATCTCGGGAATATTTTTACCTTGATTACGCCATTTTTTGGTTAGTTCCTCGACACCTTGTACCATTTCAAGAGCTGTTTTTACTGCATTAAGCTCTTGCTCTTCATCTTCTAATGGAACTCCAAATTCTACCATCATTCCATCGCCAATGAATTTATCCAATACACCATTATTACGGAAAATTATCTCAACCATTGCCGAAAAGTACTCATTAAGGTAACGTACGACCTGTTCTGGAGTGTATTGCTCAGAAATATGGGTAAACTGGCGAATATCTGAGAAGAGTAGGGTAATCTTACGTTTTTCCCCGGTTAGAGTTAGGTCATCGCCATTTTTAATGATTGAGTCCATCACGTGTTTTGAGACATAGCGAGCAAAATTCTGCTGCATTTTTTCTCTTTGCTGTAATCCAATAGTCATTTGGTTTATTTCATTAGCTAGGTATGAAAACTCATCATTGCTATTTATATCTATTTTTGTAGTTAAGTCACCTGCACCGATCTTTTTCACGCCTGAATGCAATGTTTCTAGGGCGGACACCTGTTGTTTAGATAAAAACCAGCCAAATAGAATCGTTATGGCAAGTGTGAATGAAAATGATATTAACCCATAATCAATAAGTTTATGCATTCTTGCAATTACGTGATTCGCATAAAGATTTACCCCAACTGTAGCCAGATATTTACCATTCTTAGAATAGACTGGAGCATAAGCTGTTAGCCAAGTTCCCCATGCATCGGTGATAAATTCTTCTGGGCTATATATTTCGTTTAAATGTTCTTTTAGTTTGACGGTGCTTGCTTCTTCTGCAATCTGACCAATTGGTGAGTAATCCTTGCTGCCAGTTTCTTCAGCATCGACTAGGTATTCGTATTGGCTATTTTGGCGATCCTGTAGTGGATTTAGGAGATAAATGAATTTTACATAAATATCGCTACGTCGATTTACATCTCTAATCTGCCGTAGTTGTTGTTGGATTTGCTTATATTCTATCGAATTATCATTATGGGTCTGCTGAAGCTTGAGAATATCGCTTTTATCCAAGGTAATTGCGGCATCGGCTGCAACTGATATTACTTCACTACGTAATTCATCAAGAATGATTTTTTTTGTCTGATAATAACCAATTCCCAAGCAAAATAAAATACTAATACTTATACTGAGAATTAAGGTTATATAATTCTTGGTTCTATATTTCATTGCTTAAAATTCAAATTGCTGTCCACGGGTAACAAAGCCTAAAAATCCATCTGCAAGAGCATCTGGAAGTTGGCAGTCATTGTAGTCATAAAGCCAGATTTTTTGTTTTATTTCTTTACTGAGAGTTATTAGCTGATTATAGTGTGAATGCTGATTACTCAGGTGCTCAGAGGTCTCGCAATCATGAAATATAATATCTGCCTCCTGATATACACTGCTCAACTCCTCTAGTGCAAAACGGGTATCTGTGGTAATAAAAACTTTATGTTGTTTGCCATAGATAAGTAAGCCATAGCTTGGTAATAAATGATTATTGCTATAGCTATGGGGAACTTTTATTAGTTTGAACACGTGATTATCCAACGTAAATGACATATTATCATCAAGTGCTTCCAGCTGAAAAAATGTTTCAAGGGTTGCTTCCTTGTATTCAAGGGTGGACATTCCGCCAGAAAGAACATTATTCCATAAGCGCTCTTTTAATTCTGGTGCAATATATAATGGAAGCTGAATGTTCTCCATAAAAAATTTGGAGAAGCCTAACCATTCTAGACCACCAACGTGATCTGCGTGTAAATGACTTATAAATACCGCATCAATTTGTTTTGGTGTATAGCCTAATTCAAACATTGCATGTCTAACATCTCCACCACAGTCAATCAATATATGCTTGCCAGAATCTGTTTCTAGCAACATATTTGAATGAAATTTAAGGTATCCTACAGACAGTGCTGAAGAGACACCAAGAAAAGTTAGCTTCATGATTGATTCCTTTGTGTATAGTTAATTCAATGTATAGCTTGAATTAACAACTACAATCTTGAAAGTAGTTGAGGTATGTAGATATTATATACCCTTTACTATCTGCTGTTATAAAAATATCGGTATAAGCATCTATATTTGAGTCAGCAGGGCTTATTGATGTTCATGGTTAGTTTCCATGACTGTAAATAGTTCAATTTGGAGCCATGATTGCAATTTCACCATTGGTTTCCATAATATCAGAGCTAGTATGATCTCACTAGTAACAATCATAAGTAGCACGGGAGGATCTGGCAGGATGTGCTTACTAATTGAGAAGATAAAGCTCATTATTAGTGTGATTACTATTATAGGTAGTGATTCAAAGATAATTCGGCGGAGTTTATAGGTATGTTTACCGCCAAATTGATTTGAGATCCACATTTCCGAAAGCATCATCGCTAGGGCTTTGAGTTTACGATAAGCTGCAATAATAAATGGTAGCGATATAAATATTGCTAGCCCGCAAATTATTGAGCGGTGTATCTGCTCATTTAAAAGTGTTCCTTCGGCATCATTTATGATCTTTTGATCAAAATTGGTTGCAATGAAAACTCCGGCTAAAAATACTGCAATTACAAGTGCACAGTTAACAATAACCTGCAAGACAATTTTTGCAATAATTTTCACCAGCATGGCGCTATCACCTGTTGGATGCAAATCTCTTAACCATACTGTATAGATTTTAAATGGGTTTTTAATGACTTTGGGTGTATGGCTACTAATTATCTTAGATAGCGGATCGGCTGCTTTGATCAGATATGGTGTAAGGAGGGTTGTGATTGCTGATACCGTTATTGCAATAGGGTAAAGGAAATTACTGGTTACTTTTAGTGTGCTGCCAAGACCGGCAATAATAAAAGAAAATTCACCAATTTGTGCTAATCCCATGCCAACTCTTAAAGAAGTTTTTCCGTTTTGTCCAGAAATGAATGAACCGGTGGTAGCGCCAATTATTTTTCCTATCATTAGTGCTAAAGAGATTAACAAGATCGGAGTTAGATATTGTAGCATTACTTCTGGATTTAACATCATCCCAATAGTAACAAAGAAGATGGCGCAAAACATATCCCGTATTGGTTCAATAAGCTTTTCTATTAATGCTAATGGGCGAGCTTCAGCAACAATGGCACCCATCATGAAAGCTCCTAATGCAACGCTATAATCGAGAGCAAGGACAAGTAGGCAGAATCCAAAACATAAACCTAGAACGCTAATAAGCATCATTTCATGACTATTGAATTTTGATATATAAGCTAATAATCTAGGAATAGTGAGTAAGCCCAGAATTAATGATACAATGATAAATAAAGATAACTTGCCAACGGTAGATAGGATTTCGTGTGAATTAACCGCACCACTTGTAGCCAATCCTGAGAGTAGCGCAATGATACCGATGGCAAGAATATCTTCTACAATCAAAACGCCAAAAATAAGCTGGGCAAATTTCTGCTGTTTCATACCAAGCTCACCAAGTGCTTTTACGATAATTGTTGTTGATGAGATTGCCATCATTGCACCCAGAAAGATACAATCCATTTCCTGCCAGCCAAACCAATGACCAAGATTATAACCAATTGTAACCATTAAACTTGTTTCGCAGACTGCGGTGATGAATGCACGTGGACCAACTTTGGCTAATTTTTTTAGGCTAAATTCAAGTCCCAGAGAAAACATCAGGAATATTACACCTAGTTCAGCCAATACCATAATGATCTGTTTGTCGTGGATTAGCTCAAAAGGTGGAGTATGTGGACCGATTATCACTCCAGCTAATAAATAACCTAAAACAACAGGTTGTTTGAGTTTGTTAAATATTATCGTAATCAGACCTGCAACCAGCATAATGATTGCCATATCATGGATAAAGGTATCAGCGTGCATATTCTCCCTTATAGTCTTTTTAGCTTGGCAAACGCTGCTGCCATGCTATTGTCATTAGTTTGTGGTTTATTTTCTTTTGCTGGGCGACGGTTAGCTGCACCACCACTACTATTTGGAATATTTAATTTATTCAACCCTTTCATTGTGAGTGCTATTCTTTTTCGTTTTACATCAACTTCCTCAACTCGTACTTTTACGATTTGTCCAACTTTCAAGACATCATTTGGATTAGCCACGTACTGATCGGCAATTGCTGAGATGTGCACAAGTCCATCCTGATGAACTCCAATATCGACAAAAGCACCGAAGTTTGCAACATTGGTAATTACTCCTTCGAGCTCCATACCAATTTGTAGGTCGGTAATTTCATTGACCCCATCTTTGAATTGAGCCGTTTTAAATTCACCCCGGGGATCACGTCCGGGTTTATCCAGCTCTTTTAGAACATCACTAATCGTCGGTAGTCCATATTTGTCCGTTACGAAATCAGTTGGCTTAATGCTATTTAGTAGCTGATTATTACCAACTAGATCGCTTATTTTTACCTGTAATTTAGTTGCAATTGCTTCTACTAACGGATAACTTTCGGGATGTACCGCTGATTTATCCAGTGGATTATTTCCATCATTAATTCTTAGGAACCCGGCACACTGCTCAAAGGTCTTTTCACCAAGGCGGCTGACTTTGATTAATTCATTGCGGTCTTTAAATTTACCATTGCTATCGCGATAGCTAACAATATTGTTGGCAATAACACTATTTAGACCAGATACTTTTGCAAGTAACGGGACTGAAGCTGTATTTACATCTACGCCAACTGCATTTACGCAATCTTCAACCACGTTTTCTAGCGTTTGGGCAAGTCTTGTTTGATTGACATCATGCTGATATTGTCCCACACCAATCGATTTGGGATCAATTTTTACCAATTCTGCCAAAGGGTCTTGCAATCTTCTAGCAATTGAGACTGCACCACGCAGACTTACATCTAGATCAGGAAATTCTTTTGCGGCAAATTCCGAGGCAGAATAAACTGATGCACCAGCTTCGGAAACAACTACAATCTGTACTTGGATTTCTTTATACTGCTTCAAAAGCTCTTTTACAAATTGTTCAGTTTCTCTTGAAGCTGTCCCATTACCAATGCTTATTAATTCAGTGTTATATGCTTTTATTAATTTGGCAAGTACCAGCATTGCTTCGTCAACATTGCGAGTAAATGGATATATTGTGCTGGTGTTTAATACTTTACCAGTATTATCAACTACTGCAACTTTTACACCTGTTCTTATTCCTGGATCTAGACCTATGGTGGTTTTACTACCAGCAGGAGCCTGAAGTAACAAGTTCCGCAAATTTGTTCCAAATACTTTTATTGCTTCATTATCAGCACTCTCACGCATATTACTGATTAATTCGTTTTCGAGGGAAGGGTAGATCTTTGCTTTCCATGCCAATCTTACACAATCCCTAAGCCAGCTACTAGCGGCTTTATCATCGCTTATCTCAAATTCATTTTTAATCAGGTTTTCATAATCAGAAAATTCACCCCGAAGTAGGGTATGTTGTTCTGGATATTCAACAGCGATTGTAAGAATACCCTCATTATTCCCTCTAAGAATTGCAAGTGCACGGTGTGATGGAATGTGTTTAATTAATTCTTGATGATTAAAATAATCGGTAAATTTGATTCCCACTTCTTCTTTACCTTCAACTAGTTTAGCTGTGATCAGCCCTTCACTTGTGAAGCGTTCTCGTAGTTTTGCCAGTAGTGTAGCATTCTCTGCAAATATATCCAGTGCAATAAATCTTGCTCCTTCCAAGGCTTCTTCCGGAGTATTGATGCTTTTTTCTGGGTTAAGAAACGATTGTGCTAAAGTGATCGGGTCCTGATTTTGATTTTCAAGCAATGACAGAGTAAGTGGTTCAAGACCTGCTTCCTTGGCAATTTGGGCTTTTGTTCTACGTTTTGGTTTATAGGGTAAGTACAGATCTTCAAGAGTAGTTTTATTGTCTGCTGCAAGTATTGCCGCTTCAAGCTCGGGAGTAAGTTTTTCTTGCTCACTAATTGATTTTAGGATTATTTCACGCCGTTCATCAAGCTCTCTTAGATAAATAAGCTTTTCGGCAAGCATGCGTAGCTGTGTATCATCTAGACCGCCAGTTACTTCTTTACGGTAGCGGGCAATAAATGGAACCGTAGCTCCTTCATCAAGAAGTATTATCGTATTTTTAATTTGGTGTTCATTAATATTAAGCAAATTGGCTAAACGAGTCTCAATACTTAAAAGCATCGGTGAGTCCTTAATTAAACATAAAATAGAGTCCTGAATTTCAGGGTAATATTGTATAGTAAAACGGTGTTATTCTGGGATTTTAAAACTAGAGCCAGAATTTTAACTATCGATGGTATAGCTGATAATTGCATCTGCAACCATAAGATGTGGGGCAATTACTTTGTCTGCTCCTACCATTTTAGCTTTTTCTATATTTTCACGATAAAAGACTCGTGCTAGAATTTTTGGTCGTTTGGTGTACTCTGCCAGAAATTCCTTGATATTCATGATGGCAAAAATTGTGTCGGCATCACGATCAAAGCCAACGATTACCATCTTTGCTTCATTAAGTCTTGCTTGTATTAGTGTCTCGTGGTTACCGGGATATGGAGTTTTCAATAATTTATTTTGATCTTGCAAGAGTTGTCGATCAGAATCAATTTCACCCGTTTCATCAATTACTACGTATGGAATATCTTTTTTCTCATAACATTCGATTAAGATCTTTGTCATAATACTGTTATAACCCATTAAAATCATATGGTTTGTCATGCCAATCTTGCCTTTATTGAAGTGAGTAAGTAATTTTTTGACTTTTGAATTTAAAATAAGTCCAATAAATGTAATTCCTGAGGTAAAAACCAATAGTCCAATTATTATCATTGAGCTAACGAAGTACCTTGCCAAATGTGTTTTCGGTAGTATGTCACCAAATCCTACCGTACTAAAAGTGACAATTGTAAAATAGAAAGCATCACCAAGTGTTTGCAGATTACTAAACTCATCTCTCAGTAGGTAACTACCAAGTGTTCCATAGGATATAACAAAAACTAAAAATGCTCCGATAAGTACAAAACTATAAGATAGGTAGAGTTGTAAATTAAAATGCCGATAAAAAATAGCTAATAAACCTAATGCAACCAGAATTGGCGTTATATCTGTATAGTGATAATGCTCTGCTATCAAAAGGTTACTTATTAGGCAGGTGGAAAGCAGAAAAATACTTGCTATCCAGCAAACTCTTGAACGAGATGCAATTAAGGCTCCTAAAATTAGGAGAAAATAAGAGCAAATAGTCTGAACTATTATGTTTATATCAAAATCGATTAAGGATAGATTATGTCTTAATTCTTCATTGTTTGCGATAAGGGGGAATATATTTTTAGTAAAAATTACCATTGCTGTAATCATTACTACGATGCTACAGATATAGGCAATTAAATTATTTGGGTCGGGTTTCTTCAAAATTATCCTTATGTTTTTGTCCAGTAGGTTTCAAATAATGTAGATTATACCAAATATTTCCTGGCGTTTTGATATTAACGAATACTCTTATATGCCAGTTATTTTCATACTAGTTATCTGATGTTAGATTCGGCTATAGATTAAGTCAGGATGGTTAATCGTTTGATAGTTGGGGTATAATTGCGGCTGTTAATCATTACTTGAGAGAATCATGAATGTCTGAATTATATATAAAATCAGAATTGCCTAATGGTATTGCGTGGAACTGGGTTAAAGAAAGCTTTGCTATTTTCCGTGAAAAACCGATCAATTTTTTATTCTTGTCTATAGCCTTTATTCTATTTTCATTTTTTCCTTTCATCGGTTCCATTCTGGCGGTTTTTGTTTTGGTAAGGATTTTTCTCAGCATCGACAAGACCGTTCGTGGAGAGAGCTTTGGTTTGGGACTTAACTTTGGTGAAATTATCATTAGACGTAATGTTCTAAATTATGCCTTAGCAAGCATGCTCTTTGATCTGTTTGGCATGTTTATTGTTGAAATGCTTGCTAATTATTGGCATATTGACATGAAAAACCAGTCAATGCTTGCAGATAAGCGTATTATTGCGGCTTTAGGTGGCGTGAGCCTATTTAGGATGGCATTTTTTGGAATTTCATTAGCGATTATTGCCTTTAACCCAAAGATTCCTTTATTTCAGGCGCTCAAGCTAAATTGGAAATTGATGTTAAGGCATTGGGCTATTTTATTGCTTGCTGTATTTTTATTGCTACCATTTTTAATTATTCCATTGTATTTGGGTATTATTCTTGCTTTTGCTTCTGAGAGTTCGGTGATTTTTGCTGGTGGATTTTTCATAATTTCATTGACGATTTTAGTATTCATTGCCGTGACAACTGTATTTTGCTACAAGATATATGTGGATGGGATTTGTAATGCTCGCTAAACAAGATATAATTCAATTTAATAAAACTAGAATTTTTGATGGATTTAATTGGGTAGTCAGTGGTGTAAAGATTTTAATGACTAAACCATTCAAGTTACTTCTAGCTTCCTTACCGTTTCTTTTTGGTTTTGCTGGAATTATGTGGTTCAATATCCAAGGCATCTATAGTGCTTCAGCAGGCTTACTAGCTGCATTTGTTTTAAGCTTGATTTTCCCATTAAGTTTGCAGGCTATTGTACTAGCCTATAAGGAGTTTGAGGAAGGTAGAAAAATTTACTTAGCTAGGTTATATGCTCAAGTCTTCTCTTTCAATAAGCTAAGAGTAATCTTGGTTTATGTACTATTGGTACTTTTTTGTTCACTTGCTTCCAATTACCTTTTTAGTTTGATAGAAGCGGATAGTGCTATTATGAACTATACCTTTCAGTGTGTTTTTATTATCCTGCAATTCATCATACTATTGGCTGTGCCACTAAACATCTATAGCAAAAGCCAGTTTAAACCATTTTACGTGTTATTTTTGAGCTTAAAGGCTTTATTGCGTAATTTTATCCCCTGTTTAACGCTGATCATCTCCGCATTTGTGATCCTGATTTTGGCAATTGTAATTGCTAAGTATGTTGCAGTTATTGTGGGTAAAATAGCAATAGTATTTTATTTATTTGAACTATGGGTATTTGTTACCTGGCTTGGTACTACCGCAATAGCCATGTACAAATCAATTTTTCACTTGGGGTGATTGTTCTACTTCTTTCAATTTTTGTTTGATAAGGGGCATTTGAGACATTGCTGCCTTGTAACCTAGTGTAATCGCTTCTTTTTTCTTATCAAAAGCAAAGCTTGACAACTGGCTGATATCTGGCTTTATGACTATATCAGCCAGTTTTAACTGCTCATTTAGTAGTTTTATACTAAGTATATTGATTGTTTGATCAAAGTTTGACAGAAACCCACTTCGCCCCTGTTCGGGCTTCGCTGTTATATCAACTGCGATAACAAAGGTTGCGCCAGCTTTACGTGCGTAACTTACTGGTACAGGCGCAGATAAACCTCCATCAACATAGCGATGACCATTCATAACTACTGGAGTAAACACGTTTGGTATGGAGCATGAAGCTCGTACTGCAATACCCGTATCACCATTATTAAAGCCAATACTTTGCCCACTATCTAGATCTGTTGCAACGGCTGTATAATTTAATTTAAGTTTCTGGAGTGGCGTGTTTTTTACTCTGGCATCAATAAAACGTTGTAATTTCTCTCCTTTAATGACGCCGTTCTTGCTAATTGTAAAGTCTGCTAGGTTTAACTCATCTAGCTGATATGAGATTGTCTGTAATTCTGTTGGTGTATATCCATATGCATAGAGGCTTCCAACGATGCTTCCTGCTGATGTGCCCGTTATTATCTGAGGCTTTATACCATTCTCTTCAAGAGCTTTGATGACCCCAATATGTGCAAATCCCTTAGCTGCTCCGCCTCCTAATGCTAAACCTATTATGAGTGGTGGTGAAATATTTTTGCTTACTTTGATTGCGGTGGTTGATTCAGGTGGTAAATTACTTTCATTGATAAAGGCGAGCAATTCAGGGTTGCTTACTACTGATTCATTTTCTGCCGAATAGCTTTTGCTAAAAGATAAGAATAAGCAAGAAAGTAGCAAGATTTTATATCTCATTTCTGACATTCCGGGCAAAAAAAGCTATTTCTCTGACCGAGGCGAACTTCTCTTATTGGGGTATTACAAATCTTACACGGCAGATTTGCCCGTCCATAAACATAATGACTTATTTGAAAATAACCAAGGTCGCCATTGGCATTTTTATAGTCGCGTAAAGAGCTACCTCCTGCATTAATTGCGTTTTGTAAAACTGTTTGAATATTTTTTACCAAATCAGCACATTGTGTAAGAGTAAGGTTATTCCCGGGCTTTAACGGGCTAATTTTTGTCATAAAAAGAGATTCACAAGCATAAATGTTTCCAACCCCAACAACGATTGCATTATCCATTATTAATTGTTTAATCGGTGTTTTCCGGTTTGCTATTTTGTTTTTTAGGTATCGTGGGTTGAATTCATCATTAAAGGGTTCTGGACCTAGATTTACTAAGAGTGTCGAATCATTAACTTTTTCTGTGTAAACTATACAGCCAAATCTACGTGGATCATTATATCTTAGGACATAACCGTTAAACTGGATATCCACGTGATCATGTTTTTGTACTTCAGGTGTTTTATCCCGGTATAATGTTATTCGCCCTGACATTCCCAAGTGAATGATTAATGTGCCTTTTTCGAGCACTAGCAAGAGATATTTTGCCCGTCGTTCAACAGATTGAACTTTTTGCCCCTCCATTTTTGATAATTCGTTTTTATTTAATGGATAACGTAATCTGGGGAAGCGAATAACAGTTTTTTTTACAGATGTTCCAGTTAGCTCAATAAGTCCATTTTTAATCGTTTCAACTTCTGGGAGTTCAGGCATAAATAAATTTTCCGGAGACAGTTTAGTGGTAAAATTAGCTACTGCCGTATAAAGCCAGCAAAGTCATGGCTGTGTAGCATTAATTAACTAATCCATAATTATAAAACATACCGAGTACGAGTTTAATCAAAAAGATAAGGTGATTTATGAGAAATATCCTCATGATATTGGGAACGTTGTTATTCCTTGCTTCCTGTGCTAGTGATCATTTACAGTACAGCCAAGATCAGTTTACAACTTTGAACTATCAGAAAAATATTGCCAATTCGATTGACTATGCAGATAATTTTATTGATTTTGACGATGCGAATATACCAAAGGCAAATTTGGAGCCTGGGGATTTATCTGCGTTGATTCAGGCAGACGTAGCATTTAATCAAGGAGACTATGTAAAAGCCGCCCCTGTATATTACTACTTATCAGAAAAATATCGTGATCCACGTCTGATATACAAAGGTATAATTTGTTATGAGCATTTTAGTGTTGCACCACATGATACTGCCAGATTAAATCAGTTGATTAATCTTCTGGTAAAAACCGCCCCTGATTCTAAATTGGCGCTTCTTTTTTCCATTCGTCCAAATGTTGAAAATGGTAATCTTGATGCGGCAAAAGATAGCTTGAAGATGGTAATAAAATCTAACCCAAATAAGGCTCGTGCAATTTTATTGTTCCTAACAACTATTATTACTAATGATTATGATCGTAAAGATAGCCAAAATTTGGAGAAATTTGCTGAGTTTGTAGCTGATAAATATTCTGATTATCCTGAGTCACTATTATTTTCTGTAGCAAGTTATAGTATTACTACTAATTCAACTGCACTTTTAGGTTCTTTAGATAAGATTAATGCTTATTATCCTAGCTGGGAAGTTCCGGTTTATTGGTCTGCGGGGATTTTAATGAAAGATGAGCACTTATCCTTATTAATGGATATGCTAAACCATGAAATTGGTCGTTATAAAAATCCTTCAGCTACACTTCAAAATCTGTATATTGCCGCACTAATTCGTACCGGCAGTCTGAGTCAGGCTAATAACTATATTGAAAGCTCGTTAAAACAGACACCAAATAGCGGTAGTTTGATGGTTAATTCAGCTATAGTAAACTATAAACTTGGCAATATAAATACTGCAATTACTTCATTGCTTAAAGCTAGGCAGAATAATGCCATGCTTGATGGTGTTACTGATTTCTCCTTAGCTAGTCTTTACGATTATAGCCATAAATATGAAAGTGCAATTCAATTCTATAAATTATCTGCTACTCAAAGTCCAATCCTGACGCCTTCTGCAGATTTAGCTACATTTCGGGCATATGTGAATTTAGGGCAATATCAAAAGGCAGACCAGTTTCTTGATGGAATTAGCAAAGCACTTCGCTTGACAGATAAGGATGCCTTGATTACCAAAATAACACTTTATACCAGTCTTGGAAAATATGATATTGCCTATAAACTCACTGAATCTAAAATAAAAATCTATTCAAATGATAAAGTGATGGTGTACTTGTATGCTTCACTCTCCGGCTTTACTAATCGTAGTGCCCAGTCTATCCAGTGGTATAAAAAATACATCAAAATGAGTCCGGATGATGCTACTGGTTATAATGATCTTGCCTTTGTTATGACGGAAAATACCACGCATTATCAAGAAGCTAGCATTTATGCGCAAAAAGCATATCTGTTATCACCGAAAGACCCGGCAATTCAGGATACCGTTGGGTGGGTTTATTATAAACTGGGGGATTATGCTAAAGCTCAAGGTTACCTTGAGAGTGCATATCAGCAGACGCACGATAGTGATACTGCGATGCATTTAAAGCAGGTTTATTTGGCACAGAAAATGACGGATAAGGCAAATAAGGTAGTTGTATTAACCAAAGAGGTTGAAAAACAGCAGAATGAAAAACTAATGCTAAATCAAGCAATGCTGATACTTATGTATTATCAGTATGGTTTGGATTTGAATAAATGAAAAAACTAGTTTCTCTATTTTTGCTGGGCATATTATTAACTGGTTGTGCTAGTCTTTACGATACCAAAGTTGATAATCCTGCAGACTACCATAAGCCACAGCAAGTTGATGATAATTATAATTTGACTGGGCGGTTTTCAATTCGAACGGCAGATAAAAATTATTATGGTAATTTCAGCTGGCTAAAGGAGTCGGCTAATGAAGAACTTGATTTTATGTCGCCAATTGGTTCCACAGTAGCGCAAATAAAAATAGAGAGTGGTGTTGCTAGTCTAACCGATGAGGAAAATAAAACATATAGTGGTGAAAATCTTAACCAATTGATGCAGGAGCGTTTGGGTTTTGTATTACCAATGGGGTATTTGCACTATTGGATACAGGGCGTTCCACTGCCACAATATCCTGTTCAGGAGTCATTAAAGTCTGGTTTTAGCCAGCTTGGGTGGCGGGTTGAATATTTAAGCTGGCATGATGAGAATCATCCACAAATTATTCAAGCAAGTAAAGACGATTTAAGGATAAAGCTGCTATTGAATTATTAACATCTATTACTGGAGCTAAAGGATAGCAATTAACTGTTATTTTCAACTGTCTTACTTAGTGTTTCTTTTTCATGACTATCATAGCCTACAAAATGAGTTATGATAGATAGGCCAATAAAAAACAGAAAAATAAATGGCATAAGGTTTAATTTTTTCTTTTCTTTCATTTTCTTTCCCGTCAAGTTAGTTGCGTTTTGTAATTGAATTATTTTATTTTGAGTTATAATAGTGCAATGCAGTATTTTAATCATAACAGTGTTAGATTGCAAGAATTTTTTTAAATGTTTTAGAGTGAATTTATGAGTAATGTGAAAAATATGGAGCTAGCTGCTAGTAATAAATACATTAATGCTAATCTGGATTTACCTGGTTCCAAAAGTATTGCTAACCGTGTTTTACCACTAGCTGCTATGGCCAATGGCGTGAGTACCATCCATAATGTACCTGATGTAGGAGAAGATGTCCAGTTAATGCTTCAGGCACTATCACAGCTTGGGATTAAAATTGAAAGAATAAGAACAGATGTGAATGGTTGTTCTAGTTATAAAATCTACGGTTGTGGGGGTAAATTACCAGTAGCAGATGCAGAGTTATTTCTGGGGAATTCTGGTACCTCAATACGTTTTTTAAGTGCAATGCTGGCATTAACTCCGGGTAGTTACATTCTAACAGGTATAGCTAGAATGAAAGAGCGTCCAATTAAAGATCTTATATTTGCGTTAAGTCAGCTGGGCTGTCAGATTGATTATCTTGAAAATGATGGATTTCCACCGATAAAAGTTGGAGGCTTTGTTGATAATGCTGCTAGTGAAGTTGCTATTAGTGGAAGGGTATCCAGCCAGTATTTGACCGGAGTCTTGATGGCATTGCCATTACTTGGGCGAATGGTTCAGATAAGAATAAAAGATGAGCTGATTTCTCGACCATATGTTGATATTACATTGCAATTACTTGAGCTGTTTGGTGTTAAAGCCTCTGAAATAGAAGAAAATGTTTTCCAGATTCCTGTAAGTGATGGTTATAAGGCAATTGAATATACGGTTGAACCAGATGCAAGTTCTGCGAGTTATTTTCTTGCAATGGGGGCAATAAATGGTGATGTAATAGTTAATCACTTATCAGCAACGAGTTTGCAAGGGGATCGCAATTTTGCCAGAATACTGGAAAGAATGGGCGCAAAAGTAACTTATAATGATACAAGCATTCATGTAAAGGCTAGTGATGATTTAAAGGCAATTACAGTAAATATGGAAGATATGCCTGATGTAGCAATGACGATTGCAGTACTGGCATTATTTGCGGATGGGATTACTACGATTAATGGAATTGCCAGTTGGAAGGTGAAAGAGACTGACCGATTATTTGCGATCTACACGGAGCTAATCAAGCTTGGCGCAGAAGTATCTTATACAGATGACAGTATTACTATAGTTCCACCAGAAAAGATAAATACAAATATTAGTATTGATACATATAATGACCATCGAATGGCAATGTGTTTTTCTTTGCTTGCGGTTGCAGGTATTCCTGTTGTTATTAATGATTATGAGTGTGTTGGAAAAACTTTTGCCAATTACTTTGATTTATTTAAGCAGATTGTATATTAAGTAGTTTATGCGCAAAATTATAGATCAAATTATTATTGTTATTATTGGGTATCTCTTCTTCATACGCATATCTTTTGCTGCAACTACAATTCTGGTTGGCACCACTGGCGATTATCCGCCCCTAAGCGCAAAAACTGAAAGCGGTTTCGTTGGTAAAGATATAGATATTATTAAGAATTTTGCTGCGGATAATCATCTGGATTTACGATTTGTTACAACAAGTTGGCAAAATCTGAGTGATGATTTATCTTCTGGGAAATTTATTTTGGCCGTAGGCGGGATATCCGAAAATCCGGAGCGTAGTAAGTTATTTTATTTGTCAATTCCAATTGAAAGCTCAGCGAAAGTGCCTATGATTCGTTGTAGCGACAGAGTAAAGTATAGCCGATTTGCTCTGATTGATAATGAGTCGGTAATTGTTAGTGAAAATCGTGGCGGAACTAATCAAGATTTTGCCTTAAAAAATATCAAACATGCAGTAATCAGGTTAACTCCTAAAAATGATATTGCTATTGCTAGCTTAACGATGACTCCACCTTTAGCAGATGTAATGTTTACAGATAGTATTGAGGCTGATTATCGTCATCACGTGAATCATAACTTGTGTTTGGCGGATATTCCCGAGAAGTTTCCGGGCAGTCCGAAAGTATTTATCTTTGCGAAAACCGAAGTCGGAAGGAAACTACAGCAATTATTCAATCAATGGTGGCTGAACCAGCAGAAAAATTCCAGTTTCTAATTCCAGCTTGCTTCAATCAGATCGTCCTCTTTAAGTGGAGCCCTACTCATGCAGCTTGAGTGGGCAACACCGTTGGTATTATTCGTAGTTGTCCCATCACTAAAAGTAATTGTGGTCCAAGTAATAGTACAACTAAAGCCGTTATTTTTATATACACCGAATAAGGGTAATCCTTTGGCAATAACAGTGTTATTGATAAATGGTGTTGCTTCAGCAAAAGAGGCAGATACAGGCATGGCTGAAATTTCTTTATTATAATTTGCACTGCTGTCCATCTTTAACATAAATTTCCCATTAATTGGTAACTGACTGGATTTGCTTGTTTTAAACAAGCCACAGGATGAAATTATAGTAGCTGAACATAAAATAATAATGATTTTTTTCATTGGTCGATTTTTCTTGTATCAAAAAAACATTAATCCGGCGACAAATATAAAACCTGAAAATAATAGGCTGATAATACAATAGCCCATGATATCTCGTGCGCCCAATCCGGCAATTGCCAGTGCTGGTAATGCCCAGAAGGGTTGCGCCATATTCATCCAAGCTTCGCCATACGCAATCGCCATTACAGCGTGCCCCATATCTGCGCCGATTTTTTGTGCTGCACTCATTATGAATGGACCTTGTACTACCCAGTGTCCGCCTCCGGATGGTACAGCAAAGTTTATGACTGCGGAGGATAAAAAAGCCCATAATGGAAAGGTTTTCACATTTGCAATCTGGATAAACCATTCGGTAATAATTGCACCTAAACCGGAATGATCAAGCATTGCCTGTATGCCAGCATAAAATGGAAACTGGATCAGTATGCCAGCAGTACTTTTGGTACCATTGGCAATTGCCCGAGCATATGCCATTGGGCTTCCATGTAAAAGAAGTCCGCTAACTAAGAAAATTATATTAACACAGTTAATGTCAATTTTGAAGCCCTTGGTGTAAAAATATTCAATAAGATAGCTAATCCCAGTTAGTGCAATGATAATAGATAAGACTTTACTTTCTTCTATCTTAAGTGCGGGACTACTATTTTTATCAATCTTTTTTTGAATAACTGTGTTATCAGCTTCCAATAACTCAGGATTAATCATTTTTCGATCTGACTCTTTAGGTAGCATTTTTGCTGTTAGTATTGGTAGAATAATCAATAAAGAGCCAGTAATAAAGTAATTCATTGGTGTAAAAATTGTTTGGCTGATTGGAATTAGTCCAATAGTTTTTTCTAATGGGTTGCCTGCGGTTGCTGCCAATAGTGGAATTGATCCAGAAAATCCACCATGCCAAGTCAAAAATGCGATATAAGCGCTAGCGATTAACAATGGGTAATCTGATTTCGGCTGCTTTCTAGCTACTTCACGAGCAAGCATAGCTCCAACGATTAAACCAAATCCCCAATTAATAATACAGGCTATTGCACCAATCAGAGTAACTAGGGCCACTCCCTGCGCTGGTGTTTTGGTTAGCGATGCTAGCGTGGTAAGAAGCTTCCGGATTTGTGGGGCACTTGCCAATGCATGACCAGTGACAACTACCATTACCATCTGCATGGTAAAAGCAAGTAAGTTCCAAAAGCCATTGCCCCAGATTGAGATCATTTCGAAGCTTCTGGTGTTAGTGAGAGTAGCCCCCATAATAAAGACAATAATTGTTAACAGCATTGCAAATACTAATGGATCTGGTAGATAACGCCTAACCAGAGTTGTGAAAATTCTTACTAAACTATCCATTTATAGTCACCTTCATTGTTTATGATAAAAGGCTTTTATCAGGTTTGTTGTTTTTAAAATATCATCGGTACTAACATCCAAATGGGTAACCAATCTTATTATTCCAGCCTTATTAGCGGTTTTAGGGAAAATTACTCCATTTTTAAATAATTCCTCGCGTAATTCTGGATAGTTCTTATTGACTTTGATAAGTAAAATATTAGTATTGATTGCGATTATTTGAATAGCATCGATTTCTCCTAGTCCTTTGGCAAGTAATTCGGCATTATCATGATCTTCACGAAGGCGCTCAATATTATGTTCAAGTGCGTATATCCCCGCTGCTGCAACAATCCCAGCCTGTCGCATCCCGCCACCAAGCATTTTGCGCCATTTTCGCGCTTCTTTTATTAATTCCTTTGAGCCACATAAAATAGAGCCTAGTGGAGCACCCAGCCCTTTAGACAGACATACTGAAACTGAATCAAAGTGTTGTGTAATGGTTTCTAAATTTACACCTAATTTACTCACCGCATTAAATACTCGCGCACCATCAAGATGGCTAGCTAACTTATTTTCTTTACAGAAAGCAGGGATTTTTTTGAGATAGTCTAATGGTAATACTCTTCCTGTTGTGGTGTTTTCAAGACATAACAACTTCGTACGGGCAAAATGAAAGTCATCCGGTTTGATAGCCATATATACCTTATCTAAATCAAGTGTGCCATCCAGATCAAAGTCTAATGGTTGAGGCTGGATGCTTCCGAGAATAGCAGCACCACCACCTTCAAACATATAGGTATGTGCCGTTTGTCCAACAATATACTCATCACCTCTTTGACAGTGTGACATAATACCCAGTAGATTACTTTGTGTGCCAGTAGGTGAAAATACCGCAGCTTCCATTCCTGCCATCCCGGCTATTTGCTCTTCAAGTTTGGTGACTGTTGGATCTTCACCAAAAACATCATCGCCAAGTTCTGCTTTTAACATATATTCAAGCATTCCCGTTGATGGTTTGGTTACTGTATCACTTCTTAAATCTATCATTTTTGTAATCCCGTTTGGTTAAATATCAGTAATTATAAGTTGAATTTATTTTTGGCTGGTGGAAATCTATACGAATGACGCTTTTTTATTGAATTATGCAAAAAAAGATCTGACCGGATATTAATAGATACTGATTTAATCCATGTTAAAATGATGCTTTATTATAAAAGTTAAATTCCCATAGTTATTACTGTTCTTGGCATATTATTGATTATGAAAAAAGTGTACTGTATTGGTGAGGTATTGGTTGATTTTATCGGACAACCTGAAGCTGGAATAGTGAATAGTAAATATTTTGCCAAACATCCGGGCGGTGCTCCGGCAAATGTTGCTGCTGCAATTGCCAAACTTGGTGGAAGTTCATATTTTCTTGGTCAGGTTGGGAGCGATAATTTTGGTAGTTTTCTCTTGGCTTCATTACAAGAGGTTGGTATAAATACTAGCCTTGTTGAAAGACATGGTAAAACAACCTTAGCTTTTGTCGCGATTGATGGATTTGGTGAGCGTGAGTTTGAATTTTACCGTGGCAATGATAGTGAATATAAGTTACCTGAATTACTTAGTTTAAGCGATGACTCAATAATTCATTTTGGTTCAGCAACGGCATTACTAGGTGGTAAACTAAAAGAAAGTTATTTTCAGCTTCTTGATTATGCAACTGGTAATGGAAATTTTATTTCATTTGATCCAAATTTTCGTGAAGATCTTATTAGTCCTGATCTTGTTGGTGAATACATTCATGATTGTCGGACATTTATCTCTTATTCAAATCTAGTTAAGTTAAATAAATCTGAAGCGCAGCTAATTAGTGGTGAAGATGATATATCTGCCGCCGCCGATGCAATTTTACGTTTAGGTACTGAAGTCGTAATTGTTACGCTTGGTGAAAAAGGCGCATTACTTTGTACCAATACGGGGCAAAAGATTATTCCAAGTAAATTGATTAAACAGGTTGATAGTACTGGTGCTGGCGATGCATTTATTGGTGCAATTCTTTTTAAACTTTCACAAAACCTTGATCCAAATTGGGAGGTGTTTGTCAGTTTTGCTAATCTTGTTGGTGCCTATACCTGTACTAGTTTTGGTGCAATCAGGGCAATGCCGTATATGCGTGATTTTCTAAGTTTTGTTAATCAGTAGTAAAGGGGACAGAATGCCATTATTTGAAATTGGGCAGATTTTGCTTGCAACCTTATGTGGTCTAGCGATTGGGCTTGAGCGACAAATCCATGGCTCTCAGGCTGGGCTTAGAACCTATAGCTTAGTTTGTCTTGGTTCATGCTTGTTTGGACTAGTTTCTACTCATTCAAAAGGGCTTGCTTACTATGAAAGTGTTGCTGATCCGACGCGAATTGCTGCGCAGATTGTAAGTGGTATCGGATTTCTCGGTGCTGGAGTGATTTTTAAGGATAGAAGTCGAGTTCATGGACTGACTACTGCTGCCAATATTTGGGTTACAGCTTCAATTGGTTTGGCAGTAGCTTTTGAAATGATAATAATTCCACTATTGACCACAGCACTAGTAATAGTGATATTATCCTGTAATCGTTGGAAGATATTTATTAAGTTTAATAAAATTTTTAATTTGGAGCCATATCAGGATCGTGATGATGCAAAGAAAAGTGATGATGTTTGATGAATGCTAAGATGAATATAAAAAAGATTTGTGGTATATTGTTTTTGGTAATTGGTGCGAATTATTCTTTTGCCCAGACGGAATGTAAGTTTTTTAATGACGATGAGGCTATATCAGGGCAAAGTCTCTCTACTGCTACTCCAGCAAGTGTTGGGTTTGATAGTAAGCTATTAGCAAAGGTTGATAAGCAGATAAATAGTGATATTAATCGTGGTTTTCCTGGAGCAGCCCTATTAATCATAAAAGATGGTAAGGTTGTTAAACAAACTGTCTATGGACATCGTCTAAAATATAGTCTTACCAGCGGTAAAAAAATGCCAACACCAGATTTTATGCATTGTACAACCATGTTTGACCTTGCTTCAAATACTAAAATGTATGCAACTAATTATGCAATAATGCATTTGGTATATGAAGGTAAGCTCAATATTGATAAAAAAGTTAAATATTATCTGCCTGATTATACTGGCTGTGATGCGAATGATGAGTGCCGTGATAAGCGAACAATTCGCGATCTTTTGACGCATCGAGCTGGTTATATGCCTGATCCACAATTCTTTGATCCAGATTCCATCGATAAATATGGCAGTGGATTATATTCACAAAATCGTGAGCTTACCGAGTCAATTATTCTGACCCGCCTGCCATTTGCAGGTAAAAAAGCTGATAAACCTGTTTATAGTGATGTGGATTATATGCTTCTTGGTATGGTGGTTGAAGCTATAACTGGTGAGACTTTGGACGAATATGTTAATCAAACAATTTATACTCCGCTTGGGCTTAAATATACTACTTTCAATCCATTAGAGCATGGCTTTACTAAAGCAAAATGTGCTGCAACTGAAATAAGTGGCAATACTCGCGGTGGCACAGTTAGTTTTCCAAATATTCGAACTAAGCCTCTAATTTGTCAGGTACATGATGAAAAAGCCTATTATTCAATGGGTGGTATTTCTGGACATGCAGGTTTATTTTCTGACTTGGGCGATATGGCGGTATTAGTTGATATTATGCTAAATAATGGGCAATATGGTAATAGCTTATTTTGGGATAAGTCGGTTGAAGATGAATTTGTGAAACCGTTAAAGGTAGATGATACTTATGGGCTTGGTTGGAGAATGGTTGGCAAAGAGCATTCATTTAAGCCATTTGGTCAATTGGCAACAGTTGGTGCTTTTGGGCATACTGGTTGGACAGGGACTCTGACTTTAATTGATCGTAAGAATAATATGGCAATAGTGCTATTAACCAATAAGAAACATACTAAATATAAAGATAATAAATTTGCTGGTGATAGTTTTGCAACTGGTCAATATTACCAGATTGTTGATCTGATATACCAAGCACTAAATGATAACTAATCTATATGAGGGGTAGAGAGTGAGTTTTAACGCAGAAAAGATTGCTACAGAAGTATTGGGGCAACTAGCTCAAGCAGATATAACCGCAGTAGCCACTTGTATGACACGCTTACGTATAAGTGTAGCTGACAAAGGGCTTGTCAGTATTGATGCGCTAAAGAAAATCGAGGGTGTTTTAGGTATTGTTGATGCCTCTGATCAGATTCAGATAATTATTGGTCCGGGTAAGGTAAATCAGGTTTACGATGCCTTGATGCCATTATTAGCAAAAATGCCAAAATTTGATAAAAATTCAGCAAATACTGCAAAATCAGCGACAAACTCAGTTGATGCTCTAAGCATCAAGGAAAAACTGAAACAAAAAAACGCCACTCCATTTAAACTTTTTCTAAAAAAACTTGCCAATATATTTATACCAATGATCCCAGCATTTATCGGTTGCGGGCTTATATTAGGTATTGTAAATATAATAATCAAAAGTACTAGTCCGGAAATGTTTGGTGGCGTTACTTTTGATAAAACTACCCTCGGCGCAATTTTTAAAATGATCGGTAGTGGAATTACTTTTGGTTTGGCGTTATTTGTTGGGTTAAATGCGTCAAAAGAGTTTGGCGGCACACCAATTTTAGGCGGAGTATTGGCGGCAGTTCTTAATATGCCGGAACTAAATAATATAACTGTCTTTGGTGAACATGCCATCCCGGGACGTGGTGGGGTGATTGCTGTGTTACTGGTGGCAATTCTGGCTGCTTATCTTGAGCGTTATTTACGTAAGATTATACCAAGTAGCTTGGATTTATTTGTGACGCCGACACTGGTTCTGTTAATTAGTGGATTTGCGGCTATTTTTGTCCTACAACCAATTGGCGGGTTTTTGTCTGATGCGATTACCAATGGTTGTAAGCTTGCAGTAGAACATGGTGGAATTTTAACTGGATTTATTCTAAGTGCAGCTTTTTTACCATTAGTAATGACTGGCTTACATCAGGGGTTAATCCCAATTCATGCTGAACTGATTCAGACTACCGGAGTAACAGTGTTATTACCAATTTTGGCTATGGCGGGTGCAGGGCAGGTTGGTGCGGCGTTGGCTGTCTGGTTTAAAACCGATAATGAAAAGTTAAAGCATATTATTAAGTCAAGTATAGTAGTTGGGTTTTTAGGTGTTGGTGAGCCACTGATTTATGGTGTAACACTGCCGCTATTTAAACCATTCCTTGCTGCTTGTATCGGTGGTGGTATTGGGGGGGCTTTTGTTGCCGCCTTTAAACTTGGGGCAACCGGGATTGGTATTTCTGGCATTCCATTAGCTCTATTGATCCAGAATGGGATTATGTTATATCTGGTAGGGATTTTGCTGGCTTATGCAGGTGGTTTCATTGCAACTTTACTGATTGGGTTTGATGATAGTATTATTGAGTAAACTCACGATAGGAAAATTTTTTAATAATTTAAAACGACTTTATTAATTTAGATCAGATTTAATAAAAATAAAAGGAATCTACAGATGAATTTATGTCTAGATGTTGGGAATACCCAAATTCATGGTGGTGTATTTGCAAATAGTGGAAAGCTGGTTGCACAGTTTCGCCATAATACCAGCCATGTTGGTTCATCTGACCAATTTGCCATGTTCTTACTACAGGTTTTACGTGAGCATGATATTGACCCAACTGAAATAAAAAAAGTAGCAATTGCTTCGGTTGTTCCATCTGTTGATTATAGTGTTGCTTCTGCTTTTGTAAAGTATTTTAATTTAACTCCCATGTTTTTGACTATCGGAGTCAAAACTGGAATTAAAATAGCTTCAAATAATCCCGGTGAAATTGGTGCAGATTTGATTGCGGGTGCTGTTGGTGGTATCGTTAAACACCCTGGCAAACATTTATTGATTTTTGATTTTGGTACTGCGACTACCGTTATTTACATCACTCCTGATGCTGAATTTGTTGGTGGTGCAGTATTACCCGGGATTCGCCTAATGATGGAAAGTCTTCAGAATAATACTGCCAAATTATTTACGGTTAGTATTTCGGCACCAAAGCAGACTATTTCGAAAGATACACGGGTGGCAATTCAGTCTGGTTTATATTATACTCAAATTGGGGCGATCAAGGAGTTTGTTGCTAGAGTTGCCGATGAGTACAAGATTCAACGTGAAGATATGGTTGTGATTGGAACTGGTGGTTTTGCTCCAATGTTAAATACCTCCAATGTATTTGATGAGATTGTTCCCGATCTACTTTTGATCGGGCTAATGAAGATACTGGAAATTAACCAGTAATTAAGGATTTATAGTGTCTACTGATTTAATAATAGTTATAGCTTTAATTATAGCTAATGCTCTTTTTACTATTTCCGATATGTCGGTCATTGCTTCGCGGAAGAGTCGCTTACAAGGAATGATAGATAATGGAAGCCAGAAAGCGCGTAGCGTATTAAAGCTTGCCGAAGACCCAACAGGGGTAATTGCGACAACCCAGATTGGGCTAACAGTTGTAACCTTACTAGAGGGGGCATTTGTTGAGGCAGCTGTTTCTAAGGATGTTGCCGCTTATTTTGTTTCGATAGGATATTTTCATGGTTTTGAAGATAAAGTTGCTTCTATCGGTGTATTTTTCTTGGTTACATTTTTTCTGATTCTATTTGGTGACATTTTACCTAAACGTATTGCTATTCTTTATCCAGAACAGGTTGCAACTTTTCTTGCCCCACTTACAACTGGCATAATTCGCCTATTAATGCCAATGGTAAAAAGCTTCTCGATATTAAGTGATTCAATCCTTAAACTTTTTGGACTAGAGACCAAGCGTGATGATAATGTTTCCGAGGATGATATTACAACTATGCTTGAAGCTGGTGCCGAATCTGGGGTATTGGTTAAAGTTGAAAAGGATTTATTTGATAATGTCTGGCGACTTGATGAAAGTAAGGCTGGGGCATTGATGGCTCCCAGATCGGAAATAGTTTTCATTGATGTTACGGCCCCAGTTCAGGAAAATATTGATAAGATTTTATCAAATCCATCACAAAATCTACTAGTATGTAAAGAAAGTCTAGAGCATGTTCTGGGATATGTACCAGCAATATCCATTATTAAAGAAATTATTCAACAGGCACGAGTTCAGGATATTGAAATTAAAGTTAATTGGACAGATGGTTTAAAGCCAATACATAATATTCCAAATAGTCTTACACTTATTGAAATTCTCGAATCTTTTCGGATGTATAAAACACATATTGCCTTGGTATATAATGAATTTGGACATGTTGATGGGATAATTACATTGGGAGATTTGGTAACTGCTGTAATTGGTGATATTCCCGGTGATATTAATAACGAAGGTAGTCTAATTTATAAAGATACTTCGGGTAAATGGATAATTGATGGGATGGCATCAGTTAATGATATGTTAAATGAGCTTGAGATCGATGAGCTTCCTGATGGAGATACTGGTAGCTATCAAACTGCGGCTGGTTTTGTAATTGCTTTTATTGGGCGTAAGTTTGGACGCTTACCAAAAGTATTTGATAAGTTCGATTTTGCTGGGTTTCATTTTGAGGTGGTTGATATAGATCGCGATGGCGGTTATCGGGTGGATAAAATTATGGTTAGTCGTAAGGAAGAACATTTACAGTTAGAATCTGAAGAATGATCAACACTTCATCCCCAGTATGATAAAATAACTGTATATTAAATAAGGTTTTTGAGGTGCCATATATGAACAAAGAATTTGCACAAAAATTTGCCCATAGCTGGATTGATGCTTGGAATCATCAAAATTTGGATAAGGTATTGGAATTTTATACCGAGGATTGTGAATTTTCTTCACCGCTAATTGAAGAGGTTCTTAAAAAACCGATCGGTGAACTAAAAGGATTGGCGGCTATCCGTGATTATTGGGCACAGGCACTAAAACTGGTTCCCAATCTGTCTTTTGAGCTGGTTGCTGTTTTATCTGGTATAAATAGTCTGATAATTACCTACTATGGTGCACATGATACTTTATCTGCTGATGTATTTTACTTTAATGAGCAAAATAAGATAATAAAATCTTCTGCTTATTATGAGGTATAAATTTCTCTGAGAATCTATACTCAAACAGATTTAGATTCTAGGGTTTTCATTCCCTTACTTTCTGGTTGAGTATAGTTTATTTCCAAATAAATCTGTCTTAGAACCTGTTTAGAATCTTTTCAAAATTAAGCCTACAAAAGCAAGAGATACCATTTGTAGGCTAGTACCTAAGTATCTCTCACAATTTTTCCATAATCTACGGCATTTCTCAAGCCAGCTAAAGGAACGCTCAACAATCCATCTCTTGGGTAAAACCACAAACTGATGCAGCTCATTTCTTTTAACAACTTCAACTCTAGCATTTAATATTCGATGGACTTCGGTTGCAAAGCTATCGCCTCTATAACCTCCATCTACCAATATATTCTGTACCCCAGCCAGATTACGTTTGGCTCCTTCAAACATTAATATTGCTCCTGCGCGGTCAGTTACATTTGCAGTTGTAACATGAATAGCATGTGGTAGTCCCTGCGTGTCTACTGTAATGTGACGCTTTATTCCTGATACTTTTTTACCCGCATCATAGCCCTTATTCTCGGCTGTATTAGTATTCTTCACGCTTTGTGCGTCTACTATGCAGAAACTCGTCATTGCGTTCCTGCCATTTTCGGTACGTACTAAGCCTACCAATTTTTTTTAAGACTATCTCTATAATACTGTCTTCATTGCTTTCTGGCTTTTTTGCCCACATGTTAAAGTAAAAATAAACTGTTTCCCATTTTGGAAAATCACTTGGTAACATTCGCCATTGGCAACCACTTTTGAGAACATAGTAGACTGCGCAAAATACATCGTACAGATCTATTTTGCGAGGTTTTGTCTTTTTACGTGCTAATTCTAATTCTGGCAATATTAACTCAAATTGTTCTCTGCTTACGTCGCTTGGATATGATTTTCTCATTGTACTCGCTCTTTATTACTAACAGCCAGTAGTTTAATCCTTTTGGCAATTTAATTCCAAACAGGTTCTTAGAACGAAGCCTTAACCACACTTCTATAGTTTTGCTGGATAAATTTGCGAACTTCAGGAGATTGAAGTGCTTTTACCAATGCTTTCATTTTTGGACTATCACTGTTGGCTTTAGTAGTTACTACAACATTTGAGTATCTATCGGAATCATTTTCAAGAAGAGACTGATTCGTTACGTAAAGATTCTTAAGATATGCTCGTCCTGAGTTCATTACTATCATGTCGAAGCTATTATTTTGTACTAGCGGAGGCATTACCTCGTTATCAACCTGAATAATATGTAGATGATATGGATTTGCCGTAACATCAGATAAATTAGGAATTGGTTCTTTCGGATCAAGGCTGATTAAATGATTCGCTTCAAGTAATTTTAATGCTCGTGCTGCATCAATATATGCGGTTGGGATCCCAACGGTCATTCCCTCATGCTTTTGTGCTAGAGAGCTAATGCTTGCTGATTCAAGTTTATGAATTGGAGATAGGTAAATTGCAAATGGAATATAAAAGACTTTCCCTATATCCGTAAGGTTACTACCAGACAGTTTATTGTATTCATCTAGATAGATGTCTGGTTGGAAGAAATTGGCATCATACTTACCATTTAAAACCTGTAAATTTGGGTTGTAGATTTCTTGTGGTGTAGAGCCTTTTACCGTAACAATTCCATGTCCAGTATAGCTTGGGATTTCAATGATCTTAAGATCATAGCCTTGCTCCTTCAGGATTGGTTTTGCAACTTTCAGGACATCGCCATTCGGAAATTTAGTTGCTACTACGGTTATGGTTTCAGCTGCTATTGCTGGT
Source organism: Aquella oligotrophica (assembly GCF_002892535.1). Taxonomy (NCBI): domain Bacteria; kingdom Pseudomonadati; phylum Pseudomonadota; class Betaproteobacteria; order Neisseriales; family Neisseriaceae; genus Aquella; species Aquella oligotrophica. The sequence goes on along the minus strand of NZ_CP024847.1, from coordinate 2,220,529 downwards.
ACTGCTGCAATTAATAAGCTAATAGTTGTTGCAAGTAGTGCTCGGAATCTGAATTTCATTCTTATTTCTCCATTTATAGATTAGTGGTTCGGTTTACGATATATAATATCAGGCACATTTGGGTAGTACCTGATTGTAATTTATCATCGGAATAATTGTATATACCGAAATCATGATAACTACTTATCATGATTTCGACATCTAGATCTGGTATATGTGGTTATTATAATAGTTGATTGGTTATTTTGGAACCGTCCAAAAATGATGGTATTAGAGCTAGTTGTAAATCTTTCAATCTTGCGAGGTGGATGTCAAAACTCTATGTGGGAATTGCTAACTATAGAATTTGACAATAATAATTCCGGACAGAATCAAGATAAATCCAATCCCAGATATCAGGTTAAGTTGTAGCTGACCAAAGAAGATAAAAGCAAATAACACAGTAAATATTGGGTAACTTGACTCAATGATTGCCGCCAGACTCGCATTACTTGCGGTTATACTTTTTAGGATAAAATAGCTGGCAACTACATAAATCAGCCCGCTACTGATAATTAGCCCAAGTAATTTTGGGTTAGCCAGTTTGCTGGTAAAGCTGCCAAAATTACCTTTGACGATAAAGTAAGCTGCTAGAATTACAAAAACTATAAAAGCTTCGAAAAAAAGTAATTCGATTTCATTAAAGTACTGAAGGGTTAGTTGATTAATTGTATAGCTTAATCCCCATAAAATTGCCGCACATAAAGCAAACCAAAACCAAGACATAATAATTACCTGTTTATTAAAATAATATTAGCAATATTTTACCACATGTCAAATATGATAAAATCCGGGTGTATTTAATTTGTATTTAATGGTTAATTATGAGTAGCAAAAAAATTAATTTTCAGGAACAAGTGCTTAAGGAATTGGACGAATTTCAACGGGTGCAATTTGTATTTTTCTATCGCCAGAATTATAAAAAGCTTGGTGTCGCATATTTATGGCTAATTTTTTTTGGGGTATTTGGAATACATAAATTATACCTCAATAAGCGGATAGGCTGGTTTTATCTTCTTTTTTGCTGGACACTGATTCCTGCCTTACTGGCGGTTATTGATATATTTCTTTTGCCGTTTCAGGTGAAAAAATATAATAAAAATTTAAGTATTCATATTTTTGAGCTCATACGTAAGCTCTCTTCTGACTCAAATACTCAATTACTGATAATTGACCGTAAGCTCAAAAAGGGGCGAGTTGGATTACCAGAGTGGGTGCTAGCATTTGCCATTGTTTTTGGGGTTATTACTCCTGCCATTGCCTATGCCAGTATGAGGTTAACTGCTCATAAACTTGAAATTCATTATAAAACTAACCATTTTGATGGTAGTCAGAGTGATCTTTTTTTAAGCATTTAGTTTAGTATTATGATACGGTATTCAATGAAGCATAGGTTTCAAATAAGGCTGATTGTTTTTAGCCTTTTATTATTCCCAGAATTAGCCTTTGCGCATGGTTTTGCTGGGAGTGGTTGGTTACATCCTTTAACAGGCATCGATCATATGTGTGCAATGGTTGCCGTCGGAGCGTGGAGCGCGCAAATCGGTGGTAAGGCTATCTGGCGTGTACCTGCTGCTTTTGTTACAGCAATGCTTATTGGTGGGATAATTGGATTTGAACATTTTATTCTTCCGGCTACAGAATACGGAATTGTCTTCTCGGTTTTTCTTCTTGGTATTGCTATTGCCAGTGAGTGTCGCTTTGGCGTTTTGTTAGCTTCATTGGGAGTTGGAATATTTGGTTTATGCCATGGATATGCACATGGAGTCGAGATGCCTACGCAGGATAATAAATTTAGTTATGCAATCGGGTTTATTATAACTACGGCCGGATTACATCTCGTTGGTGCAATTGGCGGGCTTTTACTTCTTGAAGAACCCAAGGGTAGAAAAACTTTACGTCTATTAGGTGCTTGCTGTACATTGGTCGGAGTCTATCTATTTTATAAATTGGTTCGTTAAGTATAATGATAAAAGTTTCACTCCCTACTAAAATACATCCACAAAAAAACCAGCTTGCTAGGTTGCCAGCTGGTGGCGATGCGCTATTTATTGCTAATTTGGCAGCAGTTAAAAAATTACCGTTTTTATATATCGCTAAAGATGGTTATGAATTAAGACGTCTAGCGGATGAAATTAGCTTCTTTCAACCAGATTTAGCCATCGGGGTATTTCCTGACTATGAGGTTCTACCTTATGAACGCCAATCGCCATATGCCGAATTGGTGGCTGAAAGGTTAAAGATTCTTTGGCAACTTCAGCAGCAAAAGCTTGATATTGTTTTGATTCAGGCAAGTACTTTACAGACATTACTGCCACCACTTGAGTATTTTAATCAGCGCGTATTGTGGCTAAAGAAAACTAATCGGATTGATGGCACAATTTTACGTGAAAAGCTTGTTGCTGCTGGTTACCAGCATGTTAAGCAGGTTTTTGCTGAGGGCGAGTTTGCGATTCGCGGTTCGATTATCGATATTATGCCAATTGGTCTCAAACGTGGGATTCGGATTGATCTTTTTGATGATGAAATAGAAACCCTAGCTTATTTTGATAGTAAAACTCAGCTACTAGAAGAGCAGATTGATGAAATAAAACTGCTCCCTTCGCGAGAGTATCCCAACGATTATGCCAGCCTTAAAGATGTAGTAGCCAGATTTAGTACTAGATTCCCAAATGAGGCTAAAAGTAGTCTTGCCAAAGATTTGCAAAGTAGTATTTTGCCAGCTGGAGTCGAATTTTATTTACCGTTATTTTTTGCCAACTGTGCCAGTTTTTTTGATTATCTTTCGCAAAATTGCCAGGTTATTTATAATGAAGATTTACTTTCAACGCTTAATCATAACTGGCAGGAAATAAATAAACGCTACGAATATTATAGTTATCAGTATCCATGCCTCAAACCTACCGAGTTATTTATTCCAGCTGAAGAGGTTTTTGCTAAGCTTAAAGTGCATACTTGCTGGGAAATTGCTAAGGCTGATAATCTTTATGCAGGCTTTGATCATGTTGGTGGTTTATTACACGGGCGTGGGCAGTTTGATTGGCTTAAAGAGCTAAAGACTAAGCAGGTTATTATTTGTTCGCCGAGCCTTGGACGGCTTGAGATTCTTAAAAATACTTTAGCTAGTCAAGGAACCAGCTCACAGCAGATTGATAGTCTGGCTAATATCGGTAGTAATAAAATAAGTCTGATTAAGTCCGAATTAAATCAGGGTTTTATTTATGAAAATAGCATATTTCTGACTGAAAGTGATTTATATCCGGGAAGTATTGTTAATCGAAGTCGCAAATATCGGAAATCAGCTGATTCTGCCAAAAATGACTTAATCTTGCGGGATCTGGCTGAAATTCAGGTCGGTGATTATGTTGTCCATCTGAATCATGGAATCGGGCGTTATGTTGGACTTAGTACTCAGACTATTGTTGATACCAATTATGATATGCTTGAACTTGAGTATCAGGGTGGCTCAAAGCTGTTTATCCCGGTAACCAATTTACATCTTATCAGCCGTTATAGTCATCTGGATGGTACTAATGTTGAATTAACCAAGCTTGGCTCTAAAGGCTGGGATAAGATCAAGGCAAAAACTGAACAAAAAGTAAACGATGTTGCTGCCGAATTACTTGAATTATATGCCCGTCGTGAAATGCAAGAAGGTCATGCTTATTCCTTACCTGAAGAATATCCTGAGTTTGCAGCAAGTTTTGGCTACGAACCAACACCAGATCAGCAAAATAGTTTTGATGAAATTATTCGTGATTTAACTGCGATAAAACCAATGGACAGATTGGTGTGTGGTGATGTAGGTTTTGGTAAAACTGAAGTTGCCATGCGAGCTGCATTTATTGTTGCTATGTCAGGTTATCAGGTGGCGATTTTGGCACCGACAACCCTACTTACCGAGCAGCTTTATCAAAAATTTGTTAATCGCTTTGCGGGCTTGCCAGTTACCGTTGGTGAGGTTTCTCGGTTTCGTAGCAAAAAAGAAGTTAATGAAACCCTACATTTACTAGCTGAAGGTAGGTTAGATATAATTGTTGGTACGCACCGCTTGATTCAGGAAGATGTGAAATTTGCTAAACTCGGGCTCGTGATTATCGATGAGGAACACCGTTTTGGTGTCAAGCAAAAAGAACGCCTGAAGCAGCTTCGCACTAACGTAGATATTTTGACGATGACTGCCACTCCGATTCCACGAACTTTATCAATGGCTCTAGATGGCTTACGTGATTTTTCCGTAATTGCGACAGCTCCATCAAGGAGGTTAAGTGTTAATACGATTACCACTACCGATGATGATAGCGTGATTCAGGAAGCAATCCTCCGTGAGGTGCGCCGTGGCGGACAAGTATTTTTCCTTTATAATGATGTAGCAACGATAGAACGAATGTTTGGGCGTTTGATTAATCTTATGCCAGAACTAAGAATCGCGATTGCGCATGGACAAATGCCTGAGTCTCAGCTTGAACAGACGATTAAGGATTTTATAAATCAGCGTTTTAATCTGTTACTATGTTCGACAATCATTGAAACCGGGATTGATATTCCGAATGCTAATACTATTCTTATTTATCGCGCAGATAAATTTGGTTTAGCGCAATTACATCAGTTACGTGGACGGGTAGGGCGCAGTTATCATCAGGCATACTGTTATCTAATAATTCCAGAAAAAATTACCCCAGATGCTGAAAAACGTCTTGATGCAATTAGTATGACTAGCGAACTTGGTGCTGGTTTTAATCTGGCTTTACATGATCTTGAGATTCGTGGTGCTGGTGAAGTACTCGGTGATAATCAGGCTGGTAATATCAAGGAAGTTGGACTGTCACTTTACACTGAAATGCTAAAAAAAGCGATACGTAAATTAAAGCAGGGTGAAAAAATTCATGGGAATTTTGAGATTGAATCCTCATGTGATGTCAACTTGAATGTAACCGCGATTCTACCAGAAGATTATTGTCTAAGTGTGCATGAAAGATTGATTTATTATAAACGGCTAGCACGTGCAGAAGATCAAGAGCAAATTGATCAGGTTTATCAGGAAATTATTGATAGCTATGGCTTACCACCTGAGCCTGTCAAAAATCTGATAGCAAGTCACAGTATTCGTATTATTGCTGTAAGATTAGGGGTTAAAAAGCTTGATGCTACTTCTAGCAATATAGTATTACAGTTTATCGATAATCCGCCATTAGACCCATTAAAAATTGTTTTGGTGATGCAGGAATTAAAAACTTGTAAATATGATGGTAAAAATAAACTGATTTGGCAGATAAAGTCTGATTCGGTAATAGATAAGATTAAAAATGTAAATTCTATCATTGGGAAGCTTGCAAGTTAAGGATATGTCTATGGAGCAGATAAAATTCGAGTATCAAACCGTAAAAACCCGTAGTGGACAAACTGGTTATATTATGCTTGGCAAGGGTAAACCATTAGTTATGTTAGTTGGTTATTCGGGGAATCTGTTACACTGGAATAGTACGCTGATTTTTGAACTAGCGAAGAAATTTACGGTTTATTTGCCTGATAATCGCTTAGTTGGATTAAGTACTTCCACAAATGAAGAATCAATGCTGGGCTTAGCTAGAGATACACTTGATTTTATTGATGCGCTGCAATTAGAAAAACCAATATTGTGTGGTTGGTCAATGGGTGGCATAATTGCTCAAGCGCTTGCTTATGAGAGTAGTGAGCGCATTTCAGGACTTGCATTTATCGTTAGCCAGCCAGATTATAGCTATACCATGGGGCGTTTACATGAGCTCGTTGCCAATTTGCGTGAAAATCCGGGTAAAGAAAATCGTGATCGGCTGACCGAATTGTTTTTTTCTGGTATGCCATCGATAGAATTTCGCAAATATCTGGCAAAAACAATTTTGCCTATTTCTCACTATATTTATCCCTTTAATGCTGCGGCACAAGCTTTGCAGGATAAGGCGGTTGCTAATTGGCAAGTGGATGAAGCTAAACTAAAGCAAATTAATTTGCCAGCGTTAATTACGGTTGCTAAAAATGACTGGGTAACTAAGCCTGAAGCTAGTTATAAACTTCATCAATTACTAACTAATTCGAAGCTAATTAGTTATCCGGATGGTGGGCATTTCTTTCTTCATCATTATCCTGAAGAACTGGCAAGCCAAATAATTAGTTTCTTTCAATAGTATTTTGATAGCCAATCTTAGCTTAGCGAAAACAAAAATCGAGGTATAATAAAGAGTTGTTTTCAAGGGGTGATTATGAGTGATAAAGATGTAACTAAGGAAGGCATAGATTATTTAAAAAAGATAATTAATTGGGGTGGAGGGATTTTAATCGCCTTTCTATTGATATTTTTAGTTGGGTTTTTTATAACGCAATGTTCAAAACAAAATTATACCAATAGTTTAAGCTCGATAGAAACCGTTACAGCATATAAGGAAATAGATAAATCTGTGCTGGAAAGTAGCGCGCAAACCACAAAAACTCTTAATAGTATCAACAGCAATAATGATGCGATTAGATCTTATCTAAATAAAGACGTTAAAAGTCAGTTTGATAATGTAAGCAATAATATCAGCGCATTAAATAGTCAGATAGCTAATTTATATACCATCTTAAATAATTCTCTGATGATAATGTCAATTGTCTTGGGATTATTTACATTAATTATTGCTGTATTTGGGTTTTATATTTCTAATGTAATTACAGCAAGATATACAGAAATTAAAGATTCAAAAAAGACTGTTAAAGAGCTTGAGGAAATTGTAATTAAAGCAAGAAATGAGGTTGAAAGTTCATTAAAGAAGGTTACAGATACATGTAATGAATTAAAAGATTACATACAAGGAAATAATAAAGAGATATTTAAAAAATTCCTTGACCATGATACACAAAGGATGTTGGGGACACTAAAAATAGACCCTCAAAATATTGGAAATATTATTGCAATACTATCAGTAAGGGAGATTAGTGGTGAAGAGAATTGGCAAATTATTAGAAATGCTTTTTTGTCATTAAATAAAATGTATGCTGAAAATTCAGGCACACATTATATTGCTTCCTATACAGCATTAATCTTTCAATTTTACTCTTATAAGTTAACTGTAGAGATGGATAATGAAATTATTCATTTGATAAAAAGTAAGCTTATCTTTGCTAAGAACTTTGGTTTATTTCCAAATGAAATTATTCGACTTATAAAAGAGTTTCGAACTGTGGATAATGATGATGTTGTTGAACTATTTATAGAAATTCTTATAAAAGGTGGTTATTGCTCTTGGTATTTGAATATAGATCAACCATTCAAGGATGAAATAATAAACGAGCTGAAACAAGGTGCACTAGTTAATCCTAAAATTAGGGTAGGGTTAGAGAAATACAAAATATCTGTTGGTACTCTTCTCAATAACCCTAAGCAAGGTAATCATGAATATTATCAAAACATACTAAATGCGTTAAATATTATGCTAGCTATTTAAAGTAACTTATAGAAGTTTATTTTTGTGTGTAGTAACAAGGAAGAGTATATAAAGTAATTCAATCTAACGATAAGATTAATGAACATTAAGTATTCCACGTATAACCATTAAAATCAATGTAAGATAACGGGATTAGATAGAATACGTTTTTCGATGGCAAGCTTTATATTATAAGGGACACAATGGAATCGATCATATTAATAGCAATGTTAGTAGTTATTTTAGTTCTTGTACTATTTATGCTATTTCGGATTAATGCAAATGCTAGTCAGGCTCAAGATGTCGAAGCCTCCAGAACCAATCTAGCATTAGCAAATCAGGAGCTAGCTAATAAAGATCAGCAATTACAAGCCTTGGCTTTAAAGCTAGAACAATTAGCAACTGAAGTAGCAGGATTAAAGCAATCAGAACGGCAGTTATTGGATAATAAAATCAGCCTAAGTAATGAAAATGTACGCTTAAAAACTGAGAATGACAATTTAAAGCAGGCGTATAATAACCTTGAACATTTACTTGCTGATCTAAAAGAGCAGATGATAAAAGAGTTTGGCAATATTAAATCTCAGGCATTACTGGAATTACAAAATAAGGCTAGCGAAACTCTCGGTGCTATTGGCAAGACTAATGTTGTTGAGCCATTAAGTGAGAAACTGAGGGAATTAGATAGCCGAATAATTGAATTAAGAAAAGAAACTCATGATATTAGTAATAAATCAAATAGTCTAAGTGAACAGGCTAATAATTTGGCTCAAGCACTAACTCGCGATAGTCAAAAAAAAGGTGAGTTTGGTGAAATGATTTTGGCGAATATCCTTGAATTTGCTGGACTTAAAGAAAGAGTTAGCTATATTGAACAAGTTCATCTTAGTAATAAAGATATAAGCGCTAAGAATTTGCGTGCTGATTGTCTGATAAATCTACCTGATAATCGAGGGCTTATTATTGATAGTAAAAATATCGTTGGCGAATACTATAATGCAATAACTTCTGGTGAAGATAGAGAAAAGCTAATCCGAAACTCTGTCTTAACTACAATCAAACTTTTTGCCAGTAAGGATTATATATCCGAGATGGAGCGGGTGAGTGGACGAAACTTATTTGATTATATGATTATGTTTATTCCGAATGAAGGGTTATTTAATCTGATTGTAGCAATGGATTCAAAAGAGGATGAACGAGGATTATTATGGTTTGCCTATAGTCAGAAGGTGATAATTGCCGGACCATCAACTATTTTGGCTCTTTTGGCTATTATTGATCGGATGTGGCAAAGTCATGAGGTAGAAGAAAAAGCGGCTGAAATAGTAAAAGTTGCATTACAAATGAGCGATCAATTACGCTTAACTCTCGAGCGACTTACTACTTTAGGTAACAGTATCAATAAGACTGCTGAAAACTATAATCAAGTTGTGACTAGCTTTGCTAATGGTAGTAATAGTAGTATGGTTGGTAAATTTATTCAGCTTAGCAATTATAAACGGGAGTTAGATAAAAGTCAGCCGATTTTATCTGGATCTATTACGCGAAGCCTTCCAGATGTCGAGTTTGATAAAATTAACTAACAGGCTCTGATGTCTTATTTCAGCTCTTTAATTGTTAAAAAATTACAATAACAGAGATAGAGTTTTACGCACTCTCTGAGGATTCTTTCTCATTTTTGACCCCAGGCTGTTTGGTCATGTTAGCCATAGTAACATATCTACGGTCAATGCGTAAGTTCTATAGTTTCATCTATCAGTATGACAATTCTTGTCTGAGTCGTAGGCAGATAATCCATCTTGGAAAATCTGCTTAGCGAAAATGTCAAGGTTATTTTCAGAATCCCAATTTATATGCCTTCATTTTTGTATAGCTTGATTGTCAAAATAGCTATATCCTGAAAATATTCGAGTTACTTATAATCATGTCAGGATTTTAGTCTTAAAAATTATTTTCTACTCCTCTAGCTAGACTTTTTTCATAAGCAATTATTTTTGTTCTTTGATTACAAATAGACATTTCAAAATATTGTATTTATCTGAATATAGACTATTATAAAAGTCTTTATGACAGTATATAAGAACAAAAGACAGATTAGGAAAGGGGTCTACTAAATTTTTAAACTAATTTTCAATTTTATTATAACACTTAATAAAAATAGATATTTAGTGTTACTACAAATAATATATAAAGGGATGATTTATGTATAAAAAATTAAATAGGTTGTTCATTGGTGGGGTTGTAATTGCAGCCACCTTGAATGCTTGTGGTGGTAGCAGTGGTAGTGCAACTACAACTGGCGGCGGCGGAGGTAATACTCCGTTAGTAAATAGTGCCCCACAGGTCAAGATAAGTCAAATGTCTACTATGCCAGTAAATGCGGCTTCTGGTGCTAAATACTATGTCGGTGTTTACAACGATACCCCTACAGTAATTGATTTACAATCAATAGCAACAACTAATGCTCAGAATTCAAGAGATAATCTGAGTGGGGTGGTAACTGCTCTATATAATGGTGCTGGGTGTAGTAAGTTACAACCAAGTCAGTCTTGTACTATTGCAATTACTCCAACTCTGTCAGGAAAAGAAATTGGTGGAGGTTTCCTTTTAACTACTGCATTTACTGGTGCTGATGGTAAGAGTTATAATGCATCACAAGTACTACAATATGGTAAATTAAACAGTGTTAATGGTATTACCGTTGCAAATAATAATATGCGTGTTGTGACAGCTATTACCGATAAGTCATATATTGCTGTACCATATTTATTAGGAGAGAAAGTTTCTGTAAAACCTTCTTCATCGGTTACTCCATTGGCAGAAAATAATATCTGTGATGGTAAATACTGCACACATTTTTATACTTATCATGGTGGTGATTTCACTAGCAAAATCAATTTTACCAATACGATATTACACTCAGTAAAAAATCTTACACATAAATCTTCTTCGCTTAAAGATGCTGGTTTGGCTGGATTTACGATTAATTCAAATACTAATTCGATTTCAAATGTGATTACTGATGGATATAATACCACCCTAATTGCCGGGCAAGTTGCTGTACCAGTTGTGCTAAAGAATAGTGGTTTGGCAGATGCAACTATAAATAGTATTATATCAACTACAGATGATATCACCGTTGATCAGGGCTCTTGTATGAATGGTTCTGCTATTGCTCAAGGAAATATTTGTCTTTTTCACTTGACAACTAGTGCAGCAACAAATGGTAGTGGCACTGTGACCATTAACTATGACAATAACCAGACTATTAGTTTGAATGTTATTTATTTGGCTGCAACAGCCAAGCCAGGTCTACAAATCAGTACTAATAGTAGTGATCTTAGCGGAACTATTTATGGCGAAACAAAGGAAATGCTTGTAACCATTAAAAATAGTAGTACGGATAATACAAAATTGCATAATCTTAAGATTGGTCGAGATGCTAATCCTAGAGTTGTATTGAGTACTAACGGAGTTGATCATCCGTGCGATACTAGTGGAAATTCTACTAATCTAGATAAGGGTGCTGAATGTAATTTTAAAGTAACCTATACTCCTCTAGCAGGTGGTGAGGGAGGAACCTTTAATTTGGCTGCAACTGCCCAATATAGTGAAGCATCTGGTCATATGGTTAATCTGGTTTCACATGCACCTGTTACTTATTCATCCGTCGCGCAAAGTGCTCATTTGAATATTTCGGATGCTGACTATGATTTTGGTGTTATGCGTGCTGATGGGCATGCTGAGTTAACCCATACATTTATTATTACAAATGATGGGCAGGCTCTGGCAACTGGTGTTACTGCTGCTACTTTATCTGCGCAAACCCCGGCTTTGAGTCCATCGCTAGCAATTATCCAAGATAACTGTAATGGTAATGATATTGCACCAACTGCTAGTTGTACCGTTACTGTCAAATTTGGTGCGGCAACTGACAAGGTTGATCCTACAATACAGCAATTATCAATTGGTTATAATTTACGGGCTGGTTCTACTTTAGGAACTGCAATGGTATTCACAGATATTCATTATGCAGCTACTAAAGCGGCATTAATCAATGATCCTATTATTACTTCGTCAGTTGATGAGCCTATTGGTGGTTTAACCAAGGAAATAGACCCGGTAACTGGACATATAACCTACAATTTTTATCCAACTCTTGGCGCTAGCGGGAAACTAAAATTTACTTTAAGTTATACCAATAGTGGAACTGAGGATGCAGAAAATTTTGTAATTGCTGCTAATACTCTACCAATTGGTTTTGAGGTGAATAATAGTAGCACTTGTCCAACGAATCCAAATGCAGCGTCAACCCTTGCAATTGGTTCATCTTGTGATCTGATTGTTGAATATATAAATGATACCTATTTATCGACATTTGGGACGTTAAATGCTAATTTTGTGATGCCTGGGTATTCATATAAGGATGCTTCAACTGGTGTAAATCAGAAAGCTGCAAAAGTTAATGGTGATCAGATAAATGCTCTTAGTTGGGGAACTGTTAATGCACAGGCAACTAATGTTAGCAATAAAGTGGTTACACTTACATTTACGTTGAACGCTTCAAACATACCAGCTACCATAGCTAATGGTGGGGTGACTATCAGTATGCCAAAATTAATTGGTAATGGTCTAACCGCAACTAATAATGCTAGCTGTTCACTTGCTACATTTACTAATGGTGCTACTTGTACGATAACCGTAACTGCAGAAGAGTGGATTCCAACTGGTGGTTATGCTTACGAGTACTATGCAGTACCAACTAATGGAGCGGCAACATCATTGCCATTCCGCGCTGTGGCTAACTTTACTATAAACTAGTAATCCATCTGGGCAATTAAAGATAGGCTATCATAGATAGCCTATCATATTAAGACATTTACGTATAGCTTGATTGCGGAAATAGCTATATTGGAATGAGCTATAAATTGCTTATAATGCAGACATGCAAGTATTGTCTAATCTAATGCATTTAAGGGATTGGATTTAGCACTGAATCTTTTTGATAATCAAAGAAGATTTAATATTAAACCTAATGTACTATTGAGTAATTATAATTATGAAAAAATTCCTGTCAATTTTAATTTGTATAATATTGTTCGGATGTAATTCCGGTATTAATAGCAGTGCTGATAATAGTAACCAAAATCAGGAAGACCCTCAGGATATCACAACTAATAGAGTTCTATCACTTAGTAATGTTGCAACAATACCGACAACAGCTGATCAGCAAAGTTCAGCAACTTTGTTATTGACTAATAATACTGGTATGGTAGTGCATGGGGTAGCAATTTCTTTTGATAGTGGCGATTATTCTGGTGTAAATATTTTCTCAAAGTGTGACGGTGATCTAGCAGTTGGACAATCTTGTCAAATTAATTTGACGTTACCAGCAGAATTACAACAGGGAAGCTTTCAGTTAAAAGTTGAGGGAACATCTGCAAAAGGTCAGTATGTATCCAGACAGCTAGTAAGTTATGCGAATGTTGCTGAAGTAAACGGTATTGAAGCTGGCGAATTTAATGATCAGATAATTGCCGCAAGTGGTAATAAAGTTACTCTAGCTATTCCATTTAGAAAAATTGGTAATTATCAGGTTCAAGTTCGGGTGGATAGTTCTGGGGATAATAATCCGGTAAATGAAATGGTATGTAATAGTGATAATTCACAATGTACCGAATTGGTGTCAATAACTCCACATAATGATAATGAGGTTAATGTATCATTTCTGAATAATAACTCTGAGGTTTTGACAACAGTTTCAGCTGCGGTTATCATGAACGCAGTAGGTAATCTTGTTATTCCGGTCAATAATGTAGTGATTCCAAAGTCAGACGGGGTAACTGGGACATCCTTACAGTTACTAAATAACGGATATACAGCTATAAGTAATATTCGCATTTCATCCAGTAATCCAGCGTTTGGGTTTAATACAGGTAATTGTGCTACCATAGCAGCTAATAGCAGCTGTACAGCTACTATTACTGCAAACAGTAAAGTAAACGGTTTTGGCAGTGTAACCGTAATGTATGACACGGTAAGCACTACAGGGCAGGTGTACCAAAATAAAGCTATCAGTTTTAATGTTAGCTATCTCGCTGAGAGCGGGGCAGCGGGCTTTGGGCTGACGCTAAGTGGTGATAGTTTTAGCAATAATTGGGTTGGAGAATCACGTAATGCTTACCTGACAATAAAGAATACTGGTGTGGTAAAGATTGATTCAATCAATATTACCTCGGTAGCTAGCCAGAATGCAAATGTAAGTGTAAGCGGCTATGGAGCAAGCGCATGTGCTCTGGATGGTACACAGAGTCTAGAACCTAATACTAGCTGCGTAGTAAAAGTTACATATGCTCCATCAAAATCAGAAGCTGGAAACTTGATAATAAACTTTAGCGGGAAGTATCTGGACTCAAATGATGTGTCCGGTTTAGGCAAAATCTCTGTGCTTAGTGATGCAATTAATCTGGATTATAGCGCTAACACTAGGGTAGTTTATCTAATGACGAAAGACTTACAAAATGGAGTTACCCGCTGTAATTTAACTAATGATGGTAGAAGTCTGACCGATTGTTCTATTACCGGACTTAGCGGTTCCAATAATAATAGTACCGTACTTAATAATAGTGGTGTTCTTGGTTTTTCGAGTTTTATGTCGAATGATGGAGTGCTAAATGTCTATTTGGGTAATATACAGGAAAGTAACTTTGCTAAATGTAATGCTAGCGAAAGTGGTTTACTTTCTAATTGTGCCAGTATGATGTCAACTAGTGGCTTACCTCTAAATGGTGTTAGTGGTACAAATATTCAAAATACCATAGCTAATATTAATGGAAAGAACTATTTATATATCGCAATGTATGCTACTGGAAGAATGATAAATAAATGTTTGGTTAATGAAAGTAACGGTAGTCTTTCTGGTTGTGTCTCTCAAGCGGCTAAATTTTCAAATATTAATAGCGGTTTTTATAGTATAGTTCTTAGTGGTAATTATGCTTATACCTCCAGAACAAATGGGGTACAGACTCTCTTAGCTGTTTGTAGCGTGAATCAGAGTACCGGGGATTTCGATGCCTGTACGGAAACAGTCGATACATATGGTCGAGCAGTCTATTCTCCAGTAATTAAAACTTTAGGGTCAGTCAAGTATATTTTTTATACTATTAAGAATGAAGCAAATACCCCAATGATCCGTCGTTGTTCACTTAATCCTGCTAATGGGCTATTGAATAATGATTGTATTTCATTTTCTGTACCTGAGATTCTTTCTGGTAGTGGGTTAACCCTATTGACAACCAGTGGGATGGATTACTTGTATTATGGAAACTCTCAGACCAATAATGTATATCGTGCACAATTGAATACTGATGGCAGTGTCTCAAATCCTGAGCAGGTATCTACAAGTGGTACTCGTCTGACAGGCACACAATACTTATCACCACTAGTTGAATATCCACGTGTCAAAATTGCTTATGCACCTAGTAAAAATGTTTATTATCCGAATAACACTTATACTGAAAGCTTGTATATTGCGGCAAATGTCAAGATGATTAACAAGAATACAACAGTGACATTAACCGCTCCAACAGGTATAACGGTTAGCCCTGCAACTATCAATTTTACTGCTAGTACTACAAGAGTTCCAGTTAGTATTAGCATTGGCAGTAACGTAGCAGCTGGTACTTATACTATCACTGGAGTAGCTACTAATGGTTTGCTTGTTCCTGATTTTACAATAAATGTATTAAATAATGGACCAAAGATGGTGTCCTATTTTCCGGTAAATAATGCAGGTATAACCAATAATGCATCGGTGAGTTTATATACAAGAAATAGTTCTTTGCCATCGCCACTTACAGTTACTATTGCTAAAATGGTTTTTGATAAAGAAGCTGATTTAGCTAAATTTATTAGTAAAGCGGCTGCAAAATTGCAATATTCGGCAGATAATTCATCCTATTCGGATGTCGGTATAAGCTATAGTTGGCGGAGTGATGTTGCTGAGAAAAGTATAATTCTGGTAGTAGATAACTCTTCTGGTTCAAATAAGTTGATAAATGGTGGTTATTATCGAGTAATGATTAATAAATCCCAGATCACAGATACTTCCGGGAATGCATTAGACCCTAATGCTACAGGCTATGAAGAATTAACCAGATTTAGGGCAGGACTGAAGGTTTATGTTACAACGACAACCTTTAGCAGTGATCTACGGACAGAAGGTGGTGGTACGGATGGACTTGATGGTGCAGATAAGTTATGTAATCTTACTGCTAATGGAAAACCTAATGATGGCGGTTACTATAAAGCCATGATAGGAGCTGGAACATTTACCAGCACCGCCAGCGGTTTGGCTGGTAAGAGTCTGAATAGATATCCTGGGCTAAATTGGGTGTTATTTAATAGTATAACTTATTATGGTACGGTTTCTAGTAGTGGTTTAACTCAAGTTGGGACTACTGATAGTAACGGTAAGTTAACCACGACTGTAGCACTTGGTAATAGTGCAGCTTTTACAGGGCTTAATAGTAACTGGAATGTCCCAAATGCGAGAACTACAAATAATGATGCTTGTAATAACTGGAGCTATTCTGGATCGGCAATTAAAGGTTATTTTGGACTTACGTCAAAAACTAATACGCTTTTATACTCTTATAGTTCTGAGGCATGTAATTCAAACAAAAAAGCGATAATCTGTGCCCAGCAGTAATGTAGAAATATATGTGAAATAATCGGTGCTCAGCAAGTGAATTAAACTCAGGCAATAAAATAGCTAGGTTAAAATGTTTAATTATGGCAGAAGGATTCGCTGCTAAAGGTGGTTGATATATATTATAATAACGGGTTAACAAAGTTTTTTATATTAATACGCAGTTAGAGCGTAACCAAAAATATGAGATAAATATACCATGCAATCATCTGTCGGAAATTTAGCTAGTTTACTGCAAAGCGT
Organism: Aquella oligotrophica; assembly: GCF_002892535.1. Taxonomy (NCBI): domain Bacteria; kingdom Pseudomonadati; phylum Pseudomonadota; class Betaproteobacteria; order Neisseriales; family Neisseriaceae; genus Aquella; species Aquella oligotrophica. The sequence continues at coordinate 2,204,098 of NZ_CP024847.1, read as the reverse complement.
ACTAATTAAAAATGGCTTTGTGGGTGAGTTTCATGTTGATAAACCAACCCGATTATTAAATGCAACGGATAATAGTATTTATGAAGTAATGCCCGCTGCTGTTGCGATACCAGCTAGTTTTGCTGATTTGCAAAAGCTGATTAGTCTATCCAATCAGGAGCCTTTTAAAGCGCTACATTTTTGTGCCCGTGGCGGTGGAACTGGTACTAATGGTCAATCCTTGACCGATGGTATCGTGATTGATTTTAGTAAATTCATGAATCGGATTGTTGAATTTAATCCTGAAGCGATGTCGGTAACGGTCGAGCCGGGAGTGATTCTTGATGACTTAAATCGCTTTTTGCAGCCACATGGTTTATTTTTTGCGCCTAATGTTTCTACTTCTAATCGTGCTACAATTGGTGGGATGATTGCGACTGATGCCGCTGGTAAGGGTTCTCTTATCTATGGTAAAACTGCGGATCATGTTCTTGGACTGAAGGTGCTTCTGCCCGATGGGACACTTCTTAATACGATAGAAGATAAAACAAGCGATCCTACTTTTAATTCCTTTACTACAAAGATTACTGATTTACTTACTCCGTTGCAAGATGAAATTACAGCTAGATTTCCGCCACTAAAACGTCCATTATCTGGTTATAATATACGTCAATGCTATCAAAATTCAAAATTTGATTTAAACTATCTGATTGCGGGCTCAGAGGGGACGCTTGGTGTTGTTGGCTTAGCAAAATTAAAATTGCTAGCAATACCAAAATTTAAGACCTTGATGGTTGTCCACTATCCAAGTTTTGTCGAAGCCTTACGTGATGCTAATTTCTTGATCCAGTTTTCTCCTCTAGCGATTGAAGCAATTGATGAAAAAGTTCAGAAAAGTGCCCAGACTTTGCCAAATTGGCCACAGCTTGCCAAAATGCTTAACTCCGAAGGCAAGAATTATATTTCCAACTTCGTCGAATTTGTTGCGGATAGTAAAGAAGAGTTAGCTGCTAAAACCAGTAAGATTATTGCGGCACTTGATGAAAAGCAGGCGAATTATGTGGTTATTGAAGATAATACCCAAATCGCCCAGCTTTGGTCAATTCGTTCTTTAGCTGTTGGTCTTGCGGGTAAAATGCCGGGTAAACGTAAACCAGTTGCCTTTGTTGAAGATGCAATAGTTCCACCGGAGCATCTCGCCGATTTTGTCGCCGATCTTGAACATGAATTAAATCAGCTTAAACTTAATTATGCAATGTATGGACATGTTGATGTTGGTTGTATTCATGTTAGACCAGCGCTTGATATGCAAAATAGTGAAGATCGGGAAGAAATTCGTCCGATTACCGAGCTAGTTATCAAACTCCTTAACAAATACCAAGGGATTCTTTGGGGTGAACATGGCAAGGGCTATCGTGGTGAATTTGTACCAGATGTGTTTGGACCAGTTTTATATCCGGTGCTATGTAAGATTAAAAAATTATTTGATCCGGAAAACCGCTTTAATCCGGGTAAATTAACTTCTCCAGATGAAAAACCACTGATTAGAATCGAGTCAGTTCCTATGCGTGGTGAATTTGACCAGCATATTCCACTAGCTACGCAAGAGCAATTCACCAGTGCCATGATCTGTAATGGTAATGGAGCATGCTTTAATAAAGAACCAAATAATGTAATGTGCCCATCATACAAGATAACCAAAGATCGGATTCATTCACCCAAAGGTCGGGCGATGCTGGTTAAAGAGTGGCTACGTAAAAAATCATCTTCTACCGCAAGTGATATTCAAACTAAACTAGCTGCTGATGAGGCTTATGCTGCATTAAGTGGTTGTCTTGGTTGTAAGGGCTGTAGTGGTAAATGCCCAACTCAAGTAAGTATCCCTGATCTACGGACTACATTTCTAAATGACTATCATAAGCATTATAAAAAGCGTAAGTTACGTGATTATTTGCTTGGACATATTGAAGGTATTTTACCAACTGCGTATAAACTGCGCGGTTTATGGAAATTGGCAAATCGTACTGGAATTGCAAAAAAAATTGGGATTATTAATTCTCCTGAACCCGCTAATTTATCGTTTGAAGATATTGCAAGAAAACACTCTTTAAAATATTATACCGATGCCAATCAATTGACTAAGCTTGAACCGAATGCGGTGATAATATTTACCGATAGCTTTACTGGTACGATAGATACTCAGATTTTATTATCTAGTGCTGAATTTATCAAAAAAGCTGGTTATATCCCTTATTTGACTGAACCACAGACTAGTGGTAAAGCCTTAATTGTTGCTGGCTATATTGATAAATTCAAGGCTAATGCCGAGCGTTTGGCTAAGCTATTTAATCCATTATTTGCGCTTAATATTCCTATTGTTAGTCTTGAAAATACGATTGCATTAATGTTTCGCGATGAAGTACGCAAATTCGCAACGAGCTTTGCTGGTAAGGTATTAACTCTGGCTGAATTGGCTGAGTTATTGACTAAAGATAAGGTGATTGAGGCGATGGCTGATATTGGTAAATACCGATTATTGCCACATTGTACGGAACAGGCGTTAGCTCCAGCAGAAGCTATTCTTTGGCAAAAAGCCTATGCTAAAGTTGGTATTAATCTTGAGGTTAAGAATCTTGGCTGTTGCGGTATGGCAGGAACTTACGGGCATTTAGCTGAGAACGCCAATAATTCTAGTGGTTTATTTGAGCTTAACTGGAAAAAAACTGTTACTGATGATAGCAGCGTTACTACTCTGGCTAGTGGCTTCTCTTGTCGTTGTCAGGCTGATAAACTTGCAGATATAAAATTAAAGCATCCAATCGAGGTTCTAAATAATCTAATTGGTGATTTTAAAGGATAAAACATGCGTAAATTATTACAAGCTATGATCTTGGGGCATTTTTTAATAGTTCCAGCAATTTTTGCAGCAGATTCAGATTTTGTAACTGTTTCTGATACAAAATTTGCAACCAGTACCAAGGTGAATGGAACGGATCTAGTTTTAAATGGTGCTGGGCTTAGAACCAAATTTCTGGTAAAAGTCTATACGCTTGGACTTTATGTACCACAAAAATCTAATTCTGCTAAATCATTGCTACAGGTTAGTACCCCTGAAATGATTGAGATTCATATGTTACGAACTATTTCAGCGGATACTTTTGCTGATGCCTTAAATGAAGGTCTTGCCGCGAATAATTCCAAAGATGTTCTTGCTAAATTAAAACCGCAGATAGACCAGCTTGAGGCGACAATGAAGGGAGCGGGTAAGACCAAAGAAAATGATGTAATCAGGCTTAGTTATATCCCAGGTACTGGCACCCAAGTATTTTTAAATGGTGCTAAGCTTGGTGATTCGATCGGTGGTGGCGCTGATTTTTATAGCGCATTATTAAAAATCTGGCTTGGGGATAATCCAATCGATAAAAGTCTAAAAGATTCTATCGTTGGCTCGTCCAAATGATCCACTAATAATTGATTCTATAGATGGTAAGTTGTTTAATATATTTTTTATTGTGAAAGATTAGGATAAGTGAATAACAAATATTTTATTATTGATTTTGATAGTACTTTTGTTCAGGTTGAGGCAATGGATGAGTTGGCGGTAATTGCTCTAGCTAATCATCCGGATAGTGAAAAGGTTATTGAAGAAATTCGTTCTATAACTAATCTTGGGATGGAAGGAAAAATCTCTCTAAGTGAAAGTTTAAATAAACGAGTTCAGTTACTTGGAGCAAATAAAAAACATATTGAACAAGTGATTACTTTACTTAAAACTAAAGTTACCCAGTCATTTAAACGGAATAGCGAATTTTTGAAAAACCATGCAAGTAATATTTACATTGTGAGTAGTGGTTTTAAGGAATGTATCCTTCCGGTTGTAAAAGAATTTGGTATTCTTGAAAATCATGTTTATGCCAATACCTTTACTTATGATGAAAATGGTAATGTTAATGGACTTGATACCACAAACCCTCTAAGTCAGGATAAAGGTAAAGTCAGTGTAGTAAAAAATCTGGCATTGACAGGTGATGTTTGGGCGATTGGTGATGGGATTACCGATTATGAAATTCGTGAAGCTGGTGCTGCTAGTCTTTTTTATGCATTTACGGAAAATATTACACGCGAGGCTGTAATTGCCAAAGCTGATGCCGAGATAAAAAGCTTTGATGAGCTTCTTTATATTCACGAGCTACCACGAGCTATTTCCTACCCACGGAATCGAATTAAAATATTATTACTTGAAAATGTTCACCCGAATGGAATTAAGCTTCTTCAGGACGAAGGCTATACTGTTGAATGTATGAAAGGTAGCTTGGGTGAAGATGAATTATGTGAAAAAATCAAAGATGTTTCAATTTTAGGTATTCGTTCCAAAACGATGGTAACCAAAAAGGTACTTGATGCCGCAGAACGGCTAATTTCGATTGGCGCATTTTGTATCGGAACTAATCAGATTGACCTTGATTATGCTACCAAAAAAGGTGTATGTGTCTTTAATGCACCTTATAGTAATACCCGTAGCGTAGTTGAAATGGTAATTGGTGAAATTATCATGTTAATGCGTAAAGTGGTTAGCAAAAATACCAAAATGCATAAAGGTGTTTGGGACAAATCTGCGGATAATTGCTATGAATTGCGTGGTAAGAAATTAGGTATTGTTGGTTATGGTAATATTGGTTCTCAATTATCTGTCTTAGCCGAGTCACTTGGGATGCAAGTATATTACTATGATGTTATTGAAAAGCTTCAATTAGGTAATGCAAAAAAATGTGATACTCTTGATGAACTACTATCAATTGCTGATGTAGTTACTCTTCACGTCGATGGACGTAAGAGTAATGCAAATATTATTGGTGAGTACGAGTTTGGTTTGATGAAAGACAAGGTGATTTTTATCAATCTCAGTCGTGGACATGTGGTAGATATTGATGCGATGGTAAAAGTGTTGCAATCAGGTAAAATACTTGGTGCGGCAGTGGATGTATTTCCATACGAACCAAAAAATAATCAGGAAGAATTTATAAACCCGCTACGTGGTTTTGATAATGTAATTTTGTCACCACATATTGGTGGTAGTACTGAAGAAGCGCAATTAAATATCGGTGAATTTGTAGCTAGAAGAATGATTAATTATGTCAATACTGGTGATACTACACAAAGCGTTAATTTGCCAAATATTCAATTACCAGAACTAAAACAGGCACACCGCTTGATCCATTTACATTCAAATGTACCGGGTATTTTGGCGCAAATCAATCAGGTGTTAGCAAACCATTCTGCAAATGTGCTTGGGCAATATCTTAAAACCAATGAACTAGTAGGATATGTAATTAGTGATATTAATGTTGAATATGGCAAAAATGTCCTCAATGATCTTAAAAAAATTCCAGGTACAATTCGCGCGCGAGTATTATATTAATTGTTGCGGATAAAACAGAAATCCTGATGATATATTTCTCTACTCAATATAAGGTTAGGCTATATTGTTTCTTCCGGTATTTGAGCTAACAAATCAAGTTTATCTTGAGTTCTCCTTGAAGTCCGCCCATTTCTGATTGGGCGGCTTTTTCTATGAATATCATCAAAGCTATTATTTCTTGATAATAAGCAATAGTCTAAAAAATTGTCTTACCCTAATAATAATTTAATCTTATTCATAAATGACCTTCCATTTCATTTTTACTTAATTTTTTGCAGCCGGAAGTATAAAGTTAATAATTTCTTTGAAAGCAACAATTTTTGTTGTGTCTGGATATTTGTATTGATAGATTGCAAATCCGTATAGCTAGATTGCTTAGATGGCTATATTCAGCACTTGGGATGAATTGTTAATATAACGTCATAGGAAGCGAAGAGCTTCAAAACAAAAAAGTAAGAAATTAACTTTCATTTCAAGGGGACTAAAATGAAAAACACACTTAAAAAATTATTGGTTTTATCTGGTTTGGTAATATGTGCAACATCTAGTTTTGCTAGCCCAGTTAATGTGACAAATAATATTAATAATCCAACTCATCAACAAGATGGTGCAATGTTCTCAAATGACGATGAATTTGCTATTCAGTATAGGAATAATTCAAATAGTACTTTTTATTATGATAACGATCGTGGTGGGGTTAAAGATGGAAGAATTGATGAAGATAGATGGCACTACATTGGTCATGGGGCTTTAAAATTACATGACAAAGCAAATTTTACAGTACAACTACATACTGCGTTAACCACTAAAGGTGCAAAACGCATGGTATACCTTTATATCCCTATAACATCCGGGCAAAACTCAGGTAAATATAAACAAGTTGCCTTTATGGTGTGGACACCACATAGTGGAAACCCTTCGTGGAAATTAGGAACCTCCAACCCTGATAATCCAATGGATGAAGATGCTTATGATTATTACAACTTCCATTATGAGATTTATTCTGGTGAGAATGATGGCCCTTTTGTTGGAACTAAATCTTGGGGACTAGTAGATATACAACTTGAACAGGGTGGTGGATCGCCTTACTTGAAGATTGATACATACTATTCTTTTGATCCTTTTAGTTCTATGGGAAGCAGTAAGATAGCAAATTCACAAATAATAGATACTGACAGAGTACAAGGTAAAATTGTGACTCTTGATGATATACAAAATAAACCGCAAGGTAGTTATAGAAATAGTTGCCGAGACGCTGCAGGAGTGAGAGGATGGGAGCATCAATCTAAAACTCTTAAACAGGAATGTCAAAATTCTGAAGGTAAATATAATTTTATTTCAACATTGGACTATAGTTCGTGTGCAAAAGACTCAACAGTATCAAATAATAACGGTAACTTAACCTGTGATCAAAAAAGAGATAGTCAAATGATGACTACGTCTGTAAAAGTAGAGGCACCAAAAGGTAGTTATGATTTTGGTCAGTGGAAAGCAGGCGAATATCCGGTAATATATTCACCGAAAGAGATTCATCCGTTTGTAACTTATAATGGTAAAGGCTATGTAGCATGTAATGGTGATACAACAGCTAAAGATGTACCGGGTAAATCAGATGCATGGAAAGAAATAAATGGTAGTTTGGGTAATACTTGTGGTTACACAGTACATTCTTACAAGAAACAAAGTACCACTCCGTCAGTAACTAAATCAGCGGTTAGCTTCTGGTAGAATAAGAAATCCCCTTGAAAAGCCATCTCAGTAAAGTTGAGGTGGCTTTTTTATATTGTCATATTAAGCAACTGTCACTCATACATAGCAATTTGTTATCCTCGGGCACAGACCCGGGGATTCATTGAAATGGATACCTGCCTATGCAGGTATGACAATATTCGCAAATCATTAACCTTCATAATTCTAGTTATGTGTTTGTAATTATATTGTATTTACTTTTACTTAACCACTATTCTGCGTCAGATAGAATCTTTTTTGATTTGGAGTAGTTGTTTAAACATAGGGTTATTGTCTTAATTTCATCAAAATTAATTGTAATCTAAAACCTCTAACTTATTTACATTTCACTCCCCACTGTTTACTTCATTGGTGCATTTTATCATTTAATAGGCGTATAATCAGCAGAAATAGCTGATAGACAAAAATAATCATTTCAATTACAATTCGGCGTAAAAACTCTAATAAAACTATTTAAAGTAGTATATCTAGGTTTAGCTATCTGGATAGGACAAGGGTATATGGGTATAAGGTGAAAATTTGTCAGCAAATTCAATCCATGATTATTAGAAAGACAGATAATATATGAGAGAATTGATTTTCCTGCTCTTAGGTAGGGTGTTTAGCTATAAAAGATTTATTTATTGTACATTGCTGACTATTGTGCTGACGGCTTGTAGTGGTAGTGGAAATAATAGTTCCAGTCAGGGGCAGGTAACCCTTGAAGCTACTGCCATTAGAATTGATAATACCTCTGCAGTACCAGTTGTTAATGGGGGTTCTACACCTGGAGTACTATATATCCGTAATTATAGTAATTTAGATATTCATAATATTAGTTACAGTTTGGATTCAAGTACAGATTATGAGATATGGCAGAAGGCTATTAAGAAACTAGGGGTAAAGTATCAGGCGATAAAGGAAAACTCCAGCCACTTTATTTTACTGAACCCTGAAGAATGTAGTACTATTAAAGCAAATGGATATTGCCAGCTTAAATTTAATACGCCAGTCCTTAGTGTTGGTAATAAGGGATCTTCTCTGATCTCTCTACAATATAATGATCATCAGGGCAAGTTACATTCATATTCGCAAATAGTTAATTACCAGTACATTGATATGAAGAATATAACTCTGGCATTTTTTAATGCTTCGCTTAATGCTGTAGCCAGACAGGGAGAGACACGTTATGTTGTAAGTTATTTAATTGCAGGCGGAGAATCTGGCTCAGTATATAATCAGGTTTCTATTAATTCAGATAATTCAGGACAAGCTAGTATAAAAAATGGCTTTGTTAACGGACAACAAATTGCTGCCGGGCAAGTAATACCGATTGAGGTTGCAGTTAAGTTTACTGGAAATACTGCTACAACAGCGGTGCTTTCGCCGAGCTACGTCAATACCAACCAATCAGGCTATCAAAATAAATCCTTGACTCTAAATTCAGATCTGTTTATTAATATTATTCCGAGTCAATCCGACAGTAACTTGATCTTTGGGGATACTCCCATTATCAATTTGATGCAGGAGTCAACAGCTACAATTAGTATTGTCAATATTGGAAATAAGGATGTTAGTGGTGGGAGTATTGGAGTTACTTTATCTGAGGGAGTAGTTAGTAATAATTGCACAGGAGTGGTACTTTTGGCAAATGCACAAAATTCCTGCAATATAACTTACCGAGTGACACAATATATGCCAGGCTCTTCACAGATAATATATACTTTGAATGGTATAGAGGCTGGTAATGATCTTTTGATATGGACTAACGATAAACCTTATCCAAACATCTATATAACTCCAAGCGTAAGTAATATTTCTCTTACCAGAAATGAAACTCAAGTTTTTATTTTTACAATAAATAATGTCGGAAATGCACCATTAAATAATGTTACTTTTAGCTATGATTCAGGAGGCAGTGGGCGTGTTGTACAAACTGGAAGTAGCTGTCAGAAATCCTCTAGCAGTTCTAATGCATATGTCATATCACCGCTTTCGCAGTGTTCCGTTTCCATAAATTTTACGAGTGGATCATCTTATGGTTCTGGGGCTATAGTTATGCGATTATCTGGTGATTATAATGGCACTAGTTATACATTTACTTCTTCACCAATAAGATATAATATAACAGAAGCCCCGATTCTGACATTTACCCACCCAACTGCATCCGAAAATGTAAACCTTGTAGTTATGGCAAATGGTGCAAATTATGTATCATATATTTTTCATGTAGTAAATATAGGAAGCGCTCCGGCAGAAATTAGTGGCTACACTCTTGAAGGTACTTCGACCAGTCATGTTCCTCATATTGATAATGCTCTTTTAGATGATCCATGTCCACAATCCGGGATACTTCCCAAAAATGCAGGCTGCAATATACGTGTTATCTATGGTCCAGAACCAGCCAATTTAACTATAAATGAAAATGGAATTACCAATCTGGTAATCAATTATGGCGGTGGCTATCCAAATGTGGCAAAAAATCTTTCTGTACCAATAAATTATCTGCTAAAAGAGAATGATAGCAGTATTGCTCCTGTTCCGGTTGATGCTGGTAATTTGGCAGGTGAGGGTACTTTTGATTCTCCATTTGAGACTAATGGTGCGGATACGGCTGATTCCTTGATTACTTTAACATATACTAATCCGTCGGTAAATTATCCGATGCTTGATTTTAATATTGATACAAATAATTTGCCGCGTGGATTAGTTGTGGCAGGAGGGAATTGTCCTACTGGTGCAAATGTCTCAACAATTCCGATTAATGGTAGTTGTAATTTGATACTAAAACTGGATAAGGCTGATCTGGCTATTATGGGGGCTTCAAATACCTTTAATTCGCCAATTCCTTATCCACCAGCAAGTTGGAATACTGCAGCTGGTTTTTATGAGCAGCCACAGGTTGAAGATACAAATGGAAATACTTCTTTTTATCTTGAGTATACTCAAGCCGTAATTACACCGATTATCACACCTAATCCACTTAGTTCTGGAACTGCAACTCTTTCTTTCGCAACTTCAAATACAGCAGGTTATGGAGCATTGAATATAAATGTTTCCGGTGTAAGTAACTGGCTTGAAACAGTGCCAGTTGCATCAGCAGATTGTTCGGTAAATGGCGCAGAT